>CAVFNZ010000057.1:0-8470 GCA_963624095.1 Clostridium sp. CAG:217 | reverse complement strand
TCCTGCTGGTCTGCATCCCCTTGCTGTCCCTCTTGGGTATCAGCGGCTTGGCTGCCGTCATCGTGTGGTACGTCTTGCTCTCAGCCCTGACGCAGCGCGCCAAATAACCGCCACCGCTTATCGTGTGGCACACTCTTTGCTACTTTATCAAGGAAAACAATTCAAGATATGCATGCATTAGGTTGTCTATTCATATTGTTCATCATCGGGTTTGTCATCCTCTTTTCCATCGTGAGGGGAGTGCTTTCCTTCCTCTTCGGTGGTCTCTTCCGCCGGCGCGATAGCCGTCGGCAAAGTTACTACGATACGGACTATGATGGTTCTACGGGCTCGGACACTACCGCTCACGACCGCCAACCACACGCCACATCCGCCAACAAGCGGAAGCTCATTGGCGAGGATGAAGGCGAATATGTGGATTTTGAGGAGGTGGAGTAACCGCTTACTTCCGGGCTACTCTCTTTATTAGTCTATAGATTTCACCAATCCACAACACGGGAGAGGTGGCGGCGAGGATTATCAACCAGGTCTGCCAGTCGAGTGGGGTGGTGCGGAACACCTCGCCTCCAAACTGTACGATGACGAACTGGCCGATAAGGATAACCAAGGCGACGCAGGGCAACACGTAGTTGTGGGCGAAACCGGTGAGAGCGGAGTGACAAGTACCCAATACCCGTGCGTTGAAGAGGTTCCAGAACTGCAACAGGACGAACACCGTGAAGAAGATGGTCAGTCCACGCACATCCAACTGATTTGTATAGGAAAAGTAACCATAGAGGGCCATCAGCACGATGATGAACGCTACACCGCATCCGATGATGGTGCGGTACATCGAAGGTGTGATGATGAAATCCGTACTCTTGCGGGGCTTGTCGCGCATGACATCCTGACTGGGTGGAATGGAGGCGATGGCCATGGCGGCGAACGTGTCCATAATCAGGTTAACCCACAGCATCTGGGTGACGGTGAGTGGAATGGCCGTGCCAAGGAAGCTGCCTATCAGAACTGTGAACATGGCTATCAGGTTGATTGTGAGTTGGAACACGATGAAGCGTTGGATGTTGCGATAGAGCGAACGTCCCCACATCACCGCCGTGCCGATGCTGCGGAACGAGTCGTCGAGCAGCGTGATGTCACTCGCCTCTTTGGCAACGGAGGTGCCGTCGCCCATGCTCAGTCCCACCTGCGCATGGTTCAGCGCGGGAGCGTCGTTGGTGCCATCGCCCGTCACTGCCACTACGGCTCCGTGTTTCTGTAGCAACTGCACGAGGCGTTGCTTGTCCATAGGACGTGCGCGCGACATGATTTTCAGGTCCATCACGCGGTTGTATGCCTCTTCGTCGCTCAGTGCGGCGAAGTCCACTCCGGTGATGCGGTTGCGTTCCGTGTCTTCCGGTTTCCAAAGACCTATCTGTCGGGCAATCTCCGTGGCGGTGCCCGGTGTGTCTCCCGTGACAATCTTCACCTGTATGCCGGCATCCTGGCATTGGGCCACGGCGGCGGGCACGTCGGGGCGGACAGGGTCGGAGATGGCTGCCACACCCAGGAAGGTGAAGTCGTTGGCTTCCGTCAGTGGCGTTACCTCATCGGCCGTCTCTTCGTCCACTGCCTTGTAGGCGAATCCCAATGTACGCATAGCCATATTCTGGTAGGTGAGCAGTTGCCTTTCGATGTCGGACTGCAAGGTGGCGATGGGTGCCGTACCTTGCGGCACTGTCACGTTGGCGCATTTCTTCATCACTATCTCAGGAGCACCTTTCAGATAGACTACCTTCTTCCCGTCCAGTCGTGATCGTACCAGTGTCGCCATGAACTTCCGTTCCGTGGAGAAGGGCAGTTGGTCCAAGGCGGGTGCTTCGTTGCGGATGGCCAAGTAATTCTGCTGTCTGCCGTTCATCCAAAGTAGCAAGGCAATCTCTGTGGGATTGCCAACGCCTTTCGTCTCTCCGCCTTCAGCGTCGCTCAGGTAGGCCGTGGAGTTGGTGGCGATGCCTTCCGCAATGCGGTCGGTCAACGCCGGATTCATCGTGCCGTCCGCTTGTTGTCCATAGAACTTCATCTCGTACACCTGCATGCGGTTCTGCGTCAGCGTTCCCGTCTTGTCCGTGCAGATGACGGTCACCGCTCCCATGGTCTCACAGGCGTGCATCTTACGCACCAGGTTGTTGGTGGCCAACATGCGTCGCATGTTCAGGGCCAGGCTGAGCGTGACGCTCATGGGCAGTCCTTCGGGCACGGTAACTACCACTAACGTGACGGCCAACATGAAGTATTTCAGTACAATCTGTATGACTTGCATGTATTGGTGCCAACCCGTGAGTTCGTTGGTCTGGAAGAAGATGTAGAGTTCGTGCGAAACGAATCCCACAAAGGTGAGTCCGGCCACGATGAAGCCAATCTTGCCTATCAGGTTGGCAAGACGTGTGAGTTGGATGTTGAGCGGTGTCTCTTCCTCTGTCTTCTCGGTGGCCTGACGGGCCACTTTGCCAATCTCGGTAGCGTCGCCTACCAGTTTTACCTCCATGATGCCGTGTCCGTCGACAACCGTGGTCCCCCGCATCACTTGGTTCGACGGATAGGTGGCCTCTTTGTCGAACAGGCTCTCGGTGGTCGTTTTCTCCACCATGGGTTCTCCCGTCAGCGAAGACTCGTTGATTTGCATCGACACCGCCTCCAGCAAAATGCCGTCGGCGGGAATCTCTTCGCCGTTCTCCAACATCACGATGTCGCCCACTACCACATCCTTGCGGGGAATCTCGCGAACCGTTCCGTCCCGGATTACGCGGACGGGTGTCTCCTCGTTGGAAGCGTTCAGCAAATCGAACTTCTTTCCGGCGTCGTATTCGAAATAGAACCCGATGCCCGTAGCCATGAAGATGGCGAAGATGATGCCTATCGTCTCGGCATACTCATTCTCGATGATGGAGATGACCAATGAGAGGAAGGCTGCGAAGAGCAGTATCTTGATGATGGGGTCTTTGAACTTTTCGAGGTAGAGCTTCCACACCGACTCTTTCTTGGGCGGTGTGAGAAGGTTGGGGCCGTATTGTTGGCGACTCTCGTTTACTTGTTGTTCATTCAGTCCATGGTACTTGAAGTCTTGTGTCGACATGATGTGAAAGTTTTTTTGTTTATACCTTATTATATATGTAAGTGCTGGCGGAGCGTCGTGAGCCGATTGCGCGGCCTCCTCCGCTTAGCATCCCATAGTTTCGCGATAGAAATCGAGCGTCTCGAAAATCTCCTCCTTGGTGGCGGTCTGGTTGATGCGTATATCCCCGATTTCGCCCAAGAGTGTAAAGTTGATGCTGCCCGACTCGTTCTTCTTGTCGTGCGTCATGAACTCGTAGAGTCGGTCATACTGCTTGCAGTCGAACGGGAAAACGCCGTAGTTGTCCTTGATGAACTGCACTGTTTGGCGTAACTTATCCTTCGGGAATCCGGTCTTGACACACGAGAGATAGAGTTCGCACACCAACCCCCACGCTACCGCATAGCCATGCAGTCGGGGTTGTCCTTGCTCCAGTGCGAGGCTTTCGAAGGCGTGGCCTACGGTATGTCCCAGGTTCAGTGCCTTGCGGATGCCTTTCTCCTTCGGGTCTTGCTCCACGATGCGTTCCTTTACCTGCACCGACTGACCTGTCATACGCTGAAGAGCCGCATAGTCCGGACACGCCAGGTCGAAATTGACCAGCTCCGCCCAATGACCCGCATCGCTGATGAGGCCGTGCTTCAGCATCTCCGCATAGCCCGAGCGGAGATTCTCCTTGTCCAGTGACTTGAGGAACTCCGCGTCGATGATGACACTGTCGGCCGGAGCGAACGCACCCACTTCGTTCTTCAGTCCGTTGAAGTTGATGCCTGTTTTGCCGCCAACGGCAGCGTCCACCATCGCCAACAGGGTGGTGGGTATGTTGATAAACGGTATGCCGCGCTTGAAGGTAGAAGCCGCGAAGCCTCCCAGGTCGGTCACCATGCCTCCTCCCAGGTTGATGAGCAACGAATGGCGGGTTGCCCCGTGCTCGCTCAGCTCTTTCCACACGGAAGCCAGTGTCTCTATCGTTTTGTGGACATCACCGGCCCCGATGACAATCCGCCGTGCGCCCTTCAGCGAACCGAAGGAGTGGAGGAGCGGGAAACATAGGTGGTCGGTGTGCTCGTCCGTGAGAACGAAAACCTTGTCGAAGTCGACATGCCGCATCGCTGCGGCGAGACTCTGCTCCAGACTCTCTGAAATGATGATTTCCTGTTTGTCCATATTGCGATTTAATTTAGCGCAAAGGTATAACAAAATATTGAAACGCTGTTTCGGAATCTCTCCGATTATCAACTCTATCCTCGCATTCGTCCATAAGATTCCCCTATTTATCGATTTTTAGTCTTTTTAGGCATCTCTTTGTTTAAACTATCGATGTCGGTAGCGGTCAAAAAGGCATTGAAACCAAAAACTCTTACCAATAGCATGAAAAAGATACTTTTTTCTTTGTTACTCGCCTTTGTCGGTGTCGCCTCCCTGGAAGCGCAGTCTACCGGCAAAGTGGTGGTGTCCGGAACCGTATGGGACGCCGAAGAGAACAACCCTATTGAACAGGCTACCGTGCAGATTCTCTCCATGCCGGACAGCACCTACGTCAACGGCCAAGTGAGCCTGAAAGGAGGCAAGTTTGCCTTGCCCGCCGTGAAACCCGGTAAATACCTGCTGAAAGTCTCCTTTGTGGGCTACACCTCGCAATGGAAAACCTTGAGGCTGACGGCTTCCAAACCCAATGTGAACGTGGGTCGCATCTCGCTCTACAACGACGGCATCCTGATGAAAGAGGCTGTGGTGACGGCGGAAGCTCCACAAGTGCAGGTGGTGGAAGATACCTTGGTGTACAACAGCTCGGCTTACCGTGTGCCCGAAGGATCCGCATTGGAAGAGTTGGTGAAGAAGCTCCCGGGCGCGGAGGTGGACTCGGAAGGCAACATTACCGTGAACGGAAAGACAATCAGCAAGATATTGGTCGATGGAAAAGAGTTTTTTGGCAACAAGAAAGAGATGGCCATGAAGAATCTGCCGGTGGAGATGGTGGATAAACTGAAAGCCTACGACAAGAAGTCCGACCTGGCCCGCATCACGGGTATTGACGATGGCGAGGAAGAGACCGTTCTCGACCTCACCGTGAAGAAAGGCATGAAACAGGGTTGGTTCGGCAACACCGATTTGGCTGCCGGCACCGAAGACCGTTACTCCGCCAAGCTGATGGTGAACCGCTTCACCGATACGCAACAGGCTACCGCCATCGGCTCGATGAACAACACCGGCGAGGCGGGATTCGGGCGTAGAGGCGGCGGCTTCGGTGGCAACAACGGACTCACTACCAAGAAGGAGGCCGGATTCAACTTCGCGCTTACCTCCAGTAAAGTGGAATTTGGCGGAAACGTGAGCTACAACTACAACTACAACGACCGCCGCAACAAGACCGCGTCGGAAACCTTCCTTGAGTCGGGCAATTCGTTCAGCAACTCCTTGGGCGTAAACCTCTCGCGCAGCACCATATTCAACGGTGACTTCCGTTTGGAGTGGAAACCGGACACCATGACCAACATCATCTTCCGTCCGAACTTCTCCATCGGTGATTCCTGGAGCGGCGGCAATTCGCAATCGGCTACCTTCAATGCCGACCCCTACCAGGATGGCATCACCGACCCCATCAACCAACTGGACGACGAATCGCTCTCCTCCATCCGTGTCAACAGGCAGACCAACCTCTCCAACAGCGACGGCAAGTCGCAGTCCTTTAACGGTGAGCTGCAAATCAACCGCAAACTCAGCAACACCGGTCGCAACATCACCCTGCGCGGGTCGGCTGGCTACACCAACAACGAGAACGAACAGATTTCACAATCGCGCATCAACTACTATATGGTCGATTCGGTAGCTAATACCAACCGGTTCATCACCACCCCCACAAAGAACTGGGACTATTCGGCGCAGTTGACCTACAGCGAGCCTTTGTGGCGTGCCACATTCCTGCAGCTGAGCTACAAATACCGCTACAAATACTCCAAGAGTGACCGCTCTACCTATGACATCGGTGACTTCTCGTTCCCCACATTGCCCAACGGCTATGACGACCCGGATAACTATAACGCCGAACAGAGCAAGTTTGCCGAGTACAAGAACTACATCCACGAGATTTCCGCCAACCTGCGCTTCATCCGCGAGAGGTATCAGCTGAATCTGGGTGTCACCTTGATGCCGCAGACTTCGAAGATGAGCTACATCAAGGGTAGGGTGGACACTGTGGTCAACCGCTCGGTGACCAACTTCACCCCGACGGTGAGATTCCGTTACCGCTTTGCCAAACAAACCCGTCTGAACATCAATTACCGCGGGTCGACAAGCCAACCTTCCATGTCCGACCTGTTGGACGTGACCGATGACTCCAATCCGCTGAACATCTCGCGCGGTAATCCCGGACTGAAGCCATCGTTCACTAACTCGTTGCGCTTCGAGTTCGATACCTATAACGCTGACCGCCAACAGGGCGTAAACGTCAACCTCCGCTTCTCCAACACGCTGAACAGCATCAGTAACAAGGTGACCTACGACAGTGAGACCGGTGGACGCACCACGCAACCCGAGAATATCAACGGCAACTGGGACACGAATATGTTCTTCGCGTTTTCGTCCGCCTTGCCAAGGAACAAGAAATTCTCATACAACGCCTTCACGACGGCAAGCTATCGCAACATGGTGGGCTTCCTAAGCCAGAACAATGCGGATGCGCTGAAGAATACCACACGCAACCTGACGCTGGGCGAACGACTCAGCGGAGGTTATCGCAACGATTGGTTCGATTTCAACATCAACGGCTCCATCAGTCACAGCCGTGTACGCAGTTCTCTGCAAAAGAACAACAACATGAATACCTATGACTTCTCTTACGGGGCGGAGTCGAACATCCAGTTTCCTTGGAGCATGACCCTCTCCACGAGCATCTCCAACAGTTGCCGCCGCGGATACAGCTCAGCGGAAATGAACCGTGACGAGCTGGTGTGGAACGCCCAACTGTCGCAGAACTTCCTCAGAGGCAATGCGGCTACCGTGTCGTTGCAGGTATTCGATATCCTGCACAATCAGAGCAACATCAGCCGTAACATCTCCGCTTCGCAACGCAGGGATACGGAATATAACAGCATCAACAGTTACTGCATGCTCCACTTCATCTATCGTCTGAACATCTTCGGCAGTAAAGAGGCGCGACAACACATGCGCGACATGCGTCGCCGCGGTGGCGGTTTCGACGGTCCCGGCGGAGGCCCCGGCGGCTTTGGCGGACCTCCTCCCGGCGGTTTCGGTGGCGGACGTGGCCGCATGTAGCCGGTTCCGAACTTTTAGTTGTAAAGCCTTATCTCTCACCCTCAAAGTGTTGCGATAAGGCTTCTTTCTTATTGTTGTCGCTTGCCTCCAGGTTTTCGGACGGATCCATGTTTTATGCGAATAGAATAAAAATGACCCCATGGATTATCGTCCAATGCAACCGGTTTATACTGCTTTGTGGCAAAAGAACAGAAAAATATGGAGATACATTGTTGGTAATTTCAATTATTTAAATATCTTTGCGATGTCTTACCGATTCTTCGCAAGAAGTTGAGATAAGGCACTTACATATCGAAGAGCGTTTTTAGTGATATTATTCTGGTGCAGAAAATCGCCAATTTTCAATCAGTTAAGAGTAATAGACAATAAAACGCTCACCTCTTTTGTATACACTTACCCCTGTGTAGGGGGATGCGTATATCGTAAAGGCGTGGGCTGTTTATTATTTGGCTGATGGGTGTTTGGCGATACCTCTGTACCAATAATGAATTGAAACAGTTCCCACGCCCTTCTTTTTGTTATTATCCGTCTGGGGAATTGCGGGCCATTTTTAATCTCTTAAATGTTTTACTTATGAAGAAGTTAATGTATTGTGTATTTGCGAGTTCGCTCCTTTTTGTCGGATGTGCAGATGGCGGTGACGTGCGGGATGTAGACCCTGATGTTGTCACTTTGAAGGTGCCTATTAACATCACAACGAATTTGTCGACGAGGGCTACGGATGCCGCCTTTGAGGAGGGCGACAAGGTTGGACTCTACGTTGTAAACTTCAGTAACGGGACGGCTGGCACCTTGGCGGCAACAGACAATCATGTGGATAACATGGGATTTTCCTATTCGGGTACATGGACTCCCGATAAAACTATCTATTGGAAAGATGAATCGACCAAGGCGGATTTCTATTGCTATTATCCTTACGCGTCAAGCGTCTCTTCCGTTTCGGCTTATCCGTTCACCGTCAAGTCGGACCAAAGTGCTGAGGCGGACTACAAAGCCAGCGATTTCCTGTGGGGGAAGACTGAAAGTGTCACGCCTTCCGAGAGTGCTGTGCCGATTACCGTGAAGCACAAGATGAGTAACCTGTTCATCTATTTGAAAGCCGGT
>CAVFNZ010000056.1:14509-14989 GCA_963624095.1 Clostridium sp. CAG:217 | reverse complement strand
CTTGATATACTCTTTGGCCTGCCAAGTAGAACGCAGACTAAGCTGGGCGGCTATCCCCTCTTCGGACTTTTGGGGGGCATAATAGGCCAACATCAAATTTGAGAAGAAGCTGAAAAGCAAGGCCAATGTGGGTTGTATTGGATTCGATTTCGGATTCTTCTCGAAATAATTGATTATCCGATTAGCTTTCAACACATCCTTTTCTATCAGTGCGTTCTTCAACTCGAAGTTGTTATAGTCCTTGCTGATGCCTATATTTTTTTCCACACTCTGCGGTGTGACGCGTGTTTCACCCTGAGGCAGTGTAATGATGAGTTTCTCTAACTCTCCCACCATCCGATTAAGATCACAGCCGACAAACTCAGACAGCATGAAGGCGGCTTTCTCCTCGATGCCGTAGCCTTTTCGTCTCAGATAATCGGTAATGAATGACGGCAGCATGGCCTCTTTCAGTTTCTTCGACTCGAACAGAATACCGAC
>CAVFNZ010000056.1:0-14499 GCA_963624095.1 Clostridium sp. CAG:217 | reverse complement strand
CTTTCTCTATCAACGATGCCACTTTTTTCCGTCCGTCAATCTTCCCGTTCTTATGGCAAAGCACAAGGATCGTGGATGGTTGCGGTTTCTGTAGATAATAACTTAGTTCGTCAATATTCTTTAAGTTCTGAGCTTCCTTGACGATGACAACTTGGTAAGGCGACATCATGGGATATCGTTTTGCGGCAGTGATGACACTGCCTATTTCCGTGTCATTGCCATATACCACAGTCTGGTTAAATTCTTTTTCCTCTTCCGTCAGGACGTTTTTCTCTATGTAATCGGATATCTTGTCAATATAGTACGACTCCTCTCCCATCAGATAATAGATGGGACGATATTGTTTGCTTTGCAGCTCCTTGAGGATGTCGTCCGCTGTAATCTCTTTTTTGGCCATGGCGTTGTTACCAGTCGAATTTTAAATGTTTTACCGTATTCTTTTTGTCTACAATCTGTCGCAGGGCTTCGATACCGAAATGCAAATGTTCTTGAGCGTACTTTTGCGTTACCATCTTGTCGCTCCTTTCAGTCTTCACTCCATCCGGTGTCATTGGTTGGTCCGACACCATCAGCAAGGCTCCCGTAGGTATGTGGTTGGCAAAACCCGCACTGAACAGTGTGGCCGTTTCCATGTCCACCCCCATAGCGCGTGTTTTTCTCAATGTCTGTTTGAAAGACTCGTCGTGTTCCCAAATCCTACGATTGGTAGTGTAGACAGTGCCGGTCCAGTAGTCGCGCCCGTTGTCGCGTAGTGCGGTGGAGACCGCACGTTGAAGCATAAAGGCCGGCAGTGAAGGCACTTCGGGTGGAAGGTAGTCGTTCGATGTTCCATCGCCCCGTATGGCGGCTATCGGTAAGATGAAGTCACCCAATTGGTTCTTTTGGTCCAATCCTCCGCATTTCCCTAAAAAGAGACAAGCCTTGGGTTCAATGGCACAGAGCAAGTCCATAATCGTAGCCGCATTGGGACTTCCCATGCCGAAATTGATGATGGTGATATCGTTGGCTTGCGCCGAAATCATATTGGCGTTTCTACCCATCACTTCCGCATTGAACATTTGGGCGAACATCTCCACATAGTTATTGAAATTCGTCAGCAATACGTAAGGAGTGAAATCTTCCAAACGTCGGTTGGTATATCTTGGCAACCAATTCTCTACGATTTCTTGTTTGGTCTTCATAATTGTAGTAATTTTGCTTTGTAGTCAAAAAACTCTGTGTTCAATTGCAAATTTAATAAATGTCTCCGTTAAACCTACCACCATATCCGACAAAAATTGTTGTCCGCAACGGGAAGAATGCAATCTTTGACATTTTGCGTCGTCGGTATGTCGCTCTTACTCCGGAAGAATGGGTGCGCCAACACTTCGTGCATTTCCTTATCGAGCACAAGCATTTTCCCTCATCACTGATGGGCAACGAGGTCTCACTTTCGCTCAATGGCATGCCAAAGCGGTGCGACACAGTGCTCTATACCAAAGAATTGAGTCCTAAGATGATTGTTGAGTACAAGGCTCCGCATATTGAAATCACCCAAAAGGTGTTCACGCAGATTTCCAATTACAACCTGGTGTTGAAGGTAGACTATCTGATTGTCAGCAACGGACTGAAGCACTATTGCTGCAAGATGGACTATGAACACCAAAGTTACGTTTTCTTGCCGGATATCCCGGATTACTCCATGTTATGAATAAGGAAGGCCGTTTCGACTTCCACTGAAGGAAACACGAAACGACCTTCTTATAAGTTCTGGTTTCCAAGTCTCAGAACGGAATATTGGGAATTTCCCCAACAATAGCAATACGCTTTTCTATGAGTCCTATCCTTCGCTCGCTTTAGCTTGAGACTTGTTTGTGGAAGGAGATTACTCCTTTTTCTCTTTCTTCGACTTTGTCTCCGTGGGTTGAACCGTTTGCACGCCAGCCAATTCAGGGTCTATCATGATGCGGCCACAGTATTCGCAAACGATGATTTTCTTGCGCATACGGATGTCCAACTGTCTCTGGGGCGGAATTTTGTTGAAGCAACCACCGCAGGCATCCCTCTGTACGTAAACGATACCCAATCCGTTGCGTGAGTTCTTACGGATACGCTTGAAGGCCTGCAGCAAACGGGGCTCGATAGTGGCTTCCAGATTCTTGGCTTTCTCGCGGAGCTTCTCCTCTTCCTGTTTGGTCTCGGCAACAATCTCTTCCAATTCGGACTTCTTCACGTCCAAATCTTGCTTACGCTCATTCAGGAGTCCTTGGCTTTTCTCGATTTCAGCGGTCTTGTTTTCGATAGCCTGTGAGAACTCCTTGATGCGTTTCTCGCACAACTCCATCTCCAGTGTTTGGAATTCAATCTCTTTGCTCAGTACGTCATATTCACGGTTGTTGCGCACGTTGTCCAGTTGAGTCTTGTATTTGTCCACCGAAGCGCGCGCCTCCTCTATCTCATGTTTTTTTGTGGAGATGCCATTCTTCAGGTCAGCTATTTCCGCGTTAATCTTTTCAATGCGAGTGGTCAGACCTGCCACTTCGTCCTCAAGGTCTTGCACTTCGAGTGGAAGTTCACCGCGCAAAGTCTTAATCTTGTCTATCTCAGAAAGCATTGTCTGCAATTGGTAGAGTGCTTTCAACTTCTCCTCTACCGTTAAATCCTGAGGATCTTTCTTTGTCTCTTTTGCCATAGTTTCTTACAGGTATTTTATAGGATTTGTATTTATCTTGGTCATTTCTATTTCCAGTGTCGGGAATTTTCCGGAAATAATGGTCGCCAACAGCTCTTTTGTATACTGCTCGCTCTCGTAATGCCCAATTTCCGCCACCAACATATTGCGGTCATAGTCGAAGAATTCGTGATACTTTATCTCACCGGTGATGAAGACATCTGCTTCCCGTTTCATCGCTTCGGGCAGCAGGAATGAGCCAGCCCCGCCGCAAAGAGCCACTCTTTGGATGAGACGGCCGGTCAATTTGTTATGTCTGAGGCACTCCACTTCAAAGGTTTTCTTTATCCTTTTCAGAAAATCCAGTTCCGTTTCCGGTTCATCCAACATGCCGATGACCCCACTGCCCGTTGTGGTTTCCTGTTCTTTTGGCAACAGAATCCTCACGTCATGCAGACCAATCTTCTCGGCAATCTTGAAGTTCACTCCACCCTGTGCGTTGTCCAGATTGGTATGCGCCGAATAGATGACGATGTCATTCTTGATTGCCTTCAGCGCACAGCGTTCGATGTAGGTTGTTCCACTGATGTGTTTCAATCCATGGAAGAGCAACGGATGGTGCGAAACGATAAGATTAAATCCCAAGGCGATGGCTTCATCCACCACCGCTTCGGTCACGTCCAGACACAACAAAGCCCCTGTTGCTTCCACCTCTGTCAATCCTATTTGCAGGCCGGCATTGTCAAATCCGTCTTGCAATGGCAGGGGTGCGAACCTTTCAAGGGCATTCACAATCTCCTTAATTTTCACAATGTTCTACGAACTATAATCCGCTGCAAAGATAGAAAAAGTTTTTGGATTATCCGTTGGCTCAAGGCTAATTATTGTTTTTTTTCTCTATCATCACTTGTTTGAGGCAGTCATAAGCGTCGAACGATTTGCGGGAAGCCAACGCGATGGTAATCATCAGTGACAGCATGGAGGCCGAGACGGTGATGACGATAATCATCAGTTGGTACTTGACCGCCACGTTCGGCGTGCTGCCGCCCAATATCTGACCGATGATGGTGCCCGGTAGTGCCACCAGTCCCATCACCGCCATGTTGGCGATGGCCGGACTGAAGGATTTGATGATGGCTTGTTTTACGAATGGTGCCAACGCCTCAAATCTGGTGGCCCCATTGCCCAAGAGATAGTAGTAAAGCTGCTTCTCCCGTAAAAGCCCCGAATAGAAGGCGTTGAGTGCTACCACATTCACTGAAAGCATGTTGCCCATCAGTATGCCGAATATCGGGATGAAGTATTGTGCGCTGAACACGTTGTCCAATTGCAGGATGCAGCCCAGCAGATAGAATCCTATCAGCACGGAAGCCGTGAGGAAACCGACACTCACCGGGACCATAAGGATGGAACGTTTGAGCCGCGTACGGGTAAGTGCCGTTTCGCTTGCCACTATCACCATGATGACGACCCACAAGGCATTAATCCATGGGTTGTCATAGTAGAACAGGTATTTCAGGTAGAGTCCTACGAAAAACAGCTGCACAACCATACGCAGTGTGCCGATGATGGTAGCCTTCACCAGTCCGGTCTTGAATTTCCATAAGAAATAGATGGGAATCACCATCAAAAGCAATCCCACAGCCAAGTTCAAATAACCTATATCTATCGTATCCATCGGATTTTAATGTAAAGTGAATATGCGGTCGCATCCGGCAGAGAGTTCTTTGTCGTGCGAAACCATAATGAGTGTTTGTCCGTTCTGCGCCCGGTGCCGGAAGAAAGCGAGCACTTTGTGTACCGACTCCGCGTCCAAAGCCGATGTCGGCTCGTCCGCCACAAAGACGGGCTTGTCAAGCAAACCACTGACAGCCAACATAATGCGCTGCTTTTGTCCTCCGGAAATCTCCCCTACCCGTTTCTCATAGAGTTCTTCCTTCAGTCCCAGCAATCGGAAGTTTTCGAACAATCTTTCTATCGAGAACACCGATGAGTGATTGGCTTTCAGCTCAAAAGGAAGCATCACCATCTCTTTTACCCACTCTGTGGGGAACGAAAGTTCCTGTGGAATGTATGTCACGCGCCGCCGAATCTTCTCTGTTGTCTGTGCGTTAAGGGTGATGCCATCCAGCTCGATGGTACCTTCCGCCAATGGCACAAATCCCAAAAGAGCCCTCAGCAAAGAGGTCTTGCCACTCCCCGACTCGCCTGATATACAGACCGTCTCTCCTTTCGCCACGTGTAGCGAGAGACCTTTAAACAAAGTTTTGTCATTATATTTGATGCAAGCGTTGTCAATTCTTATCATGCTAATCGTCCTTTCTAAATGGCCGATAAAGGTAGCTATTTTTGCAAAACTGACCAAGGAAAGAGGAAATTTGTCATTCATTCGGGGGGCAAACAGCGTATTATCCACGCAAAACCGCAATCGTTTTGCGGAAAAGGGCTATCTTTGTAGAAGCTTTTACATACAAAAGAATTAAGATTTATGATACAGAACGAAAGAGACATACGTCACGATTCCGTGTTGGAAGCAGCCCGACAGATAATGACAGCCGCCCGCACAGCCCCTAAGGGAAAAGGTGTAGACATCATCGAAATGGCCGTTGTCACGGGCGAAGAGATACAACGGCTGAGTCAAGAGACGAGAGCCACCTTTGATGAGAATGGCATGAAGTTTTTCCTGCGCGATGCGGACAACATTCTTTCCGCCGAAGCTATTATTATAATAGGTACGCGCGAGCAACCGCAAGGACTCAACTGCGGACATTGTGGATACGATGCGTGCGCCAAGCGTCCTGCCGGTGCACCTTGCGCCCTCAATTCCATCGACTTGGGCATTGCCGTCGGCTCCGCCTGTGCCACTGCGGCGGATCTTCGTATAGACACACGGGTGATGTTTTCCGTCGGATTGGCAGCACAGCGTCTACAATGGCTGCCCGGTTGCCGTCAGGTGTTGGCTATCCCGTTGAGTGCCTCGTCGAAGAATCCTTTCTTCGACCGTAAACCTAAGGAAGAACAAAAATAAGCCAATCATGGGAATATTAGTCGGATTACCAAAAACAGGCGGTCGGGAGCATACACTGCAACTGAATTTCGGCGTGGAGATGGAACATACGGATTCATTTCTACCGGCCGAATGGCAGTCGCAGAGTTTCATTCAACTCACTTGGCCTCACGAAGGAACGGATTGGAGCTACATGCTTGATGAGGTGGAAGCCTGTTATCTGCACATCGCCCGCGAGATAGCCTTGCGGCAGAGACTGCTGATAGTGAGTCCGCAGCCTGACCGGGTGGAGGCGGCTTTGCAAAAGGCTGGCGTTCCGATGCGGAATGTCCGTTTTTTCCAATGCGCGACGAATGACACCTGGGCTCGCGACCATGGGTTTATCACCATGCGTACCGGACAGGGATTGCTCTTTCTCGATTTTTGTTTCAACGGATGGGGCATGAAGTTCGCCGCCAACTACGACAATCAGATAAACGGCCGGTTGTTCGACTCCGGTTTGTTGCACGGCGACTATCGCAATTGTTTGGACTTCGTGTTGGAAGGCGGCTCCATTGAGAGTGACGGAAAAGGAACTTTGCTTACGACCTCTACCTGTCTGTTGGCACCCAACCGCAACGAGACATTGGACCGTTCCGGCATTGAAGAAAAGCTGAAACGGCTGTTCAATCTCCAACGTATCCTTTGGCTGGACCATGGTTACTTAGCGGGAGACGACACGGACAGCCACATTGACACGCTGGCCCGTCTGTGCCCGCACGACACCATTGTCTATGTGAAATGTACGGATTCCAATGATGAGCATTACTCCGAACTTGAGCTTATGGAACAGCAATTGCGGAGTTTCACTACGACGGACGGGAAGGCGTACCGCCTTCTCCCATTGCCCATGCCAGATGCCATCTTCGAGGATGGAGAACGGTTGCCTGCTACCTATGCGAACTTTCTGATAATGAACAATGCAATACTCTTCCCCACGTACAACCAGCCCTCTCACGATGCCGAAGCGATGGCGGTGTTGACGCAGGCCTTTCCTGGTTATGAGTTGGTGGGGATAGACTGCCGGGCACTCATCAAACAGCATGGCTCGCTCCATTGTGTCACGATGCAGTATCCCGCCGGTGCATTACAGGAAAATGATTGAAAACAAGAAAACTTAGATATTATGAGAGTTATAAAGATTGGACTCATACAACAATCCAACGTGGAGTCCGTGGAACAGAATATGCGGAAACTCGCCGACAACATAGACGAAGCCGCCCGGAAAGGGGCGCAACTAATCGTGCTTCAAGAGTTGCACAATTCCCTCTACTTCTGCCAAACGGAAGATACTCAGAAGTTCGACCTCGCGGAATCCATCCCCGGCCCGTCCACTGCGTTTTACTCTGAGTTAGCGCGTAAGTACGGAGTGGTACTTGTCACCTCCTTGTTCGAGAGACGTGCGCCCGGACTTTGCCACAATACCGCGGTGGTGTTCGATACGGACGGAAGCATGGCCGGCAAGTACCGCAAGATGCACATACCTGACGACCCCGCTTACTACGAGAAGTTCTATTTCACTCCGGGCGACTTGGGATTCACCCCCATCCAGACCTCGATAGGCAGATTGGGCGTGCAAGTCTGCTGGGACCAGTGGTATCCCGAAGGTGCCCGATTGATGGCACTCCGCGGAGCGGAGTTGTTAATCTATCCTACCGCCATTGGTTGGGAGAGCACCGACACTCCCGAAGAGAAGTCCCGTCAGTTGGAAGCCTGGATTACCGTACAACGCGGTCATGCCGTGGCGAACGGACTACCCGTGGTCACTGTCAATCGTGTGGGTCATGAGTCCGACCCTTCGGGTCAGACCAACGGCATACAGTTTTGGGGCAACAGCTTCGTTGCCGGCCCGCAAGGTGAACTATTGGCGCAAGCGGGCAATACGGACGAAGAAGTCCTGGTTGTGGACGTGGATATGGAACGCTCGGAGAGTGTCCGCCGTTGGTGGCCTTTCTTGCGCGACCGTCGTATTGATGAGTTCGAGGGGCTCACCAAGCGATTCATCGACTGAAAGGGTATTCACAGAATCGCCCCGGCTTAACTAAGTCGGGGCGATTCCGTTATTGTGACAGGTTTAATTTATTTCTCGACAGGTTTCACAATCAAGTTCAGCTCGTCAAGCTGTTTCTGCTCCAGTGGTGCGGGAGCGTCCAGCATCACGTCGCGCCCGCTGTTGTTCTTCGGGAAGGCGATGCAGTCGCGTATACTGTCAAGACCGGCAAACAGGCTTACCCAGCGGTCCAGTCCGTAGGCCAAACCTCCGTGAGGCGGAGCTCCGTACTTGAAGGCGTTCATCAGGAAGCCGAATTGCTCCTGGGCGCGTTCGGGAGTGAAACCGAGAATCTCGAACATCTTGGCCTGCAGCTTGGCATCGTGGATACGGATGGAACCGCCACCTACCTCCACGCCGTTGACTACCATATCATAGGCGTCAGCGCGCACGGCAGCCGGGTCGGTGTCCAACAAAGGAATATCCTCGTCCTTCGGATGAGTGAACGGGTGGTGCATAGCCATCAGGCGGTTCTCCTCGTCGCTCCATTCGAACATCGGGAAGTCCACAACCCACAGGCAAGCGAACTTGTTCTTGTCGCGCAAGCCCAACTGGCGTCCCATCTCCAGACGGAGTTCGGACAGCTGTTTGCGCGTCTTCATGGCATCATCGCCACTCAGTATCAATATCAAGTCACCCGGTTTGGCTCCAAAGGCATTCTTCATCTCCTGTAGCACCTCTTGCGGGTAGAACTTGTCTACACTCGACTTCACGTTGCCGTCGGCTTCGATGCGGGCGTATACCATGCCCTTGGCACCGATTTGCGGTTTCTTCACGAACTCGGTCAACTGGTCGAGTTGCTTGCGGGTGTAGGTAGCCGCTCCCTCGGCACAGATACCGCCGATGTAGGCCGCGTTGTCAAACACCGAGAATCCGTGTCCCTTCATGATGTCCATTAGTTCCACGAACTTCATGCCGAATCGGAGGTCCGGCTTGTCGCTGCCGTAGTACTTCATGGCATCGCTCCAAGGCATACGTTGGAACGGCTCTGTCAGTTCCACGCCTCTAAGCTCCTTGAAGAGGTGCTTGGCCATGCCTTCGAACATGTTGATAATGTCCTCCTGCTCCACGAAACTCATCTCGCAGTCTATCTGGGTGAACTCCGGCTGACGGTCGGCACGCAAGTCCTCGTCGCGGAAACACTTCACTATCTGGAAGTACCTGTCGAAACCGGAAACCATCAGCAGCTGCTTCAAGGTTTGCGGTGATTGCGGCAGTGCGTAGAACTGACCGGGATTCATGCGCGAAGGCACCACAAAGTCACGCGCGCCTTCCGGGGTGGAACCTACCAACATCGGGGTCTCCACTTCGAGGAATCCCTTGCTGTCCAAGTAACGGCGTACCTCCATCGTCATGCGGTGGCGCAGCTCCAGGTTCTTGCGCACGCAACTGCGGCGCAAGTCCAGATAGCGGAACTTCATGCGGATGTCGTCACCCCCGTCGGTATTGTCCTCGATGGTGAAAGGCGGCGTGATGGCCGTGTTCAGCACGTTAAGTTTATCCACGATGATTTCAATCTCGCCGGTAGGCAGATTGGGGTTCTTGTTCGACCGTTCGTTGACGCTACCCGTAACCTGAATCACATATTCGCGTCCCAAATGGTTCGCCTGGTCGCAGAGGTCAGCGTTCACCTCCTCGTTGAACACCAACTGGGTGATACCATAGCGGTCGCGCAGGTCAACGAAGGTCATGCCTCCCATCTTGCGCGAGCGTTGCACCCAACCGGACAGGGTCACGGTCTTTCCTGCATCGGAGAGCCTCAGTTCTCCACACGTATTTGTTCTGAACATACTCTATTTTGTTTTATTCTTCAGTTGCTTCTGATAAGTTTTGCAAAAGTAGAAAAAAGTCTCTATATAAATAGGTCTTCGATAAAAGTTTTCGATTACATTTGTGGAATCTAAGGCAGAGCCATCTGCTGATATACTAAAAATACGGATTATGGAAAAGATTCTATTGAATAATGGTGTGGAGATGCCCCGGTTGGGCTACGGGGTGTTCCAAGTGACACCGGACGAGTGCGAACGTTGCGTGAGCGAAGCGCTTAGTGTAGGCTATCGCATGATTGACACCGCGCAAATCTATCATAACGAAGAGGGTGTGGGACAGGCTTGTAAGAAAAGCGGCATTCCGCGCGACGAGCTCTTCCTCGTGACGAAAGTATGGCTTTGCAACTATGGCGACGGACAGACCATGAAGTCTATCGACGAGAGTCTGCGCAAACTGCAGACCGACTACATCGACTTGATGTTGCTTCACCAGCCGTTTTGCGACATCTACGGAGCCTACCGCGACTTGCAGAAAGCCTACAAGGCGGGCAAAGTGCGCGCCATTGGCGTGAGCAACTTCTACCCAGACCACCTCATCGACTTGGCCACCAATATGGAGATTGCCCCCATGGTGAACCAAGTGGAGATGCACGTCTTCCAACAACGTCGCGAGGTGCGTCACTTTATGGAGGAGTACGGCACACGCGCCATGGCCTGGGCGCCTTTGGCCCGCGGTCGCAACGGGATGTTCTCCAACCCCACCTTAACGGAGATTGCCGATAAGTATGGCAAGACCACCGCCCAAGTCGCCCTTCGTTGGCTGATACAGACCGGCGTCATCGTCATCCCAAAGACAACGCACAAGGAACGTATGATAGAGAATCTGGACATCTTCGATTTCTGTCTCAACGACACCGAGATGTCGGCCATCGACGCGTTGGATACCAACACTACCCTCTTCACCGACCACCACGACGGCATGGGCACCAAACACTACATGAAACAGATTTACGACATAGAGCCGGCCAAATAAGCGGCGGGGTAACATAAACGATTTCTCACACAAAATGGCACAACGATACTACACAGGTTGCAATGGCGACTCTTATCTGACCCTCTCTGAAGAACCAGGCACGGTGACGGAGGGACTTATCCTCAACAACATCGGACGGATGATGGCCATCGATGACGACTCGGAAGGTCGTCCCTGGCTGGAGATGAAACGGGATGTCATGCGTTTCTACAGCGAGAATGCGGCCCGTATTCTGGAGAGAGCCCGTCTGCACGACGCCTTGGTGGAAATATCCGAGGAGGAAGCCGAACGGATTCAACTCCTCTCCTTCGAAGAATGGCTGGACTGGGAGTTTCAAGATTAGGCCAGGCAAGGAAATACAGGAAACTTCCCGTTTTCCCGTTATTATCATTACCTTTGCCGCTGCAAGGGGAGGCTTGTTGGATTTTACGACTTCCCCACGCACGCATTTTAGTTAGTAACATTAAAAGATAAAAAGAATATGGAGAATAATGAAGTACTAAAAGCCATCAAGGAGCGCAGAAGCATCCGCCGCTACAAAGCCGAACAAATTACTGATGACGAACTCATTGCCGTGCTCGAAGCCGGCACATGGGCTGCTACCGGACACGGTTCGCAGGAACCGTTCATCGTGGCTGTGCAGAACGCGGAGACGTGCGACCTCCTTCGCCGGATGAACGCCGAAGCGATGGGAACGACCAGTGACCCTTACTACGGAGCGCCCACCATCGTCATCGTACTCGCACGTGAGGACGACCCCAACAACGTGAAGGATGGCAGCCTCGTCCTCGGCAACATGATGCTTGCCGCCCACTCCATCGGCCTCTCGTCGTGCTGGATCAACCGCGAGGACGTTATGTTCGCCACACCCGAAGGTCAGCGACTGATGAAAGAATGGGGACTGCCCGACGGATTGATGGGAGTCGGAGCTCTCTCTCTCGGCTACGCCTCGTCCCAGCCCAAAACGGTGAAACCACGCAAGGACGACTATTACCGCATCATCAAATAAGGGCTTTAGCCATAAGTCTTTTTGAACCTCCTTCGCATGATTGGAGGGTGACAAATACATCCAAGTATGAACAAGAACAACGAACCGCATACCTCAACAAACGGGACTGCCAAAAAACGCAAACAAACGTCCACCAAGAAAAACACAAAGAAGAAAAAGCCGACGCTCTCCTACTCCGTCAAGCCGGTCGGCATGAGCATGGAGGAGTGGCAGGTGAAGCTGCGCCAACAAGCGTCACTGACAGAACAGTTCGCTACCCGTAGCGTCGACGAGAAACTGTTTCCCGGAGAATATGTGGTAAGCAACCCTCGCACGTCCAACGAGTACAAGGTGGTGTACCGTGGGGAATCCAGCGAGTGGAACTATTGTTCGTGCCTGGATTTCAAGACATCCAGACTTGGCACGTGCAAGCATATTGAAGCCGTGAAGAATTACCTGGCCGGCCATAAAGGGGTGCGCGTGCATCATGAAATCCCGTCCTACACGTCCGTCTACCTTTCCTATCGAGGGGAGAGACGCGTGAAAATACGTATCGGGTCTGACAACAAAGAGGCTTATGAACGGCTCGCTAAAGACTTCTTCGATGACGACAAAGTGTTGAAAGAGGATGCGTATGCGCGCTTTGGCTCATTCCTCACCCGAGCGCACGAAATAAGTGACACGTTTAAATGCTACAAAGATACCCTTGATTTTATTGTTGATGTCCGCGAGAAACAGGCACGGAAGACAATTGTTGAAACTTACGACAATAAGAAAATCAACGGCCTGCTGAAAGCGAACCTCTACCCTTACCAACAAGAAGGGATACGTTTTGCGGCGAAGGCCGGAAAAGCCATCATCGCCGATGAGATGGGACTTGGCAAGACCATTCAGGCCATCGGTACTGCGGAGCTCTTGCGAAAAGAAGGTTTCGTGGGGTCGGTACTCATTCTCTGCCCCACGTCACTCAAGTATCAGTGGCGCAGCGAAATCAGAAAGTTCACCGAGGCGGATGTCTATGTAATTGAAGGCAACCATTTGAAGAGAAGAGAGGCGTATAACCGCCCGGAACCATACAAAATCATCTCCTACAACAGTGCGGCCAACGACATCAAGGCACTTGGCAGGCTACAGACTGACATGCTCATCATGGATGAGGTGCAAAGACTGAAGAACTGGAACACACAAATCGCGCGGGCATGCCGGAAAATCGATTCCTACTATTCCGTAATACTGTCAGGCACGCCGCTCGAAAACAAGCTCGACGAGCTCTACTCCATTGTGCAGCTCGTGGATAATTTCCGGCTTGCGCCCTACCATCTGTTCAAGGAGAACCATATCATCACGGACGAGACGGGAAAAGTGCTGGCCTATAAGAATCTGAACGAAATCAAGAGGGAACTGAGCGACATTCTTATACGTCGGCGCAAGAAGGACGTAAGGCTACAGATGCCGGAGAGGATGGACAAGAACCTCTTTGTGCCGATGACCAAGGAACAAAGAGCCATACACGGAGAACTCCAGTTCCAGGTCGGCATGATAGTGCAAAAATGGAAAAGGCTTCACTTCCTGTCCGACAATGACAGGAAACGCTTGATGTTATTGCTTTCGCAAATGCGAATGATTTGCGACAGCAGTTACATACTGGACCAGAAAACCAGGTACGACACCAAGGTGGACGAGTGCATCAACATCATCAGCGACATCATCAGTGAAGAAGACGAAAAGGTGGTTGTGTTCAGCCAATGGGAACGCATGACCCGCCTTATCGCCATGGAGCTGGAGAAGAAGGAGGTCGGATTCGAGTATCTCCATGGAGGTGTACCGTCCGCGAAACGCAAGGATATGGTGGACAACTTCGCGAACGAACCGGCCTGTCGGGTGTTCCTCTCAACGGATGCCGGCAGCACGGGCTTGAACCTCCAGTCCGCCGCCACCATCATCAACATCGACTTGCCTTGGAATCCCGCCGTACTGGAGCAACGCATAGGGCGCATCTATCGCCTCGGACAAAAGAACAACATACAGGTCATCAACCTTGTGGCACCGAATTCCTTTGAGGAAGAGATGCTTGGCAAGCTCCGCTTCAAAACCTCCATGTTCGAAGGTGTTTTGGACGACGGGGAAGATTCTGTCTTCGTCGACGACAACAAGTTCGACCGTATGATGGAAGCTATCTCCGAAATGACGGAAGAGCCCGAAAAGAACGATGACGGAGACCTCTCTGTCGATGTGTCGGAACCGGAACCGGAAACGACCGCTCCCGATGAAGAGACAAATCTCCTTATCCCGGAAGAGGAATCGGATGTGGAATTCGGTGTTGAATCCGAAAGGTCTGAGCCAAAGGAAGAGGCCAATACTCCCCAAGGGAAGACGGGAGCGGAAACTGCGGAACAGGGAGATGCTTCAGGTCAAAGCCGGACGACAGGCACAACGTCCGCCAACGGAGCCGTTGAGCCAAAAGAGTTGGTGGCGCAGGGCGTTTCATTCCTGTCCGGCCTGGCGGAAGTCTTGAAGTCTCCGGAGTCCACTGCCCGCTTGGTGGATTCCATTGTCGAAAAGGATGAGAAGACGGGTCAAACGTCCATCAGGATACCGGTAGAGAGCAAGGAGACCGTTTCAAACTTTTTGGGCATCTTCGGGAAACTGCTTTCGAAATAGCATGGAATCAATGTGGAAGAACCGCCTTGTAATGTGTTCATAAAACTTTGTCTTGCAGCGAAGAACCGCTTCCTCTCGGTTGTTGACGATTCTGCAATGGATGTGCCAACAACATTTCCGACATTGTGCGACATTGTGAGAATTCTCTGTCCATCGATGAAGTCCATCACATAGTAGAACGTGCCGTTTTCACTGAAATATACCCTTACGGGCGAGAGTTTAAGAAAGAAGTATTAACTTTGCCGCGGATACTGAAAATCACCAACGGACTGAACGGATATCACCGGAATTGGTGAACGGGT
>CAVFNZ010000055.1:0-15154 GCA_963624095.1 Clostridium sp. CAG:217 | reverse complement strand
GGACAAGGTGAAGGAGGAGATTGGGGAGTTCCAGACTGAGGTGGAACGGATGGACAAGGAAAAAGCCGAAGCCGAGTTTGGAGATGTGCTTTTCAGTCTCATTAACGCGGCCCGCCTCTACCATATCAATCCGGATAACGCGTTGGAGCGCACGAACCAGAAATTTATCCGCCGCTTTGGCTATCTGGAGGAGCATACCATCAAGGAAGGAAAAGACCTGAAGGATTTGACGCTCCAAGAGATGGACGACCTTTGGAACGAGGCCAAGCGGAAGGGGCTGTAAACAAGCGTGGATAGGAATAAGAAAAACAAGAGCCGAAAGTCACTCTGCTGTGACGCTTCGGCTCTTGCTCTATCGTTAACGTTTGAATGGCTCCAACGGGTTCGCTTGGATGGGACTGACTTCCGTACCTTGCCGTGTCTGCTGATTGCGGCGTTGGCGGTTGTTCCGTTGGTCGCGTTGCCGCGGCTGCTCTTTCATCTCCTTCAGCAACTCCAGGTGGAACGTCATCTCGGCAGTGATGAGCTTATAAATCTTCTTGTCGGACAAGAACTTCCTGTATTGGGCGATGTAGCTGCGCTCCAGTCTGTCCGCTTCGATGCGTGAGTTGATGATGCGGTCCACCATGCTTCCGTAGTTCGTCTCGTGGCTACTCTGCTTCTTGGCCGCGTCAATCATCTTGTTGACTTTGTTGTTCATCTTGCGCTTCTTCTCTTGCAAGTCGAAATACAGCACAAAGAACTTCTCGGCCTCTTCGGGTGTCAGTCCCGCCTTTTTCGTAAGATAGTTCTTCTGCTTGGCCTGAAACTCCTCCTTGGAGAAGTGCGGTCTTCCCTGGGCGCAGACATGGAGGCAGAAGCCTATCAAGAGTACGCTGATTGTGATAATCCGTTTCATTTTACCCCTCTCGTTTGTATTATTCAGCATCCGTCAGATAGCAGTAGATGGCATAGTCGTCCATCATGGCACTTGAAAAGATGGATTCGATGTTCGCGTCGGAATCCAGTGAGATGTTGTCGCTCAGCGCGGCCTCACCCATATTGTCGGAGAATACCGTGTAGTCGAGCGACACCTTGCCGAAGAACAGGCCTGTTACCACGGCCGCCGCGCAAATCCACGGTCTCCATCTCTTGTAGAATGAGACGCGCTTGGGCGTTTGCACCTTAGTGTGTTCGGGCAGATTCTCCATCAGCTGTTTGCTGAAGGTCTCGAAATAGCCCTCGGGAACGGTAAACGGATTTCCGTTGCCGCACAACCTCTTTATTTCATCTTCTTCTTTCATAGTGGTCTATTTCTTTCTTTGTTAGTTAGATATATGATGCGTCAAAAGGTTTAAATTCAAAAAGAATCTTTCAGGTAATTCTCTATCTTCTTCACCGCGTGATGGTATGATGCCTTTAGTGCCCCCACGCTGGTACCCAGTATCTCGGATATCTCTTCGTACTTCATTTCGTTGTAGAACTTCAGGTTGAATACGGCGCGCTGTTTGGGGGGCAAGGTCTGCAAGGCTTTCTGGAGGAGCAGCTGTGCGCGGTCGCCGTCGAAGTAGCCGTCGCCCTCCAGCCTGTCCATGAGTGTCGCTTCGGGGTCGTCCACCAACTGGGCGTTTTGGCTTTGCTGTTTGTTGAGGAACGTGTAGGTCTCGTTGATGGCTATGCGGTAGAGCCATGTAGAGAGTTTTGCCTCACCGCGGAAGTTGTCGATGTTGACCCATGCCTTCAGAAACGTGTTCTGCAACAGGTCGTTGGTGTCATCGTGGCTGAGCACAATCCTCCGGATTTGCCAATAGAGCTGCTCGCTGTATTGGCTGACAATGCGTGCGAATGCCTCTTTCTGCTTTTCGGGGCAGTGGAGGTCTCTTATCAGTTCTTGTTCGTCCTTGGCACTCATTTCCTTGTGGATGGCTTTCTTTGTCTGTTAGACTTCAAAGGTAGGGAATAATCTATATTTAGGCATCCGCTTTTTAGACTTTTTAAACGAATGGTCATAGCTTGATGCAGAGGTTTTCCTTGGCCAAAAGGGTGTTGGGGAACACGCTTTGAGCCTCTTCGAGCAAGAGGTTCTCGTCGTCGTATCGGGCGGAGAAATGCCCGATGACAAGTCGTTTCACCTTGGCGTCCAACGCTATTTGTGCCGCTTGCCGGGCGGTCGTGTGGAACGTCTCTTTGGCCCGGGCCAGCTTGTCCGACGCAAAAGTGGCTTCATGGAAGAGCAAATCCACTCCCGTTATCTGTTCCACGATGGAAGGGTTGTAGATGGTGTCCGAGCAGTAGGCGTACTTCCGGGGTGGGTCTGACGGCCGTGTCAGCCGGTTGTTGGCGACGACAGTGCCGTCGGGCAACGTGTAGTCCGCCCCGTTCTTGATGCGGTTCAGCTCGTAGAGAGGAATTTGGTAGAAGTCAATCATATCCCTGCGGATATGGTTCGGCGTGGGCTTCTCCGCGAAGAGGAAGCCGCAACAGGGTATGCGGTGCAGCAAAGGTATGCTGTAGACGCTCACGGACCGGTCTTCATAGATGCAGGTTGCCTTCCGGGTGTCCACGGCATGAAACTCCACGGCGTAGTCCATGCCTTTGCAGAAGAACTCCAGGTGAGGGGTGAGCAGCGTCTCCAACTCTTGCGGCGCATGGATGTGAAGGGGAGCTGTGCGCCCCAGCATGCCGAAGGTGGAAATCAAGCCCATCAGTCCGAAGCAATGGTCACCGTGCAGGTGGGAGATGAAGATGTGGTTCAGGCTGGTGAACCTCAGTTTCGACCTGCGCAACTGCAGTTGCGCCCCTTCGCCGCAATCAATCATGAACAGCTTCTCGCGGATGTTCACTACTTGTGAACTGGGGTAGTGCTTGACGGTTGGCAGTGCCGACCCGCATCCCAATATGTTGACTTCAAATTTCTCCATGGGGTGACAAAAGTAGGCATAAATCCACTATTCCCCAAACGTTCCGTTGCAGGAAAACCATCGGAAGCAAAAAAAGCGTCCCCTCCATCGTCTTCGGAGCGTAGCCGAGAAGGCGAGGAAGGGGACGCTGTGATTGCACTTCTATCTTGAATCTATAAAAAAGAGGGTGCAACGTGCGTTGCACCCTCCCTGTTCGGTATGGATTACAAGTGATGATTACTTGTTCTCTTTCTCCATTTGCTCTTTCAGTGCTGCCAAAGCGTCGATGTCGCCCAGTGTCGTGGAAGCGGCCTGGTTCTGAATCATCGGAGCCTCCTCTTTCTTTGAAGACTTCTTGGCTGCATTGGCTGCTCTCTTCTCGGCCTTGGCCTCAGCCTTGGCTGCGTCTTCGAAGATACGGCTGTGAGAGAGGATGATTCTCTTGGCATCCTTGTTGAACTCGATAACCTTGAACGGGAGCTTCTCGTCCAGCTGAGCCTGTGTGCCGTCTTCCTTCACGAGGTGCTTCGGAGTAGCGAAGCCTTCAACGCCGTAAGGCAAAGCGATTACGGCACCCTTGTCCAATACCTCGATGATGGTTCCCTCGTGGATAGAGTCAACGGTGAATATTGTTTCGAATACATCCCAAGGATTCTCTTCGAGCTGCTTGTGACCCAAGCTCAGACGACGGTTCTCTTTGTCAATCTCCAATACCTGAACGTCGATGTCCGCACCGATAGAGGTGAACTCTGACGGGTGTTTGATTTTCTTCGTCCAAGAGAGGTCGGAGATGTGAATCAGGCCGTCAACGCCCTCTTCAATCTCTACGAACACGCCGAAGTTGGTGAAGTTGCGAACCTTGGCGGTGTGCTTAGAACCTACAGGATACTTCTGCTCGATGGTCTCCCATGGATCCGGCTTCAGCTGTTTGATGCCCAAAGACATCTTACGCTCTTCGCGGTCGAGTGTCAGGATGACAGCCTCTACCTCGTCGCCCACTTTCATGAAGTCCTGAGCCGAACGCAGGTGCTGTGACCAAGACATCTCAGAAACGTGAATCAAGCCTTCAACGCCCGGAGCGATCTCGATGAACGCACCATAGTCAGCCATAACGACCACTTTTCCCTTAACCTTGTCACCAACCTTGAGGTTCGGATCCAAAGCGTCCCAAGGATGCGGAGTGAGCTGCTTCAGACCGAGAGCGATACGCTTCTTCTCGTCATCGAAGTCGAGGATAACCACGTTGAGTTTCTGATCCAGCTCGACAACCTCTTTCGGATCGCTTACGCGGCCCCAAGAGAGGTCTGTGATGTGAATCAAGCCGTCTACGCCACCCAAGTCGATAAATACGCCGTAGGAAGTGATATTCTTAACAGTACCTTCGAGTACTTGTCCTTTCTCCAGTTTGCTGATAATCTCTTTCTTCTGTTGTTCGAGCTCTGCTTCGATGAGAGCTTTGTGCGAAACAACCACATTCTTGAACTCTTGGTTGATTTTCACCACCTTGAATTCCATTGTCTTGCCTACGAATACGTCGTAGTCGCGGATGGGTTTCACATCGATTTGAGAACCCGGCAAGAATGCTTCGATGCCGAATACGTCAACAATCATACCGCCTTTCGTACGGCACTTGATGTAACCCTTGATGATCTCTTCTGATTCGAGAGCCGCGTTGACACGATCCCAAGAACGTGCGGCGCGCGCTTTCTTGTGCGAAAGAACCAACTGGCCTTTCTTGTCCTCCTGATTCTCGATGTATACCTCTACGGTATCGCCGACTTTCAAATCCGGATTGTAACGGAACTCACTCAACGGAATGATACCGTCTGATTTGTAACCGATGTTAACAACGACTTCGCGCTTGTTCATTCCGATTACGGTACCGTCAACAACCTCGCGGTCATTAACTTTGTTCAAGGTGTTGTCATACGCCTTCTCAACCTCTTCGCGGTTTACTTCGGCAGCGTCACCTTTTTCATAGGCGTCCCAGTTGAAATCCTCTACCGGGGCAATGTTCTTTAAATTTTCCATTAATAAATCAGTAGTTTATTAAGTTAGACATTATAATTGATTACACAATTCGGCTGCAAAAGTACTACTGTTTATTGAATTACGCAACTCTTCCTATATGGAAAATTAGTTAATTCCCAAATGGTTTGTGCAAGATAAGGGTAGGTGGCGTGCGAAGGGGCAACGGAAGACTTCTTAGAGGTAGGCACGGAAGAAGTCGTCGGCTTTCTGCAAGGTCTCCGGTTTGCCGATGTCTATCAGTTGCAGGTTGTCCGCGGCGAAGCCGCGCAGGTCTGCCTTGGCACAGGTCTGCAGGTAGAAGTCGACGATTGAGAACTTTCCGCTCCACTTGTCGTCCATATATCGGAACAGCGAAGGCGAGATGACGTGGATGCCGCTGAAGGCCAATTCCTTGTATAGGTCGGGCTGGTAGGTGAACCCTTCCGGCTTGGTCTGCCCGGTCTGTTTGTTGACCCATCCGCACAATCGCTCCTCCTTGTTGAAAAGCAGATAGCGCGAGCTCTGGCGTTGGCTCACCAACAAGGTGGCGACGGCATGGCTCTGCAGGTGGTGCGCATAGAGTTGGCGCAGGTCTACGTTGGAGAGTATGTCCACGTTGTGGACCAGAAACGGTTCTCCGTCGCTTAGCAACGGCATGGCTTTCTTCAGTCCACCCCCGGTGTCGAGCAACTCCTGCCGCTCGTCACTGACGCGTATGCGCATTCCGAAGTGCTGGTTCGCCTCCAGGAAGTTGAGTATCTGTTCACCGAAGTGGTGGATGTTGATGACGACATCCGTGAATCCTGCCTTGCGCAGTTTCAGCAGGACATGCTCCAACATCGGTCTCCCGCACACGGGTACGAGGGCTTTGGGCATCGTGTCGGTCAAAGGCTTCAGACGCGATCCTATCCCTGCGGCAAATACCATCGCTTTCATAGTTGAGGCTGTTTGGCGTTAAACCACTCTTCGATATGCTGTTCCCGGTGTACGAGGTGCACGTTGATGCCGAACTTCTCATGAAGATGGCGCGCCACATGGTCCGCTGAATAGACCGATCGGTGTTGGCCGCCCGTGCAGCCGAAGCAAACCGTCAAATGGGTGAATCCGCGTTCCAGGTAGCGTTGCACATGGGCATCGACCAATGCATCCACATGCGTGAGGAATGCCTTGATTTCGCTCTGCTCCTCCAGGAAGCGGATGACCGGCTCGTCTCTTCCCGTCAGTTGCTTGTACGCGTCGTAGCGTCCCGGGTTGTGGACGTAACGGCAGTCAAATACATAGCCTCCTCCGTTGCCCGAAGGGTCGCTGGGTATACCTTTCTTGTAGGAGAAACTGAGGACATCCACGGTCATCTGTCGCTTGTTGCGCTCGAAGACAAACTGGGGCAGTTGGGTCACTTGGTTCAGCAAACCGCATAGGTAAGGATAATCCGTAAAGGGACATTCCAATAACGCCCGCAGGTTTTCGATGGCATAGGGGATGCTTTGGATGAAATGCGCTTTCCTTTCGAAATAGCCTCTGAATCCATAGGCACCGAGCACCTGCATCAGGCGGAAGAGCACGAACAGACGAAGCCGTTGCCCGAACGCTTCGGCGGACACCGGGTTATAGGGTTGCAGGGCTTCCAGGTAGACCCCGATGAGTTCTTGTCGCAAGGCGGGCGAGAAGTTGGCCTTGGCTTGCCACAGGAACGAGGCTACGTCGTAATAGACGGGTCCCTTGCGCCCTCCCTGGAAATCGATGCAATAGGGTGTTCCCTGCTTCACCATAACGTTGCGGCTTTGGAAGTCGCGGTACATGAACGTGCCGAAGGGTTCACTGAGCAGGTCTGTGGCCAAACGCTCGAAGTCATTCTCTAACAAGTCCTCCTGAAACTCCAGTCCCGTAGCCTTCAGGAAACAGTACTTGAAGTAGTTCAAGTCCCACGACACACTCCGCCGGTTGAACTCCGATTGGGGATAACAACGGCTGAAGTCCAGTCCGTCCGCTCCTTCATATTGGATGCGCGGCAACAGCCGGACGGTGCGTTTCAGCAACTCTTTCCCCGCATCGCTCAACTTCCCGTTAGCCCGTTCCCTTGTCAGTATGTCGAAGAGCGACTCTTCACCCAGATCCTCTTGCAGGTAGCTGAGCCCGTCGTCGGCGACTGCCATCACCTGCGGAACGGGCAACCCCTTCTCCTTGAAATGACGGGCCAAATAGATGAAGGCATTGTTCTCGTCCAACGAAGTTCCGCAGACCCCAATCAGTTGAGGTTCTCCCTTGATTCTGAAATAAGAGCGGTTAGACCCCGCACCGGGAATCTTCTCGATACGTTCCGGTTGGTGTCCCGTGCAGGTCCGGTATAGTTGTTCGATGATGGCAATCTGTTCCATACGCGTGTAGTTGTCGGTTTTTATGGTTTGTGGTGAGTGTGGTAGGCGACGAGTCCCTCCATCGGCTTTTGCATGATACGCTCCATCTGTAGGCCGAACGCTTCGGTGGCCTCCGCCAGTTCCGTTGCGAAATAGTAGGCGACTGAGCCGGTGCAGTAGAGCTTTGCGGTTGGATAGTGGAGCAGGTTGCGCTGTACGAATGCGCTGAAACTGTCCACCAGCAGCTTGTGAATGTCCGGTTCTTCACGGTTCTCGCCCAAGAAGCGGGAAAGGCCGGCCAGGAACCGATTGGGCAATGGTTGCCGGTAGACCTTCTCGATAACCTCTTCCGGTGTCAGCCGAAAGCGGTCTAAGAACCTGCGGCAAACGCTTTCGGACAGTTGTCCCTTCAGGCAGTCACCGACCAGTCGTTTGCCCAGATAGGCACCGCTCCCCTCATCGCCCAGTATGTAACCAAGGGACGGCACGTTGCTGACGATGGCGTGGCCGTCGTAGTAGCAGGAGTTGGACCCCGTACCCAGGATACAGACGATGCCGGGTTGGTCGCCGCAAAGGGCGCGGGCCGCTCCGAGCATGTCATCGGCCACTTCTATGGTCGGGACTGAAGGGAACTCCGCGGACAGGATGTCCCTGACCACGGGAATCCTTTGTGGGGAGCACCCTGCCCCGTAAAAATAGATGGCGGACACGGCACTTACGGGTAGCTGCGGCAGGAGCTCCTTGCGCAGGATGGCGCGGATGGCCTCTTCTGACTGGTGTACGGGGGTGATGCCTTGCGTGGTAAACAGTTGTCCGCCCCGTGGCTCGTCCTCCGGTGTCAAGTACCAGTCGCTCTTCGTCGCTCCGCTATCCGCTATCAGTATCATGTTCTTTCTCCTTTCAATGGTTTTGGGTCTATTCTTTACCGAACGAGTCGGGTAAATGTTTCTTGATGAGTATGGCGGCCACGATGCCGGGCAGCGTGCAGACGCAGACAAAGATGAAGAACGGCGTGTAGCCGCCCAGCAGTTGCTCCATGTAGCCCGACACCATGCCCGGGAATGACATGCCCGCCGCCATCAGACCCGTGGCGATGGCATAGTGTGAAGTCTTGTGGTCGCCGGATGCTATATATATAAGGTATAGCATGTAGGCGGCGAAGCCCACGCCGTATCCGAACTGCTCAATCATCACGCAGGGGATGACCACCCACAGGTCGTTGCACTGGAGCCAAGCCAGCAACACGTAGACCAAGTCGGGCACGTTGATGGCCAGTGCCATAGGCAGAATCCAATACTTCAGTCCTTTGCGCGAGACCATGATGCCGGCCACGATGCCACCCAACAGCAGGGCTATCACTCCCAGAGTGCCATAGATGCCTCCTACGGCTGTGGTGGAAAGTCCCAATCCTCCTTTCTCGGGCGATGCCAACACGAAAAGGGGAGCAATCTTGACCAGTTGCGATTCTCCCAACCGATAGGTGAGGATGAAAAAGAGTATCAGACCGATATGCTTCTTCTTGAAGAATGAAATCACCGTCTCCACGAAATCATTCATCAAAACCTTGGCGGAAGTGCGCGTGTTCTCCTTGTCGTTGTCCAGCTTGGGCATGACGTAGGCATGATAGAGGAACAGGCCGATGAAGATAGCCGCCAACAGGTAGAAGACGATGGCCCAAGCCACGGCGACGTTCCCCTTCAGGGAGGGGAAGATGTCCCCGTCCGCTATCAGTCCCGCCAACATCACCAGGATGCCTTGTCCGAACACACTGCCGCAGCGGTAGAACGTGTTGCGGATGCCCACGAAGAACGACTGCTCCTTGGTGGTCAACGCCAACATGTAGTAACCGTCCGCTGCTATGTCGTGCGTGGCCGACGCGAAAGCCAGCAAGGCGAAGATGGCCATGGTGGCCTGCAGGTAGAAACTCGTAGGCAGGGTGAGGGCGATGCAGGCGAAGGCGGCGGCCATAAATCCTTGCATGGACAATACCCAGAAACGCTTGGTGCGTATCAAGTCAATGAACGGACTCCAAATGGGTTTGATAATCCAAGGCGTACCCAGCCAACTGGTGTAGAACGCGATTTCCGCGTCGCTCATCCCTAAGTTCTGGTACATAATGACCGCCATGGTCATGACGGCAAAGTAGGGGAGACCTTCCGCAAAATAGAGGGTTGATATCCAACTCCAGGTTCTTCTCTTCGTTCCCATAATCAATAGAATTTGCGGATGTCCGCACCTTTATAATAATGTAATAGAATCTCGTCGTACTTATACCCTTTCTCTCCCATCACGGCGGCGCCAATCTGACACAGTCCCACGCCGTGTCCCCAACCGGCTCCGGTCAAGGTGAAGCTCTCCGGGAATCCGTTCTTCAGCGGCCCTTTGTCCACCACGAAAGCCGAGCTGAAGAGGTGTGAAGGGGAGAGCGTGCGGCGTATCTCCAACTCTTTGCCGATAGTCAGCGTGTGCAGGCTGCCCACAATCTTCAGCTTGATGATGCGGCCCGACTTGCCCCGCTGTACGGGGATGAGGTCGATGATGAATCCGAAATCCGTCTTCGACCGTTGCCGGATGAGTTCGGACAGCTCTTCCTGCGTGTAGTGTACTTGCCAACGATAGAAGTCCGTGGTCTCCTGGTCGTAGTTGTTCAGTATCTGTGTGATGATGCGTCGGTCCGTGGTGTTGCAGAGCGACTCCGGTGTGGAACGTATCCACTTCTCCGCCTCCTCCTCGTTGGTCAGGTCGGGCAGGACCGGCTTCTGTTGCGACTCGATGTCCCGTGTGGCGGTCAGGTAGGGGTGGTGTACGTTCTCCCAACAATTCTCAAACTCCTCGCTGATGCCTCCGCAGCACTTTGAAAAGCGTGCGTCGCAGATGCCTCTGCCGTACATGAGCAGCTGTCCGCGCGTGGCCTTCACCGCTTCCGCCACCACCTCATTGGTGGCTTTCGTGATGCCTTGGTAGCGTTGGCAGTGGTCGTCTGCGCACACGTCGAAGATGGTGTGTTCCTCGCGGTCGTACCAACGGATGTGCTCCGTGTCGCTCTTGGTGAACGAGAAGAACTTGTTGCCGCTGTTCTGTATGCTCTTCCGCTTCTCCATTTGGGCGAAGAGCCAGCTGCGTGAGATGACGGCGTGCGCCTTGAGGAACTCAAGAGACGAGGTCGCCTTCATCTCCGAGGAGATGACACTGATGAGATAATCCTCTGCCGGCAGGATATTGATGGCGGTGATTTTGCCCTCCTCCACCACCAACTTCAGTGTGCCTGAGAAGATTTGCGTCTCCTTGCGTTCCCAGTGGAAGTTGATGCCGATGGTTACGTCGTAGAGGGAGAACGAGGCGTTGTTCTCCGACGGGGTGAAGGTAAGTTCCTTGTAGAGGTTATCGTTCCAAAGGATGCCGCCTTCGCTGAACCGTACGTTCTGTTCGCCCTGCACCATCTCGCCCTTGGCGAAGTAGTTTGCGTTGAGCGAGAAATTTATCTCTTGGGCATTGACGATGCCTACGCTTATCTCTGGTTCTGTCATTTGCTTATAACTCTTTTCAGTTCTTCGATGGTTTGTTTCATAGTCTCTTTGGGGTAAGCCACCTCTTGCAGGATGGCCAAGGCCCGTTCGCCCGTCAGCGCGTCGAAATCCTCCCTACGGATGGTAACGAGAAGTCCCGCCATGTCCACTGCGCCCGGACTGACAAGCATCTTCGTCTCCCTGTCGGTGTAGCAGTCCGGCCGGTGCTTGCTGCGGGGGATGATGACGTAACGCGTTTCCCCTTCCGGCGTGCTCCAGGCTATCAGGTTGAGCGACGGCTCTTCCTCGTTCTCGATGTGGACGGGCAGACAGGTCATCGCCTGGCGCAGCAGGCTCACCGCCTCGTCACCGCCCGTAATGGAGTTTGCCGTCACCACCAACATGGGTACGTAACTCTCCGTGAAGGCATACAGCCGACTCCCTTTTGCGGTGGTCGTCATCGCTTTGCCCCGTTCGATGTACTCCTGTACCAATTCGCAGATGGGCAACCGCTCACCGGCGAACAGCTGGAAGTGCATGTGGTCGGGTGCTGAGGCTCCGCTGTGCGCCCCGTTATAGAAGTGGATGCAGTGGGGCAGCAGGGACGTGTAGCGCACGAACTCTTCGAGGTTTCCCTCCAACAACTGCGGAGTGTGCGCCGCATGGACGATAGTGAAGTGTCCCGGTTTGATGGGGTAGGGGTTGACCAACGCCTCGAAATGTCCGAAGCAACGGATGAATCCCTGCTCCTTCGGGCGGTTCTCCTCGCAAAGGAAACAAGGCCGCTCCTGCAGGTGTTTCTTGCTCATGTCCGCTCCCGTGGACTGCACCCTGTTCGGGTTGAACTGTGCGGACAGCCCGTTGTCGAACCGCTTGGTGACCACCTGCCGCAAGTCTTCGTAATTCTTCCGCGCAAGTTCCCAGCTGTAGAGCTGCTCCTCGTAGAGCTCCGCCAGCTCCTCCTCCGTCACGTCCGGGTAAGGCATTGCCTCCCCTTGTCTGCGGGCGCGGAGCTCCAGGGTCCTTATCTTGTCTTTATAGAAATTGTTGGCGTTTATCTTGTCGGTGCTCAACGCCGCGTCGGAGTTCCCTTCCCAACGGCGGCACAGGTAAATCACATCGTAGATGCGCTCGATGCGGTAATGGCGCGAGATGGCCAACGCCATGGCGTAATCCTCTCCGTAACAGGTATTCGGGAACGGCAACTCTTTGGCGATGGACGTATAGAAAGCCCGTGGCGCTCCCAGCCCGTTGATGCGTAGCGCGTTGTTGCGCCCGTTGTCGGCCGTCCACTCTTTGTGGTCGATGATGCCGGGCGGCAGCTCCTTCAGGTTGAAGTCCGTGATGCGGTACGAGCCGATGACCATGCCGCACTCCTTCTCCTTGAATACCGTGAGAATCCGCTCGATGGTGTGCTCGTCGCTGTAGAGGTCGTCGCTGTCCAATTGTATAGCCACGTTCTTGCAGGCGGGGTGGTTGAGCCCCGTGTTCCAACACCCTCCTATGCCCAAGTCCGTCCGCTTCGGTTGGATGTGTACCACCCGTTTGTCCTTGGCCGCGAACTGTGCGATCACCTCCGTTGTGCCGTCGGTGGAATGGTTGTCGATAACCAGCACGTTGAACTCATCGGCACAGACTTGGCTCAGCACCGACCCGATGGCATCGCCAATGGTACGTACCCGGTTGCGTACGGGGATGATGACCGACGCTCCGTTGATGGGATACTCCTTTCGCAGGTGCCCCAGACACTTATAGTTGCTCGGATGCAGGTAACCACCGGTTTGTTTCAGGTAAAGCGTGCAGACCTGCTCCATCTCCACCTGTACCTCCCGGTTGCGCGGATTCACATAGTCAAACTGCTTCTCGCCCGATTTCCTGTTGTCCGTCTCCACCTGCGTGTAGAGATACTCGTTGACGTGCAAGGGCAACTGCTTGCCCTCCGCGGTGAGGAACAACCGCAGGTAATAGAGCCCGGCGTAGCGGAGTGAGGGGACGTTGGCCGACAATACCCGTTTGCACAGGTCCGTACGGAACAGCAGCAACGAGCCGAAGTCGAAGTCGTCCCGCAGGCTTCCCTCCTGGCAGTCAATGACAGGATGCGGCGTGCGTTCGTCCCCCTGCTGGTCGTAGTAGTCGCTGTAAATCATCCCTGCCGACGTGGCCTCGGCGATGTTGCCCAACCGCTCCAATGACTTGTAGCCCAACCGGAGCGGAGTGGTGCGGGTGTAAAGCAGGAAATAAGGTGTGGTGGCCAATTGGGCCACGAGCCGTAGCGTGTCCGTGTCGAACACGGTGGTACACTCAATCATGCGGCATCCCTCGAATGACTTATCGCTCAAGGTCGCTCGGGAAGCGGCGGTGCGCGTTCCTTCGCCGTTGGCCGCCGTTGGCCGTGCGGCTTCCTGTCGGTAAGCCAACAGGTAGATGTCGCCTACCGCAGCCTCGCTGCGCAACAGGGATATGTTGGTTCGTGTATATTCTTCACTGATGAATGGTAAGAAGCAAGTGACGCGTTTCTCTTTCATGTATTCCGTTCGTTTTAGGTGGAATTGTACTTGTCGGCCTTCGCTTTCTCCTTGGGTAAGGCATTGTCGGAAGCGGACAAAGACCTTGCAAACTTACACAAAATAGTCCAGTATGGAGGTGAAACGATGGCGAAAAAGTCCGTCCGCTCAAGAAAATGTCTATTAAAGTGACGGAATGGTGCGGTGTTGTCACTTTTTTCTCTAACTTTGCGTGACAATTCATTACCCTGGGAAAAGAGATGAACATGACCAAACAGAGGCTTTTGGGGATGACGCTTGCCGAAGTGCAACAAGTGGTGAAGGAACGGAATATGCCCGGATTCACCGCCAAGCAGATTGTATCGTGGATTTACGACAAGAAGGTGGACTCCATCGATGAGATGACCAACCTTTCGCTCAAGCAGCGCGAACTGCTCAAACAAGACTTCGAGGTGGGGGCGGAAGCTCCCGTGGAGGCGATGCGCTCGGTCGACGGAACCGTGAAGTACCTCTTCCGTGTGGGCGAGAACCGTTTCGTGGAGGCGGTCTATATCCCCGACGGTGAGCGTGCCACGCTCTGCGTGTCGTCACAGGTGGGCTGCAAGATGAACTGCCTCTTCTGCATGACCGGCAAACAGGGATTTACCGTCAACCTTACCGCCAACCAGATTCTCAACCAGGTCTATTCCATACCCGAAAGGGATACCCTCACCAACATTGTGCTGATGGGGATGGGAGAACCTTTTGACAACCTGGACGAGGTGCTCAAGGCCCTCTCCGTCTTGACGGCGGACTATGGGTACAAGTGGAGCCCCAAACGTATCACCGTATCGTCCGTGGGTCTGCAAAAAGGACTGCGCCGGTTCCTCGACGAGAGCGATTGTCACCTGGCTATCAGTCTGCATACCCCCATACCGGCGCAGCGGCGGACGCTGATGCCTGCCGAGCGGGCGTTCTCCGTCACCGAGGTGGTGGACGTGTTGCGCGAGTACGACTTCAGCAAACAGCGTCGCCTATCGTTCGAGTATATCCTCTTCAAGGGGGTGAACGATTCCCTGCTTCACGCCAAGGAGCTGGTGAAGCTGTTGAGGGGCATTGAGTGCCGCGTCAACCTGATTCGCTTTCACGCCATCCCGGGCGTAGACTTGGAAGGAACGGATGCCGAGTCGATGGTGCGTTTTCGTGACTACCTGACGGGACACGGCCTGTTCTCCACCATACGCGCCTCGCGCGGAGAAGACATCTTCGCCGCCTGCGGAATGCTGTCCACCGCCAAGCAACAACATATTGAACTGACATATTTAAATAAATAGGAAGAGATTATGAAAAACGTAGTATCGTATTTGAATATCCTGATTGTGGCACTGCTCCTTTCCTCGTGCAAGAACGGAACCGTCTTCACGCCCAAGTCGAGCGGCCGCGCCTACGAGATGCTTGTGGTGGTGGACAAGACCCTGTGGGAACGTCCTGCGGGCAGAGCCCTGTTCGATGTGCTGGATACCGATGTGCCGGGATTGCCCCAGTCGGAGCGGTCGTTCCGTATCTCCAACGTGGCACCCGAAGACTTTGACCGTACGTTCCGCATCTTTCGCAACATCATCATTGTCGACATCAAGAATACCTACACGCAACCCAAGCTGAAGTATCTGCGCAACGTCTACGCCCAGCCGCAGATGATTATGAATATCCAGGCCCCGAACGAAGAGGAGTTCCGGGAGTTCGTTACGCGTCACAAGCAGACCATTATCGACTTCTTCGTCAATTCCGAGATCAACCGCCAGATTCGGGCGTTGAAGGATAAACACAGCGATTTGGTGGAGCGCAAGGTGGACAGCATCTTCCACTGCAAGATATGGGTGCCCACCGAACTGGCTTTCTACAAGGTGGGGAAGGACTTCTTC
>CAVFNZ010000054.1:0-15746 GCA_963624095.1 Clostridium sp. CAG:217 | reverse complement strand
GCGGAGGAGCGTATGCTTGCTGAATATACACAAAGGCGGGAGGACGTGGAAGCGTCCTTTATTGAGAAAACCACCCTTGCCACAAATGCCGTGGAGCAGTTGAAGGACGAGCTGACGGCCGTCGACAAGGAGTTGCTGAAACTGAAATACTGGCAGCCTTATCGGGAGGAACAGGAAAATCTGAGACGGAGCTTGGATGCCTTGGCGTTGCGCGAGAAGGAACTTGGCGGACTGGTGGCCACTTCCGTGGCAGACATCAACCGTCTGCAAGCTGAATACGGCAAGCAGGAGGCGCAGCTGATTGCCGACTGGAAGGCACAACAAGAAGACAAGCGACAGGAGATGGAGGAGGTCACTTCGAAACTGGCAGAGGTGGATGGACTTCTTTCTCGCACCAAGGGATCACTCTACGAATGGCTGGAGGAGAACAAGCGGGACTGGGAGCAGAACATCGGCAAGGTGATCAACGAGGATAAGATGCTCTACCAGACTGGGCTGCATCCACAAAAAACCGACGGCGCATCGCTCTTCGGAGTGAAGCTCGACCTCATCGACCTGCCAGTCTGCGTGCGCAAGCCCACTCAACTGAAGGAAGAGAAAGCCCAGTTGGAGTCAGTGCTCCAAGTGTTGAAAAAGGAATACGCCTCGCTCGTGGAACAGCAGGAGAAGCAAGTGACAGAACTGAAGCGACCATTTGCCTCCAAAATGAAGGAACTGCGCACACAGAAATCCGCCTACGAAATAGAACGGCAGATGTTGCCCCAAAAGCAGAAAGACATCTGCGTAAAGACGGGCGACTATGCCGCCAAGGCGAAGCAGGAGGTGGAGGCAAGGAAGAAAGAATTGACAGCTCGCCAACAGGAACTTGCCCATCGCCACGCCCTCGCCGAGAAAGCACTCACGAAGGTGAATGAAGACAAACAGAAGCAGTTGACAGCCGAGAGCAAACGATACCAAAAGGCAAAGGACGAGGCGGTAAAACTGCATGAGCAACAGGTAGCAGAGATTCGTGCCGAAATCAAACAGCATGAGCAAAAGACAGAGGCAGAATTGACACAACTCGACAAACGGGAGTCGGACGAATTGCACGGCCGTGGGGCAGACACAAAAATGGTGGAGGAGTGCAAGCTGTCGATACAAACCGCCGAGGCAGAACTGAAGTTCATCGACGGCCACCGTCAGCTGGTTTATAACTACCAGCACGACAAGGAGGAACTCTTCGAACACGAGGAGAAATTCAAGGAACAGAAGAAATACTTGATGGAAAAACTCGGGCAGTTGAATGAGAAGTATGGTCAACGCCAGCAAAAATACAAAGACCTGCTTGCCTCCCTCAGCAAGGAGCTTGCTGAACGCCGACAGGAGAAGGAACACATCGATGGCGAGTTGCAGAATGCAGATCGCTTCACACATGACGAGAACCTTTGCCCATCCGTCTTTGCTGAGACTTCGGAGAGTCAGACGCTGCGCACGCCTAGTCAGGCGGTGGACGAGTTGACCAGCATCATCGTCTCTCGCCAGTCACGCCATAACCTGTTCAAGGGTAGCGTCAATGCATTCAAGGCCAACTTCTCCGCCAAAAACACCTTTAATTTCCGCATGGAGCTGACCCTCGACGAGGACTACCTCGACTTCGCCAGCAATCTCGACGATTTCCTCGTCAACAACAAGATAGAGGAATACCGTCGTCGCACCAGCGAACGGTATGTGGATATTCTGGCTCGTGTATCCAAGGAAATGGGCGAGTTGACAAGGCATGAGTCGGACGTGGACAAGATTATACACGACATCAACGGAGACTTCCGTGAGCGCAACTTCACCGGAGTCATCAAACTCATCGCCCTACAGCATGTGCCGTCAGCCGACAAGATGGTGCAGCTGATGAAGCGCATCAAGGAATTCAATGACGACAACCAGTTTGCCATGGGCGAAATCAACCTCTTCTCCACAACCAACCGTGACGAGGTGAACCAAAAGGCAGTGGGCTATCTACTCGACTTTATGAAATCACTCCTCGACAATCCCCAGCGTCAGTATCTCACCCTCTCCGACCTCTTCCAGTTGCAGTTCCGCATCGTGGAGAACGACAATGACACGGGTTGGGCAGACAAACTCTCCCATGTGGGCAGCGAGGGAACTGACACTTTGGTAAAAGCGATGATTAACATCATGCTTATCAATGTGTTCAAACAGAAGGCAAGTCGTAAGTTCGGGGACTTCCGTATCCACTGTATGATGGATGAGATAGGTAAGCTGCATCCGCAGAACGTTAAGGGCATCCTAAACTTTGCCAATGCCCGAAACATCCTACTCATCAACTCCTCGCCTACCACCTACAATGTTTCCGACTATCGTTACACCTACTTGCTAAGTAAGGATGACAAATCGCAAACAGTAGTGCATCCTTTGATAACGAAACAGTGAGCATCTTAATTTTTTAGTTGTCAACAAACATGAAAATAACCCTCTCGCTCATAAGCAAACTGATTCGCCTACGTGATGGCGAGTCCTTACCATCCAGCGCGCTACGGGGCGACTGGGTGGAAGAACTACTCGACGAGGGCGTTCTCGTTAGCCGCACACACGGAAGCAAACGGAGCATCACGGCCTCAGTTCCTCAGCAGTTGGAACAGGCATTGGGACGGATAGACGAGCGGTTGACCAATCTCAGCCAAATGTGTAAGTTACTTGCAAGAGAGGGGTCCTCACGCGCTGAGCAAGCCTCAGAAACAGGCAATTCCAAACTCATCACAATACGCTCTTGTCCAGGATTTCCAGTCAATTCCTACGAACCTATCGCATGTTGTTTGAACAACAAGGAAATAAAAATCGAACCACAAGATGGTACATTCCTATTTGTCGCGGACTGGAAATCGTTCGTTGTACCGGAAGATGTAACGATTGTAAACGTTGAAAATATGGAAAATTTTCGATTAATCCGCCTACAACGCAAACTATTCGACTCAGCTTTGCCGAATAAACGACTATTGTTCGTTTCTCGCTATCCACAATCTTCCGACTTATGCTCGTGGTTGCGGATTATTCCTAATCAATATGTTCACTTTGGCGACTTTGACCTTGCCGGCATTCACATCTTTCTCTCCGAATTTTATCCGCATTTGGGCAATCGTTCTTCTTTTCTTATTCCTCAAGACATAGAGGAGCGTCTGCGACATGGTTCGATGGAGCGGTACAACGCACAATACCAAAAGTTCAAAAAGCTAACAACCGAAATACCCAATCTACAACAACTGATTGATACAATTCATAAATATCACCGTTGCTATGACCAAGAAGGCTACATTCGCTTCAACCATTGTTTATGAAACGGATGAATTCATAATCTCAAACAAACATTACATCAATCAAACACGTGTAACTCGTAGAACTTGATGATTGAATGACAGCTGTCATAACAGTGAATGACAGTTGTCGTAAACATTTCTGACAATTGTCGTAAAGGTTGCTGACAATTGTCAACAACCTTGATGACAATTGTCAAAACATAAATAATACTAAACTTTCGCACTATGAGGTACAGATTCTTACATCGATATGTATATTTGCATAAGTCGTGTTAACGACCCTGCGTCAAACGAAAAAACTGAGTAGCAACCGATAAATGCAAGAAAGGACATGAAACTGAAGTACGATGTTTACACTATCAACAACGCCACGGGAAGCGGTGAAAAGAGACGCTTCGTCAGAGTGGTGCAGCACGAACCGATGACCGCCAAGCAACTGCAGGAGAAAATACAGCAAAGATGCTCCCTCACCAAGGGAGACGTGGCCGCCGTGCTTGCCGAGCTGCACGACATTTGCGTGAGCGAGCTCCAATTGGGTCGTCGGTTCTACATCCCGGAAATAGGCTATTTCTCAATGTCGGCCAGACTGGAGATGCCGGAGGAAAATCCGAACAAGAAGATTACAGGCAAAGAGGTTCGTCTTACCGGCATCAATTTCCGCCCCGAAGCGAACTTGCTACAGGAAGTGCAGAATGGATTGAATTTCGTACGCTCCAGGTACTCCAGCCAATCAACCCAGTACACGGAGAAGGCGTTACTGGCTAAAATCGAGGAGTACCTGCAAGAAAACCGCTACATCACGACCCGTATGATGCGCCTCCAGTTCGGCCTGACGCAATACACAGCTCAGAAATGGCTGAAACATTTCTGCAGCCAAGGCATCATGGTGAAGGACGGCACGGCACGCTCGCCCATATACTTTCTGAAGGAGCGGTCAAAAGAGTAGAGACAACGGCCTCAACCGCACTGTTCCGGGATGTATAACTAATAAGAAATACTCGTATTTTACTATCGGTAAGTTGGTAAAGATTAAAAATTAGCTCCTAATGATTGAATTTATGGAAAGAAAAGTCAAGAACTTGTTGGGAACAATTGTATTAATTGCTTCCGTCTTTCAATAAATCCATAGGCAACGATAACAATTGTGCACTTTGAGGCGATTTCATTGTACACTTTGAGGGAATTTCATTATGCACTTTGTGGATTTGTTGTCCGGCATCGATGTGAATCAGACGGACAAAGCGAACGAGAAAATCATCAGGTAACCCAGAACAAGCGTTTAGCGGTTTAGCTGTTTGACAACGACGTGTTTTCACAAGAACGGAGTCATGTATACCGGCAACAAGGTCGTTTCATTGTCTTTCCGGTAGTCCTTGGTATATATAAGATAGCGGTTAGCGATTCTGTCGGAGTACTTCCGACAGAAGGCATCAAGGGACGCATGAGTTTTGTAGCCAGACGACTTCACTTCGATGGGACAGAGTTTGTTGCCGCGCGACAGAACGAAGTCTACCTCATAGGAATGGTTGTCATCCTTGGAAAAGGTATAGTAAAACAGTTTGTCACCAATGGCGCGTATCATCTGTGCGACAAGATTTTCGTAGACATAGCCCATATTGGCCGACAGCTTATCGTTCAGCAACTTTTCGTAGATGACATTTTCCGTGTATGCCTTGTCCCAAAACGCAAGAGTTACAAACAGACCCGTATCACCAACATAGAGTTTGTACTTGCCGATATCCGTTGTCAAGGGCATCCCCACGTTCGGATCATTAGCATGATAGGCAATGTTGACAGTCTTGCTATCCTCCAAGCACAGCACCAGTTCCTCAATCTTGTCACTGGAAATTCTTCCCACTACGGGGGTCGCCTGATATCGCATGTGATTCCGGCTTAGCTGGGCGGGAATCGACATAAACAGCTTTGAAATCTTTCCCGTCGGGTCAATCTTTCTGAAGTCATCGGAATAAAGTTGTATTATCTGTCGTTTCACCTCGTCCACCCGTTGCAGGTTGTTCGTGTCAAGATATTCGTTAACGGCTTGCGGCATACCCCCGACAAGCATATAGAGCCTCAGCTCTCGCATCTTCATGCGGTGCAGTCCATCGCCAAGAGCCCGTTCGTGTTCGAAGAACTGACGCGTCAACTCCATCCCGACATTGTCGCCCAAAGCCCACCTAAATTCCTCGTAGTCCATCGGAAACATTTCCACCCTATGTTCTTCACTTGGAATGCTGATATCCTTCGTGTTTTTCCTTATGCTTATGAGTGAACCCGTTTCGATGTAGTCATAGCGTCCATCCTTTACAAGGTATTTGATGGCCTGCCTGGCCTTCGGGCATTGCTGCACTTCATCGAAAACGACAACCGATTCCCGCTCGTACAACAGGGTATGGTAGACGTTCTGTAGATAGAGGAATATACGATTCATATCCATAAGGTCATCAAACAAAGCCTTGACATCTTGGGAGGCCTCATTGAAGTCAATAAGTATGTATGAGCGGTATTCCCGTTTGGCGAATTCTTCCACAATAGTAGACTTGCCTATACGCCTCGCTCCTTCCAAAAGTAAGGCCGTCTTACCGTTGGAGGAATCCTTCCAGTCCTTTAGTTTATCATAAATCTTTCGTTTGAAAATCATCACAGCCTCTATATGGTATATAAATCATTAATATTCACCTGCAAATATACCATTCACATCTTGTTTACCAAAATTTTTCAATGCGATTTATAGCCCCACACCGAAATTTTTCCTTCCGTTTTATATACTCACACCGAAATCTTCGACTTTCCCTTTGTTCGTCGTCCGTCACTCCCGGGCAAGCGCAATGGATCTTAAGTAACATTCCGCCCGATGCCGTCAGCTAATGCCCAGACGATGACATTGAGTTCACAACCGCACCAGCCACAGTTGCATCAGTTGGTCGTCTATGTAATATGTGCCTTGTGAGGCGGTTATCAGATGAAACTCCAATAGTTTCTTGGTGGCACTCTGCACGCTACTTGCTGAGCGAAGATTGTATTTCTTCGTGAAGGCGGCAGAGGTGATTTGCCTGACAACACCGTCCTTGGCAATGGCATACAGCAATTCCTTCTGCGGGAGAGTGAGACGAGAGAGCATCTCGCTAAATTTGCGGTCGTTGTCCAATATTAGCGAACGGATGATACCATCCATCATGCTCTCATCCGCCTGTTGGCCAATCTCGGTCTGGTTGAACGCCTCATGTATCACCTTTTGGACATAATAGGTATTGCCGCCAAAGGTAGCGTATACCTTGGCAATGGCTTCCGGAGTGATGTCTTTGTCGAACTTCCGGAACAATCGGATGGCAAACTCCGTGTATTTGTCAAGCGGAATCACATCCAGATTCATGATATCGGCACTATTGTAGAAAGGGTGGGCTCTCTCCGAGAACATCTTGGAGATGAGATGGCGTTCACTGCCAGAAAAGATGAAATTGGCGTTGCTGCATTTCTGTATGTAGGTTCTGAGTATGGCCTCCATGTTTTTCTCCGGATAATAGCCTATCTGCTGAAACTCATCAATGGCGACGATGCACTTTTTGTCGGCCTGTTCAATGCAGGCGAAGATTTCCTCCAAGGTATAAAGGGGGTTGGATATATCGCCTAAGGACAAATTGAAGGTCGGAGTGTTGGAGACGGGATCATAACCAAAGCATCCATTGATGGACTTTAGGGTGTTGACCACCATCTTCATCATTTTGGTACCACGATGAGCCGCTGCGTCAAACACCGCCTTACCAAGTTCGAATGCGAACTCGTGGATGCTGGAGGTGCGCAAAATATCAATGGATATGGTAAAGAAACAATCTTTGACGACAGATGAATCAAGGCAATATTCAATAAGTTTACTCTTGCCTATGCGCCGTGCCGCCATCACCACGACATTCTCGCCATTAGTCACCTTGGTAATGATTCGTTTCGTCTCGGCCTGACGGTCGCAGAAATACTCCGGTTTGATGTAACCTGTAATGATGAAAGGATTCTCCATATTCTCCCGTGAACTTTAATGAATGCCAGTTGTTTGTTGACTCGCTATCGTCTGCAAATTACATTATTTGATTTGAATTATGCAAGTCGCATAATGCAATTTGCATAATCTTAACGCTTGGGAGTATGGGCTTTCCTGATTTTCACAGGGATAGTCAGGGCGAACGCTAAGCATTGTCTTTCCGCATCCGCTCGTATAGCCATACGGAGAAAGCATAGATGAGGAAGGCGGAGAAAAATCCGGCGATGGCATCAATCAGGTAGTGGGCCTGGATGTAAACGGTGGCGCAGCAGAGCAGCAGATAGAAGGGCATCAGACACCAGAAGAGGGGCTTCTTGACGCGATAGGCCAACAGGAGGATGATGGTGGACATGCCGACGTGCGAGCTGGGGAAGGCCGCTGTCGGTCGCTCGCCGGCCTGCTGCGACATCTCCACCAGCTTGTAGAAAACGCCCCATTCCGGTTCTTTGGCAGGGAGCAGTTCCGCATGATAGTTGAAATAGTCGCCCACGGCGGGGAAATTGGCTTGGGACACCTGCTCCAAGCCGATGGCGGGGAAGTAATACTGGGGGCCGGCAACGGGCAGGAACAGATAGATAAGGTAATAGACGAAAAAGGAGGTGACAAGGATGAACGCCACCTTGTCGAACTCGCTGTAGCGACGGAAGAAACAGAACAGGGCGATGCCGAATATCATCGGGTAGTAGCTGAAATAGCCCAAGTTGAAGGCTTCGCAAAACCAGGCCGACGAGCAGTACTGCGGGAAGAGGATGGCGGGCTGGCAATGGAAAAGTGCCTGCTCGCACGAGGCGAACAGGTGGTCGAGATTGGGAAACAGGCGGTTGAACTCATACGTATCGGGATACCAATAGGCCAACAGTGCCATTTGATAGGCGGTACGCAGAAAGGCCGTCAGCTTGCAGGCGTATTGCCGGTAAATCCAGACCAACGCCATCATAACCGCCACGATGGCCAACCGATCGAGCAGCATACCCACGGGACGTTCCATGTCGCTGAACAGCAGCAGGATGACGACCGAGGTAAACAGGGTATAGACGAGTCCTATCTTTTCTATCGCGAAGAGTCCTTTCTCCGCATCCGTCTTTTTCAGTAGTTCTAAAGCCATTTTTCTTGTTTGTACCAGGCGATGATTTCCTTCACGCCACGCGCCAGGTCATAGTCGGCCTTGTAGCCGAGTTCTTCCTCCGCGGGGGTGATGTCGCATTGCCAGTTGCGTTGTTTCATGATTTGATACTTGTCGCCGTTGAGCGTGCTGCTCTTGCCACAGAGGCCAGCCACTTTTTCGGCCAGCAAAGATACGACTTTTAGAATAAACAGCGGACATTTGACGTGGATAACGAACGGATTGCCCAACTCTTTCTCTATCAAGTGGGAAAATGCGCTGCTTGGGTAGACCTGCCCGTCGCTCACCAGGTAGGTGCGGCCCGTCACCTCCTTGTCGATGGCCAGGTAGATGGCCTTCACCAAATCCTTCACATAGATGAAGGTAAGGTCCTGACGTTTGAAACCCACGGAGAAGTCGAGATGCCGTTGGATGGACTTGGCCATGAGGAAATAGTCCTTCTCACGCGGACCGTAAACGCCGGTGGGACGGAAGATGACGCAGGGAAATCCGCTGAGCGACTTCAGGTAGCGTTCGGAAGCCAGCTTGCTCTCGCCGTATGCCGTATTGGGCCGTGCCTCATCGGTCACACGGATAGGGGTGTAATCCTTCTCACGAAGTGGCCCCATCACGCTGAGTGAGCTGATGTAGACAAACTGACGGGGAGTCATCTCCAACGCCGCCAACGCCTCCACCAAGTTGCGCGTGGCTTGGTAGTTGCCCTTCATGAACTCCTTCCGACGGCGACATTTGGTCACTCCGGCGCAATGGACAATCACGTCCCAGCCCCCATGTAGCCGCTTATGTTCCAGCAGTTGGTCTCGCAGTGTCCGAGTGTTTGCAAAGTCGAGACAGGCGAACCGTATCCGGCTGTCCCGCAAATAGTGCCGTGAACTGCTTTGTCGCACGCCGGCCCACACATCCATCTCTCTGCGCAAGGCCTCTTCCACCAGAAAGCTACCGATGAAACCGCTTGCTCCCGTTATCAATATCTTCATTGGTTATTCCGCATTTGTCCATTAGGCTGCAAAGTTAATGCAAATCGGGCGCAGAATCCTTAAACTCGTCCGCAATATTTTGCCGAGCCGCCGACTATTACATATTCCGGAGCATACCCGTTCAGAATTCCGAGCCCGTAGTCAGCATATTCCATGACTATAATGTCTCGGGGCTATGCCTATAATGTCTCGGGGCTGTGACTATAATGCCCAAAGGTTGACAAGGAATTCAGTAGTATAACCTGAAAGCTGACAAGTGAAATCAGGATATGACAGGGCGTAGGGGAATAAAAAAAGAGCTGCATCTCTGCAGCTCTCTGTTCGTGGTGCCAACGGGAGTCGAACCAGTGACACAAGGATTTTCAGTCCTTTGCTCTACCAACTGAGCTATGGCACCATCGCTTAACGATTACGGATGCAAAGGTAAGCACTTTTTCTTAACCTCCAAAGATTTCACGCAAAAAACTTCACTTTTTCTTAGGTCGTTTCAAAAATAACCTCTATCTTTGCAACCGCAAAATCGGAAAGTAGCGCAGTTGGTAGCGCACTACGTTCGGGACGTAGGGGTCGGGCGTTCGAGTCGCCTCTTTCCGACTTTTAAAAGAGCGGTGCTTGTCAGCCCCGCTCTTTTTTTTGCGATGGCGATTAATGGACAACATCAATGAGCTTGCACCCCAATGCCGTTTCTATCTTGGCGATAGTCTGCATGGTGAAGTATATCCGGAACGAGATTCAAATAAACCGGGCGTTCCGCTCTCAATTGCACTATTTTGCATTATCTTTGTCCCGTCATTTAGCAAACAACATCTCCGATGAAGGAATTCTTTCAGTTGATGAGACGCTTTGTCTCTCCTTATAAAAAATATCTGGCGTGGTCCGTTCTGCTGAACATCCTGTCCGCCGTGTTCAACATCTTCTCCTTTACCCTGCTGATACCCATCCTGCAGATTCTCTTCAAGATGGACGACAAGGTGTACCACTTCATGGGGTGGAGCCTGGACAACCTCAAGGAGGTGGCGGTGAACAACTTCTACTACTATGTGAGCCAGCTAATCGCCAACTACGGGCCGTCCACTACCCTGCTCTTTCTCGGACTATTCCTGGCCGTGATGACACTGATAAAGACCTCGTGCTACTTCGCCTCGTCGGCCGTGATGATTCCGCTGCGCACCGGCGTGGTGCGCGACATCCGCGTGATGGTCTACTCCAAGGTGATGCACCTGCCGCTGGGATTCTTCTCGGAAGAGCGGAAAGGAGACATCATCGCCCGCATGAGCGGCGACGTGGGCGAAGTGGAGACCTCCATCACCAGCTCATTGGACATGCTCATCAAGAACCCGATACTCATCCTCTTCTACTTTGGCACGTTGATTGTCACCAGCTGGCAACTGACACTGTTCACCATCATCGTGCTGCCCGGCATGGGATGGGTCATGGGCAAGGTCGGCAAGAAGCTGAAACGCAAATCATTGGAAGCGCAAGGCAAGTGGAGCGACACCATGGCACAGCTGGAAGAGACACTGGGTGGCCTGCGCATCATCAAGGCGTTCATCGCCGAGAAGAAGATGGTGGACCGCTTCACCAAATGCAGCAACGAATACCGCGACGCCACCAACCGGGTAGCCACGCGCCAGGCTATGGCCCACCCGATGAGCGAGTTCCTCGGCACGCTGCTCATCGTCATCGTCCTCTGGTTTGGCGGTTCACTGATACTGGGCAACCACTCCTCCATCGACGCGCCTACCTTTATATTCTATATGGTGATTCTCTACAGCGTCATCAATCCGCTGAAGGAGTTCTCCAAGGCGGGATACAGCATCCCTAAGGGACTCGCCTCCATGGAACGCGTGGACAAGATACTGAAGGCGGAGAACCCCATCAAGGAGATAGAGAACCCGAAGCCGCTGAACGGCCTGCGGGACAACATCACCTTCAAGGACATCACGTTCAGCTACGACGGCAAGAAGCCGGTGCTGGAGGATATCAACCTCACCATCCCCAAAGGGAAGACCGTGGCGCTGGTAGGGCAATCCGGGTCGGGCAAGTCCACGCTGGTAGACCTCTTGCCCCGCTATCATGACGTGCAGGAAGGCACCATCACCATCGACGGTATCAACATCAAGGAGGTGCGCATCACCGACCTTCGCAGTCTGATAGGCAATGTGAACCAAGAGGCCATCCTCTTCAACGACACCTTCTTCAACAACATCGCCTTCGGCGTGGAGAACGCCACCATGGAACAGGTCGTCGAAGCCGCCAAGATAGCCAACGCCCACGACTTCATCATGGAGAAGGAGGAGGGCTACAACACCAACATCGGCGACCGAGGCAACAAGCTCTCCGGAGGTCAGCGACAACGCATCAGCATCGCGCGCGCCATCCTGAAGAATCCGCCTATCCTCATCCTCGACGAGGCCACATCCGCCCTCGACACCGAATCGGAGCGACTGGTGCAGGAGGCTCTGGAACGGCTCATGAAAACCCGCACCACTATCGCCATCGCCCATCGGCTCTCCACCATCAAGAACGCGGACGAGATATGCGTGATGCACGAAGGGCGCATCGTGGAGCGCGGCAAGCACGAGGAGCTGATTGCGCTCAACGGCTACTACAAACGGCTCCACGACATGCAGAGCCTGTAGACGAAGCCTCACCGGGGCTATCAACCCGTCTGACAATGAGGTGAATGCGTCGCGAACCCGCGCCCTCCGAAAGGTGCGGAACGGGCAAGTCACGCAAATACCTCAATTTATCTGATTCAAACTATTCTTGTCCTTTTAATGACTATTTAACAGAAATTATTTTTCAAGGTGAGAAAGAATAAGTAATTTCGGACGATTTTTTTCAATCAATAAAACATTAGTCATTAACTTTATCAATAAAAGATGTAATATGGACAATTTGGGAATTGGATTACTCCTGTTGGTTGTGGGTATGGTCTCCGTATTCATTATCCTCCTTATCGTAATCTATCTGAGCAAACTCCTCATTACGTTGGTCAACAAGTTAGCCCCCGAAGAGGAACACAAGCAGGTTTCTCAGCAACGGGCCATCGCCGACAACACATCCGTTGCCGCCATCAAGGCCGCAGTGGACGTTCTGACCCACGGAAAAGGCAAAGTGGTGAAGATAGAAAAACTCTAAACCAAACAAACACAAAACAAAAGCACTAAGAATCAAAGAACGCAAGTATGAAAAGAGAAGTTAAATTCAGTTTAGTCTTTCGCGACATGTGGCAGTCAGCCGGCAAGTATGTGCCTCGTGTCGATCAGTTAGTAAAAGTAGCCCCGGCTATCATCGAGATGGGCTGCTTTGCCCGAGTGGAAACCAATGGCGGAGGTTTTGAACAAGTCAATCTCCTCTTCGGAGAGAACCCCAATAAAGCCGTGCGTGAATGGACGAAGCCATTCCACGAAGCCGGCATACAGACCCACATGCTGGACCGCGCGCTCAACGGTCTGCGCATGAGCCCTGTCCCCGCGGATGTACGCAAGCTCTTCTATAAAGTGAAGAAGGCACAGGGAACGGACATCACCCGTACGTTCTGCGGTCTCAACGACACACGCAACATCATTCCTTCTATCGAATACGCTCACGCAGCCGGCATGATTTCGCAATGTTCGCTCTGCATCACCTTCTCTCCGATTCACACGGTAGAGTATTACGTGAACATGGCGGACGAGCTCATCAAAGCCGGAGCGGACGAAATATGCATCAAGGACATGGCCGGCATCGGCCGTCCCGTCACACTGGGCAAGATTGTAGCGGGCATCAAGGCCGCTCACCCCGACACGCCTATCCAATACCATAGCCACGCCACGCCGGGCTTCAACATGACCTCCATCCTTGAGGTCTGCAAGGCGGGATGCGACTATGTGGACGTTGGCATGGAACCTCTGTCATGGGGTACAGGCCACGCCGATGTGCTCAGTGTGCAAGCCATGCTGAAAGACGCGGGTTTCATCGTTCCCGAAGTGAACATGGAAGCGTACATGAAAGTGCGTACTTTGATTCAGAGTTTCATGGACGATTTCCTTGGTCTGTACATCAGCCCGAAGAACCGCATGATGAACTCCCTGCTTATCGGCCCGGGACTTCCCGGCGGCATGATGGGAAGCTTGATGGCCGACCTGGAGAGCAACCTGGAATCCATCAACAAGTACAAGGCGAAAAACAACCAACCGTTCATGACGCAGGACGAGTTGCTCGTCAAGTTGTTCAACGAGGTGGCTTACGTATGGCCTCGCTTGGGCTATCCTTGCCTGGTAACTCCGTTCAGCCAATATGTGAAGAACGTTGCGCTGATGAACGTCATCGCCATGGAGAAGGGCAAAGAGCGTTGGGGTATGATTGCCGACGACATCTGGGACATGATTCTTGGCAAAGCAGGAAAGCTGCCGGGTGAGCTGGCCCCCGAAATCATCGAGAAGGCAAAGCGCGAAGGACGGCAGTTCTTCACCGGCAATCCGCAGGACAACTATCCCGACGCGCTTGACAAGTACCGCGCGTTGATGAAAGAGAAGAAATGGGATACCGGCCAGGACGACGAAGAGTTGTTCGAGTACGCCATGCACCCGTCGCAGTACGAGGCATACAAGAGTGGACAGGCCAAAGAGGCTTTCCTGGAGGACGTGAAGAAACGCCACGCCGAGAAGGACTACAAACCCGAAGAGCCGAAACAGCCGAAGACACTCACCGTCTCCGTCAATGGCCAGGCCTACAAGGTGACGGTGGCTTACGGCGAAGTGGACGCGGCCACATTGACCCCCGCCGACGACAATGTGCAGAAGGCCATCACCGGTGAGGGCAAGGATGTCCTCGCGCCGCTCGAAGGCAAGTTCTTCCTCGTGAAGGGTGCCGGAGAGACCCCTCTGAAAGTGGGCGACCAGGTGAAAGCCGGTGACGTGTTGTGCTATGTTGAAGCAATGAAAACCTACAATGCCATCCGCTCAGAGTTCGACGGAACCATTATGGCCATTTGCGCCAACCCGGGAGACGCTATCGCTGAAGATGACATCATAATGAAGATTGGATAATGGAAGATATATTTGCAAAACTGTATGAGATGACGGCCTTCAGCAACATCATCGCTGACCCGTCTTTCCTGATAATGTACGCCATTGCGTTCGTGCTGCTCTACCTCGGTATCAAGAAGCACTACGAACCGCTGCTGCTCGTTCCCATCGCGTTCGGTGTGCTGCTCGCCAACTTCCCCGGAGGAGAGATGGGTGTGACACAGGCCGACGAGAACGGTATGGTTTGCGTCAACGGGGTGATGAAGAACATCTGGGAAATGCCGTTGCACGAGATTGCACACGACCTGGGCTTGATGAACTTCCTCTACTACATGTTGATCAAGACCGGATTCCTGCCTCCCGTCATCTTCATGGGTGTGGGAGCCTTGACGGACTTCGGCCCGATGTTGCGCAACCTGCGACTCTCCATCTTCGGTGCAGCCGCCCAGTTGGGTATCTTCACCGTTCTGTTGGCGGCCATCCTCATGGGATTCACGCCGAAAGAGGCTGCCGCCTTGGGTATCATCGGTGGTGCTGACGGTCCTACCGCCATCTTCACCACCATCAAGCTGGCACCCCACTTGCTCGGCCCCATCGCCATCGCCGCCTACTCTTACATGGCGTTGGTTCCGGTCATCATCCCGTTGGTAGTGAAGCTGCTCTGCACCAAGAAGGAGTTGCTCATCAACATGAAGGAACAAGAGAAACTCTATCCTTCGAAGACCGAAATCAAGAACTTGCGCGTGCTGAAGATTGTGTTCCCGATTGCCGTTACCACCATCGTGGCCCTGTTCGTCCCGACAGCCGTACCTTTGATTGGTATGTTGATGTTCGGTAACCTGGTCAAGGAAATCGGTACCGACACCGGTCGTCTGTTCGATGCCGCAGCCAACAGCATCATGAACGCCGCCACCATCTTCTTGGGTCTATGCGTAGGAGCCACCATGACGACCGAAGCGTTCCTCAACTGGACCACCATCGGCATCGTGGTCGGCGGATTCCTCGCTTTCGCGCTCTCCATCTCGGGCGGTATCTTGTTCGTGAAGGTCATGAACCTCTTCAGCAAGAAAAAGATCAATCCGTTGATTGGCGCGACAGGTCTGAGTGCCGTACCTATGGCAAGCCGTGTCTGCAACGAGATCGCTACCAAGTACGACCCGAAGAACCATGTGCTCAACTACTGTATGTCCAGCAACATCTCCGGTGTAATCGGTTCGGCCGTCGCCGCAGGTGTGCTGATTGCCTTCCTTCAGTAATCGATAGAAGCTATCTAATAAATGAGAGCGCACGCGA
>CAVFNZ010000053.1:0-16152 GCA_963624095.1 Clostridium sp. CAG:217 | reverse complement strand
TGCAGGGCAGTCTCGACGGAGCTTCGCAGACGAACTACATGGCGTACCAGCTGGCAAATAGCGGCGCAACCTACAACAGTTTCAACAACATGATCTCCGGCAGCGATGTCAGTGCCTTCCAGAACGAGAACTTCGGATGGCTCTCCGTCATGGGAGGCCGCACCGGCCTGGTGGATGCCGTGCAGACTACCGAGGGCGGAAAGACCGTGGACTACTTCTACGGATGGAACGGCGACTATGCCAGCTACCGCTGCGAGACCAAGGGAAGCACCAGCGTCTACGACTTCAACGTGGCCTTCAACGTGGAGGACCGCTTCTACTTCGGTGTCACCGTCGGTGCCTACGATGTCAACTACTCCCGCTACTCGGTCTATGGCGAAGACCTCCTGCGGCAGGACGGCAGCGACGAGCTGAATGCCAGCTACTCCCTGCAACACTGGTACAAGACCGACGGCTCCGGCGTAGACCTCAAGGTGGGAGCCATCTTCCGTCCCTTCGAGGACAACTCCTTCCGCGTCGGCTTGGCCATCCACACCCCCACCTGGTACGCCCTCACCGAACGCTACTCCACCCGACTGACCTCTCAGTACGACATGATCAATGGTGACAACATCGACACCTACCAGGCCACCATCGACAGCTACGACGGATGGAACGGTGACGTGGAGAACGAGTACGAACTCACCACCCCGTGGAAGTTCAACCTCAGTGCGGGCGGCACCATCGGCACCGGCATCGCCCTCGGTGCGGAGTATGAGTACATGGACTACTCCACCGCCCGCGTGAAGAACCCCGACGGCTACGAGGACGACTATATGTTTACGCAGAACAGCTACATCCGTGAAGACCTGAAAGGCGTACACACCCTTCGCCTCGGCGCGGAGTTCAAGATTGCCCCGGAGTTCAGCCTCCGTGCCGGCTACAACTACAGCACCGCCCTCTACAACAAGTCCGCCTACAAGGAACTCTTCGCCACCACCACGCGCACCGACACGCAGTATGCCAACGACTACGCCCAGAACACCCTCACCTTTGGCGTGGGCTACCGTTCCAAGAGTTTCTATGCCGACATGGCCTATCTCTACAGCAACCAACACGCCGATTTCTACTCGTACGACGACGCTTCGCTGAGTCCCATTGGCGTGACCAACGAGAACAGCCGCCTGATGTTTACCCTCGGTTTCCGTTTCTAATCAGATGAGAGTACCTATGAACAGAATACTTATTTACCTCCTCCTGCTGGCGATGGCGTTGCCCGTCAAGGCGCAGGAGTTCAGCCGCTATTTCACGGACAAGACCCTCCGTCTCGACTATGTGTTCGCCGGTGACGCAAACCAACAGCGTGTCTACCTGGATAAGCTGAATGTACTGCCTCGCTGGTACGGCAAACGCCAACACCTGAGTGAGGTGCCCGTACGGGGCAACGGCCAAATCATCGTCTCCGACCACCGGACGAAGACGGTCATCTACCGCAACTCCTTCTCCACGCTCTTCCAGGAGTGGCTCTCCTACGACGAGGCGAAGACCAGCCAGCGTTCTTTCGAGAATGTCTACCTTGTGCCCATGCCGAAGGATACCGTCGACATCACCGTCGAGCTGTACAACAACCGCCAGGAGGTGATGGCCAGTATGACCCACCGAGTGGTGCCCACCGACATCCTCATCCGTCACATGGGCGAGAAGAATGTCACGCCCTATGAGACGCTCGTGCAGCCGGCCGACACGAACCGCTGCATCCACGTCGCCTTCGTGGCGGAAGGCTACACGGCCGATGAGATGGATACCTACCTCAACGACTGCCGCACGGCCTGCGACGCGCTCTTCGCGCACGAACCGTTCAAGTCGCTGAAGGACCGCTTCGAGGTGGTCGCCGCCAAGTCCGTCTCCAAAGAGAGCGGAACCAGCGAGCCGGGCAACGGCATCTGGAAGAGTACCGCCGTGGGCTCGCACTTCAACACCTTCTATTCCGACCGCTATCTGACCACGCTCAACCTGAAGGCTTTGCACGACGTCCTGGCGGGCGTGCCCTACGAACACATCATCGTGCTCGTCAATACCGAGAAGTACGGTGGGGGAGGCATCCTCAACTCCTACAACCTCTCCATGACGCACCACGACATGTTCCGCCCAGTCGTGGTGCATGAGTTTGGCCACAGCTTTGCCGGATTGGCCGACGAGTATGCCTACGACGAGGAACCTATCCCCATGTATCCGTATGACGTTGAGCCGTGGGAGGCGAACATCACCACAAAGGTGGACTTCGCCAGCAAGTGGAAGGATATGGTAGGGCAGGAGGGTGTCGACCTCTACGAAGGCGGCGGCTACAGCACCAAGGGCATCTACCGTCCCTGCAAGGACTGCCGGATGCGTACCAACGCCAATCCCGAGTTCTGTCCCGTATGCCGCAAGGCACTGACAGACCTCATCAACTTCTACACCCAACCCACAGGGAAGTAGCTTCCGCTTACCTTGTTGAATGTAACCGGAAAACTGACAAGTGAATCAGGATATGAGCCAAAAAAACGTAAGTACTTACGATGGCCAACGTAAGTACTTACATCGGTCCACGCAAGTACTTACGTTGACGGATGTAGCCGCTTGCGATAAAACACCCACGATGGGTGCTCGTTGAGGCTGCAAACCCTTCAGGATTGTCCGGGCTTATTCCCATACGCCGTAGATTTCCATATAGCCCTCGTAGGCACTGGAAGATACATAACCATACAGATAAATGTAATTCTGGCTGCAATCCAACCACGAATAAGGACTGTAGTCGTAGCCACCGTACCAGAAGAGAGAGTAGACATCCGTGTCTTCGTAACTCCAGTTCCAAATGTCGTAGCCGTCGTTGTCCGTTCCGAGCCATATGTAGTTTAGCTTGTAGCTGGAGTAGTCGTAGGTGGTTGCGCCTTCACCGTCGGACGGAACTATCTCGCCGACTAACGTGGAGGCGTCGTTGAGGTTGATGCCCGAACCGCTGAGCGTGAAGTACATGTTTGCGCCGGTACCCAGGAAGTTGGTGAAGTAGAACCTGTTTATGCCTTCCAACTGCCAAAGCTCCGAGTAGCAGTCCGGCAACGCCTGGTAGGGCGAATAGTAGTAGAACCGGATGTTCTCCTTCAGCTTCACCCACTGCGACTTGCTCACCGAGCAGCTGAACGATGTCAAGCCGTCCTGCACGGCGTAGTGGTCGGCCTGTGACTCGCCGATGGCCAACTTCAGGTTGTACTCCTTCTTCAACTCGATGTCCTTGACACCGATGACCAGGGTCTGTGTCTCCTCGCCCGCCTCAAAGGAGAGGCTTTCGGGCACCTGCATCACCTCCGCGGCCTCGCCCGTCGCGACGATGGGCACCACCACGGCCGACTTCGTGTCGTTGCGCGACACGGTCAGTTCGATACTCTCGTCCTCCGGCATGAGGGTGAACGATGTCTTGTTGCTACTGTCGAAATAGGCACCTACCGCTCCCTCGGCGGTCGGTTCGCCGGGCTTGTAGTTGTCGTCGTCGCAGGATGCCAGCGCGAAGGTCAGGCATACGCTGAGTATGCCTGCCGTGTATTGTAGAAAAGAAAACTTCTTCATCTCTTTTTCTCCTTATTTAATGATTAGTAATCATAGTCTGTCTGAGCCGCCACAGCGTCCGTCGGGTCCGGATTCAGTATCACGGCCGGATTGTCATCGCGCTCGAAGTCGTAGATGTAATAGTTGAGCCAGGGAGCCACATAGCCGCTCTTCGAGTTGAGCTGGTACGAAGAGGGGTAGTTGGTGCCGTCGTACCAACGGGTAATCTTCCGGGCCAGACGCTTGTTGTCGAAGAAGGTCAGACCCTCGCCCCAGAACTCGACGCGCTTTTGTGTCAGCAGGTCGTTCATGAACGTCTCCATATCCGCATCCGAGCACTGGTAGCTGCCGTCCGTGTAGCGGTAGGTGTTCATGAAACCCTCCAGCACCGTCTTTCCTGCGGTCACGCCACTGACGTGGGCAATGGCTTCGGCGGCGATGAAGCTCATCTCCTCGATACGCATCAACGGAATGTCGAACAGGAGTCCCGTGTAGAAGTCGCTCTGTTCGCCGTTGTTGAGGCGGAACTTCAGACCGGTGTAGGCGGGGAGTGCGGCCCATTCGCTGTTGGTGAGGATGGTGCTGTAACCTTCGGGCACCTCCAACGAGCCGGCATCCTCCGGGTCTATCCAGCTCTTCTTGCGCCAGTCGCTGTCACTCATGCTGTTGAAGAGCCCTGCGTCGATGGCGCGGTAGGTGTCGAAGGTTGGTCCCCAACAGAAGTTCGAGCTTTCCGGACTCATCCAGCAGAGCCATGAGTACCAGATGTAAGTGAGCATCTCCTTGTTGCGCAACGAGGCGGCCCACATCCAGGCGTGGTTGGCACTGTTGAAGCCCGTTAGTTTGTCGTGCCATTCGCTCTGTGTCAGAGGGCTGTATCCGTTGCACCCCATGGCTTTCTGGGCGTACTCGTATGCCTTGGCATAGCAATCCTTGGCGGTGGTGACGCTGATGGCACCGTAGCCGTCGTTGTCGCTCTGGTGCTGCGTGAAGGTGGCGAGGTCGTCACTGCTCTGGTCGAAGCGCGAAGCCATCTCCAGCCACAGACGCGCCTTCAGTCCGTAGACCACGCTCACGTCGGGCATCACCCTCGAACTGCGCTCGTAGTCGGCCAACAGCGTCTCGGCTCGGTTCAGGTCATCCATGATGAAGCGGTACATGGTGTAGAACGGTGCGCGCGGATTGTTTTTCGCCTCCTCGATGGTGGTCTTCTCCGTGACGATGGGCACGGTCAGTCCCTTCACATTGGTGGCTTGTCCGTCCAGGCTCTCGAATCCCGTTGTGCGGTACTCGAACATACGGGCTATGTCCAGATAGGCCAGTGCCCGGTAGACCAATCCCATGCCGCCGTACTCCTTGTAGTCGGACGCTTCGTCGGCGTACATCTTCACCACGAAGTTGGCGTTGGATATCAGGTCGTAGTAGTAGGAGTAGGTGTAGAGCGGTGGTACGTTGAGCCAGCCTCCGTTGGCAATCCAGTAGAGGTAGTCGTTGTACGAGCCGTCGCTGTAGGAACCCACCACGGGTTCGTCGCCGCCCAGCACGTCACGCAATACCATTTGGCAGGGGTAACCCCAGTCGTAAGACATTTCGGTACCGTTGTAGGTAAACTGGTCCACCATCATGGCGTTCAGTCCGTTCACCAAACTCTGCGCCGTGGTGGTCGAGTTCTCTATCTGGTCAATGGTGGCGTAGCTGGTAGGCTGCACCTCGTCGATGCAGCTTTGCGTCAGTGTCATCGAGGCGACCCATATCATCATCGGCACGAGTGCCGTTTTTGTCATTATCTTCTTCATAATCGTTTCTCCTTATTATAGGTTTTAGAACTGGAGTGTGATGCCGCCCGAGATGGTGCGTGTGAACGAGTAGCTCTCCGTGCTCGGTTCACCGATGGAGCTGGTGCGCGGGTCGAGACCTTGGCGTTTGGTCCAGAGCCATACGTTGTCGGCGGTAGCGTAGACGCGCACCTTGCCGAGTCCCCATTGGTTGGTCAGCTTGCCCGGCAGTGTGTAGCCAAGGCTGATGTTCTGCAGGTTGAGCCAGCTGCCGTCGGTCAGGAAGCGGTCGGACATGGAGTTGGCGTAGCTGTCGCCGAACTGCAGGCGGGGAATGTTGGAGGTGGCGTTCTCCTCGGACCACGCTTTGAGCAGGTCTTTGTGGAAGTTGTAACCCGAACCTGTCGCTCCGCTCGGACAAGCCATCAGGTTCTGGTAGCCATAGTCAATCACCTTGCCGCCTACGGAGTAGGAGAAGTTCACGGCCATGTCGAACCCGTTCCAGCTGAGTGTCGTGCCGAAGCCTCCGTAGAGGTCCGGGGTCGGGTCGCCACAGCAATAGTCGGTCGCCTGGCTGTAGATCTTCGTGGTGGTCAGGTTGCCGTCAGCGTCAGTCCTGTACCACATCGACTGTCCGTCCTCGGCCACGCCGGCGTACCGGGGCATGCTCCAGCTGTAGATAGGCAGTCCCTCGCCGTAGAAGTTATAGCCGGAGGTGTAACCCTTGTGTCCGTCGAGCACGGCGTTCTTGTTCTCGGGGTTCAGCTTCACGATTTCGTTCTCGTAGTGCGTGGCGTTGAGGCTGACGTTCCAGGTCAGGTTCTTGTTGCGTACGATGTCGTAGCCCAACATGATTTCCACACCCTTGTTCAGCATGTCGCCCACGTTCTCGTAGCGTCCGTTGTAACCGTAGGATTTGGGGAAGTAGACGTAGCTCAGCATGTCCGTCGTCTTGCGGTAGAAGTACTCCACGCTACCGGTCAGCCGGTTGCCGAACAGGGCGAACTCCGCACCGACGTTGATGTTGGTATTGGTCTCCCAGGAGATGTCCGGATTGCCTTTGGAGACGATGGTGATGGCCGTCTCGCCGTTGTTGTTGCGTATTTCGTAGAGGTCCATGTAGCGGTTGTCGCCGATGCCGTCGTTACCTTGCTGACCGAAGGAAACCTTCAGCTTCAGCATGTCAAGCCACTGCTTGGACTTCTCCATCCAGTCTTCCTTGGTGATGATCCACGCGCCGCCGAAGCTGTAGAAGTCACCCCAGCGGTTGTCCGGATGGAAACGGGAAGAGGCGTCGCGCCGGTAGGATACCTGTCCGTAGTATTTGCCGTCGTAGTCGTACATGCCGCGGAAGAAGTATCCCTCCGTGTTGTACTTGCTTTGTGTCGACGCGCCGGAGTCGTCCTTGATGGCACCGCTCAGCTCCTGGTTCTCGAAGTAGGAGAACATGCCCGTGCGTGCGGCGGTGAGGTCCTCCGTCGTGGACTGGTTGTTCTCGTGGCCGAGCAACAGCGTCATGTTGTGGTTGCCGAAGCTGCGGGTGTAGTTCACCAACTGCTGCAGGTTGTAGGCATAGGAGCGGTAGTGGTATTTGCTCACATAGCCTTCGGGATAAGTGGCCGAGCTCCATCCGTAGAAGGGTTGGACGGTGTAGGTTTGGCGGTATTCATAGTCGCTCACCGTGCCGTTCAGCGTGATCTTCAGTCCCTTGACGAAGGTCGGGGTGATATCTGCGAATCCCGTCAGCGAGAAGGAGTTCGCTATCGTGTTGTTGGTCTGTAGGAGGTCGTCCTGCAGGGCGTTGGTGTCTTTCTCCACCGACTTGCGGGTGAGTCCCGCATTGGTGCCGTCGCCGTAGTCGTACATCTTGCCGTTGGCGTCGGTCATGATGTTGCCCTCGCCGTCGCGGATGTAGAGCGGATAGATGGGTGCCACGCGGCTTGCCGCATAGAACACGTTGTAGGTCGACTCGTCGCTTGCGGCATCGGATTCCGTGTGCGCGTAGTTCACGTTGCCGCCAATCTTCAGCCAGTCGTTGGCCTTCAGCGTGGTCTTCAAGCGGGCGGTGTAGCGTTCCATGCCCGACCCGTAGGCGATGCCGGGAGCTTTCAGGTAGCCCAATGAGGCGTAGACCTGTGCCGCGTCGTTGCCGCCGTTCACGTTGAAGTTGTACTCCTGTCGCAGGGTGGTGCGCATCGCCTCGTCCAACCAGTCGTCCGGCAGGATGGTGTATTTCTTGCCGTTATACTCCACGATGTTGCCCAGCTTGGCGTTCGGGTTCAGCTTGCCGTTGTCGCCGATGAGGTATTGTCCGTCGGGCACCGAGAAGCAGTTGTATCCCAATCCGCCCGCTGACGCGTCGTTGCCCACGATGGAGTTGTTGGCGCTCACATGCGCCGCGTAGGGTGTCATGCCGTTGGCCACGTTGTTGCGGTAGACGGCTGCGTACTGCGTCTCGTAGTACTGCCCCGGGTCGGATATCATGTCATACTCCTGCGAGGCGCGGCTCGTCCATCCCCATTTGGCGTCCAGCGTCACTATGGTCTTGCCTTTCTGCGGATTCTTCGTCGTCACCATGATGACGCCGTTGGCACCGCGCGCACCATAGAGGGCGTTGCTGGCCGCGTCCTTCAGCACGGTGATGGAGGCCACGTCATTCGGGTTGATGTCGTTCCACGACCCGGCGAACGGCGCGCCGTCCACCACGATGAGCGGTGTCACGCTCGCGTCGATGGAGCTGATGCCTCGGATGAGGAACGTAGGCGTTGCCGTCGGGTCGCCCGACGACTGGTACATCTGCACGCCGGCCACCTGGCCGCTCAATGCCTGCGCCACGTTGTTGACGGGCCGCAGGGAGATGTTGTCCGCGTCCACCACGCCGGCCGAACCGGTGAACGAAGACTTCTTCTGCTCACCGAAGGCCACCACGATCACCTCGTCCAGCTTGAAGTTCTCCGGCTGCAGGCTGATCTTCATGTTCGGCGCGGCCTTCAGGGTCTGCGTGCCCATGCCTAAAAAGTTGATTACGATGATGTCCCCTCGTTTGGCTGTGGGGAGCGTGAAGTTGCCGTCGACATCCGTCACCGTACCGGACTTGGAACCCTTCACTTGAATCTGGGCACCGATGACCGGCTCTCCGTTCTCGTCCACGACCTTTCCTCCGACCGTGCCGGTCGTCTGTGCCGTCATGTGTCCCGCGAAGGCGACCGCCAGCACCAAAGTCAATAAAAACCTGTGTTTCATAATCACTTGTATGTAAAATGTTCGTACTCTCTCTTTCTCTCTGCATGGATGCCGGTGTCGCTGCCGTTGCTCCGGACAGTCACCGACTATCTTCCCTTTAGAATGATGTTTGGCGGAAATGGTCTCTCTTCGTGCGCTGTCTCTCTTCTCTTACTTTACACTTCGCTTCTCTTTCTCCAAGGAAGCCTTACATTTTGCCAACATGACCCTAAACTTTGCGCAAAGGTAAGTCGTTCTTTTTTTCCGTCCAAATATTCCCCGTGAAAAAGCCTCTTTCGGTACGGCTTTGTTCCTATTTCTTCCTATTTTGACGGATGAACCCGTCCGTTTCGGTGCGAACAACGGCTATAGAAGTGCAAGCGTCCGCTATGGATTCAAGACAGAAGCGCATACATCCGCTTGCTTTCCGAAAATTTATCCGCTCCGCTCTTGGACGCTATACATTATTTACTTTATCTTTGCCGTCCCAAACCCCAAATAACGGAAAGGAGCAATGATGACGGACGACGAACAGAACCCGATGACACCTCAACAAGCACTGGCGACGGCTTACGCCGCCGACCCATCCTGGAGCTACCTCTTTGTTCACCGGAGCAAGATACGCCTCTTCGCGGACCGCATGGAGCGCGACGGCATCCGCACGTTCGTCCACACCACCGTCACCTACCAGCGCAGCAAGAATACCAAAGGTATTGAGACCAAAAAAGCGCCCACCCTCAGCGGCCTCCTCTTCGTGCAGGGCCAGACCGACGAACTGCAGCGATACCTCGACCGCAACTTCTCCACCTTCCACCTCGTCAACGACTGCGCCACGCACCGTCCCGCCGTCATCTCTCACGCCCGCATGGTTCCCTTCATGCGCATCGCCGAGACCGACCCTGACCGCATCCGTTTCCTGCTCCACTCCTTCGAGCACTACGCCAAGGACAACACCCTCCTGCGCATCACCTCAGGCCCCATGGCCGGCATGGAGGGCTACATCGTCCGCATCGACCGCGACCGTCGCCTGGTCATGCGTATCGGCACCTTCGTAGTCGCCGTCAGCGGCATCTACAGCGAGACCTTCGAGCCTGTGGTTTGACGGGGCTTATTCCCAATCTTCTATCGGGAGACCGGGTATCCTTTTAAAATGTTTGATGTTATGTGTTACCAGCGTCAATGAGTTTTTCAAAGCTGTCGCTCCGATAAGGAGGTCGAAATCATCAATCCTCATACCTTTCCTTTCCAAATCGCTCTTCATGTCCGCGAATATTTTTTCATCACCATATGAGGTCTTTAGGTTCGGAAACTCTGTCGGCTCGCAGCTCGTCATCGATTTCAATGGTGGATTTCCCGTTTTCCCAATCCCCACTGAAGCAGGTCCTAAGGTCTGGGATGTTGTTTTCCTTGTGTGTTTTCTGCCGCATGGAGGTGATAAGCTTGGATATGATATCCAGCTTGTCGTCATCGCTGAGCCTTTCGAGCATCGGCATGTACAGGTCTGAGATTCTGGCTGTCTGTTCCATAAACTTCTCCTTTCAAACGTTTGATGTTGCGAAGATAGGGGATATTCCCTTCCCTTGCAACAAACCTGTACGGAAAAAGGAAGAATCCTCTTATTTTATTCCGTGAAACCTTTGGAGCGTATCTGATGTTTTGCTTATCTTTGCCGAACAAACATATAAAAAGTTCGTTGAAAACACGATAAAAGGAGCAATTATGGGACGAAACATCCTGAAAGGCAAGAGCCGAGAACGGGCAGCGGCCATCGCTGCCGCTCGTTGTGACATACGGTAGGGGACGCGTACGAAGACGCTGGATAGCACAGGCCGCTTCCTTATCAGCCGGAGAATTGCGTAATCTCTTTTGGGTTTACGCAATCTCCAAGGGCATCACCATACTGAACACACCTCTCCGCAGGTGGGCTCGGAACTAAATAATTGTCTCTTTTCCGCTCGCTGGCACAGCCCTCAGAAACTTCGGGCGTGTCGTTTGGAAATGTTTTCAAGAGAACCCGCAATGGCGAACCGCCATCACAACTTCTACCTTATTTATTATGTTCAACTTAGACAAGTTCATAGCCGACAGTGTCATCCGTCGGCCAGTCAGCATGTTCGCCGCGGATATCGAGGCCAACAGCCGGACACTCACCGAGGAGATTCGAGGCCGGAAGGTCTGCGTCATCGGCGGTGCCGGGTCCATCGGCTCCTCCTTCATCAAGGCGGTGCTTCGCTTCGAGCCGAAGAGCGTGGTGGTCATAGACCTCAACGAGAACGGACTGGCCGAACTGGTTCGTGACGTGCGCAGTACCGACGGACTGTATGTGCCCGATGAGTTTCGCTGCTACACCCTCAACTTCGCCGACCCCATCTTCGAGCGCATCTTCCGTGAGGAGAAGGGCTTCGACATTGTCGCCAACTTCTCGGCTCACAAGCATGTGCGCTCCGAGAAGGACAAGTATAGCGTCCAGGCACTCATCGAGAACAATGACATCAAGGCGAAGAGACTGATGGACCTGCTTTGCGTCCATCCGCCCAAGCATTTCTTCTGCGTCTCCACGGACAAGGCCGCCAACCCGGTGAACATCATGGGAGCCAGCAAGCGCATCATGGAAGACTTGGTGATGGCGTACAACGCCCACTTCAAGGTGACCACCGCACGCTTCGCCAACGTGGCCTTCTCCAACGGCTCCCTGCCGGACGGCTGGATTCATCGCCTTCAGAAGAAGCAGCCTCTTGCCGCGCCTTCCGACGTGAAACGCTATTTCGTCTCTCCCGAGGAGAGCGGCCAGATATGCATGCTCGCCTGCATCCTCGGCAACGGGGGCGAGGTCTTCTTCCCCAAGCTGGGCGAGGAACAGATGCTCACCTTCTCCCGCATCTGCGACGACTTCGTGAAAGCGGAGGGTTTCCGTAAGGTGGAATGCCAAAGTGACCCGGAAGCGAAGAAGTACGCCGCCGGCATGGATTACGACAGCGACAGCTACCCCGTGGTCTATTTCAAGAGCGACACCACCGGCGAGAAGGCATACGAGGAGTTCTACGTACCCGGTGAGAAAATCAACCTGTCCCGCTTCTCCGCCCTTGGCGTGGTGGAGGAAACCGCTCGTCGTCCGATGCCGGAGATAAACCGCTTCTTCGGTGAGCTGGAAGACATCTTCGCCGAACCGGACTTCACCAAGGCCGAAGTCGTGGAGGCCATCAAACGCTTCATCCCCAACTTCGAGCACGAAGAGAAAGGCAAGAACCTCGACCAGAAGATGTAACCGCCTTTGGAAGTCAACAGACAAACCAGTCAAAGAAATATGGCAAACTATAAGGAAACAATAGACTTTATCCGTTCCGTCTACGGCAACCGGGAGTTCACCCCATTGGCGGTCCCCGTCTTTGCCGGCAACGAAAAGAAATACCTCAATGAGTGCATCGACACCACCTTCGTAAGTTCCGTCGGCAAGTTCGTCGACCGCTTCGAGGAGGATATGGCGAGATACACGGGTGCCCGGAAAGCCGTGGTCTGCGTGAGCGGCACCAACGCCCTCCACATGGCACTCCTGCTCTCCGGCGTGAAGCGCGATGACGAGGTGCTTACCCAAGCCCTCACCTTCATCGCCACCTGCAACGCCCTCAGCTACATCGGTGCCCATCCCGTCTTCATCGACGTGGACCGCTCCACCATGGGGCTCTCTCCCGACGCGCTCAAGGCGTGGCTCTGCCGCAATGCCGAGGTGAGGGAAGTGAAGGAAACCCCGTTGTCGTCCGAAGACGCGACCCTGGACTTCGACTACGAAGCCTCTCACAAAGTCTCCGGTTGCAGGAAAGCTTGCTTTAACAAGAACACGGGTCGCAGGGTGAAAGCCTGTGTGCCCATGCACACCTTCGGCCATCCCGTCCGCATCGACGAGATTGCCGCCCTGTGCGAGGAGTGGCACATCGAGCTGGTGGAAGACGCCGCGGAGAGCATCGGCTCCACCTATAAGGGACGGCATACCGGCACCTTCGGCAAGGTAGGGGCCGTCAGCTTCAATGGCAACAAGACCATCACCACCGGTGGAGGCGGCATGCTGCTCTTCAACGACGAGGAGTTGGCCGCCTACGCCAAGCATGTCACCACCCAGGCCAAGATACCCCACCGCTGGGAGTTCCGCCACGACCATATCGGCTACAACTACCGCATGCCAAACATCAACGCCGCCCTCGGCTGCGCCCAGTTGGAGAATATCGACCGCTACGTGGCCAGCAAGCGGCAAGTCGCCGCCGAGTACGAGGCGTACTTCCGCACCGTGCCGGACATCGACTTCTTCGTCGACTCCCCCGACACCCGTTCCAACTACTGGCTCAACGCCGTCATCCTGCGGGACAAGGAGGCACAGCTGGAGTTCCTCACCCAGACCAACGACAACGGCGTGATGACCCGTCCCATCTGGGAACTGATGAACCGCCTTCCGATGTTCGAGCGTTGTGAGAACGACGGTTTGGAGAACACCCTCTGGTTTGCCGACAGGGTGGTCAACATCCCCAGTAGCGTCCGCCTTTGATGAGTGGCTTCGCTTATTGACTAGTTGGAAAACAAAACCGCCCAAGTCATTTGGCGGTGTCGGAATAATGCACTATCTTTGCACAAGATAGGCTGCGTCTCAGCATAATATTTCAAGCGAGCTTGATATTCTGCTTTCGATTTGCACTATCTTTGCACAAGAAGCAAAGCATCATTGAAACGTATACGAGAATGAAGTACCTTGACCCGAAGGCCGACCTGACCTTCAAGAAGATATTCGCCAACCACCCGGACTTGCTGATAAGTCTGCTCAACGCCCTGCTGCCGCTGGACGAGGACGAGCAGATACGCGAGATAAAGTACATGCACCCGGAGCTGGTGCCCGAGCTCTACCAGCACAAGAACTCCATCGTGGACGTGCTTTGCAAGGATGTCCGCGGCCGGACGTTCTGCGTGGAGATGCAGATGGAGTGGAGCAACGCGTTCAAGCAGCGCGTGCTGTTCAACGCCTCCAAGCTGTACGTCTCCCAGGTGATGAAGAGTGAGAATTACAGCGGGCTCCGTCCCGTGTACTCCCTCAACCTCGTGAACGATGTCTTCGAGCCGGGCATGCCCGAGTTCATCCACAACTACCGCATCGTGCACGACAGGGACAGCGAAAAGGTGATAGAGGGACTTCACTTCACGTTCATCGAGCTTCCCAAGTTCAAGCCCCACAGCGTCGCGGAGAAGCGCATGGCGGTGCTTTGGCTGCGCTTCCTCACGGAGATTGGCGGCGACACTACGGAGGTTCCTGCTGAACTGGCCAACGACCCGGCCATCGGCAAGGCCCTCGAAGAGGTGCGCGTGTCCGCCTTCACGAGAGCGGAACTGCTTGCCTACGACAAGTTCTGGGACGGCGTGCGGGTGGAGAAGACCCTGCAGTACGACAGCTTTGTGGAAGGCCGTGAAGAGGGATTGGAGGAAGGCATGCAGAAAGGCCGTGCGGAAGGAGAGAAGGAGGCCAAAGAAAAGATGGCGTTGAACCTATTGTCTCTGGGCGTTCCCTTGGATAAAATCGCTCAAGCCTCTGGCCTGTCAAAGTCCGACATAGAGAAGTTGAAGGACGAGGCTTAGTCTCGTTTGCCGGTGAGATGCCTTACCGCTTAATACATTTTACTCATATATTACGGGTCATCCGAAGACTCGGTGGAAATTTCGCTTGTGTCTATCGATTCAGTACGGCTGACATAAAGTGTCTGCTGTTTCAGTCGATGATGAGAAAAAAAGCGTCTGGTGAATCAGGAAAAGTCAGCCTGTTTTATGGAGTTTTTCATCCCGTACGGGATAGCATTCTGTAGCTGTACGGGATGAGGTTCTATAGCTGTACAGGATGAGGTGCTATAGTTGTACAGCATGAGGTGTTATAGTTGTACAGCATGAGGGTGCATGGCCGTACGTCATGGGAAAGGGGTCTCCGCGGGCATGAAAATCAGTTAACGAAAAGCCCGTTTTTAATGGTTTTGTTAACCGTAGTTAACGGCTGGCTAATGGTAGTCAATGGTAGTCAACGATTAGTTAATGGCCGGTTATCGGAATAATCGCCGCCCTGTTTCCTGTCCTGATTCTATATTACTCCAAGGGTGCCTGTACGAAGGATAGCACCCTTGGTTGTGTGACAACACCCTTTGGTTTGCCAGAGGGGTGTGAATAGCATAAGGTCGTAAAATACAACGCAAGATGATTTCATATAAAGAACTAAAGAAAGCCTTAAAACAAGACTCCTCTTCTTTGCCTGTCGTAAAAGTGGCTCTTGTCGGAGATACGTCCACGCAGATGTTAGCCACAGCCATAAAGGGGATGGGGATAATGCGGAATCTTCACGTTGACCTCTTTGAGGCCGAATTTAATCAAGTGGAACGTCAGTTGTTAGACCCGACGAGCGACCTCCATCGGTTTGAAGCGGACTTCATCGTTCTGTTTCAAAGTACCCATAAGTTGGCGGAACATCACGCACTGGTAAGTGCGGATGATCAGACGCGTATTGCGGAAGAACGACTCAATTTTGTCGCCTCAATATGTACCAACCCGGCATTGGAAGGAAAGAAGATTATCTGTCTGAATTACCCCGAGATTGACGATACGGTATTTGGTAGCTATGCCAATCGGGTGCCTCAATCTCTGACGTGGCAGGTTCGGCATTTGAACACGGGTTTGATGGACCTGTCGCGGGAGTACCCAAACTTGTTTCTCTGCGACCTTGCTGGTTTGCAGAACAAGTTCGGTCGCGACTTTATGTTCGCTCCGAATGTTTATACCAACACGGAAATGGTTCTGAGCGTGGAATCGATGCCTTACGTGGCCAGTCGTATAATGGATATTGTATGTGCAATTAAAGGGAAATTCAAGAAATGCTTGATTCTTGACCTTGACAACACCATGTGGGGTGGGGTGATAGGAGATGACGGACTGGAAGGTATCCAACTCGGTCATGGACTGGGCATAGGCAAAGCCTTCACGGAATTTCAGATGTGGGTAAAGAAACTGAAGCAACGGGGTATCATCATCTGTGTGGCTTCAAAGAACGATGAGGAGATAGCCAAAGAACCGTTTGAAAAGCATCCTGACATGGTGCTGAGGCTTGATGATATTGCCGTGTTCCAAGCTAACTGGGAAACGAAGGTGGATAATATCCGTACCATTCAGAGCATTCTTAACATCGGATTTGATTCGATGGTGTTTCTGGATGACAATCCCTTTGAACGTAATATGGTGCGAGAGAACATTCCCGGTATCACAGTACCTGAACTGCCGGAGAATCCCGAGAACTATCTCGAATATCTCTACTCATTGAATCTCTTTGAAACGGCCAGCTATAGCGTTGCTGATAAAGACCGTACCAAACAATATCAGGTGGAGGCCAAACGGGTTACGCTTTCCAAGACATTCACCAACGAGAATGATTTTTTGAAGTCGTTGGGTATGGTGAGTACAGTGAGTGGGTTTACAAAGTTCAACACGCCGAGAGTAGCTCAGCTGAGTCAACGGAGCAATCAATTCAACCTCCGTACCGTTCGCTATACGGAAGCGGACATCACGGAGATGGCAGGAAATCCTGACG
>CAVFNZ010000052.1:12497-16274 GCA_963624095.1 Clostridium sp. CAG:217 | reverse complement strand
CATTAGCTGAACGATGAATTTGTCGCACCCAACCTTCAGATAGCTGTCCATTGACATTGCAAACATTAAATAGACGGAAATATTTTTTTAGATATTCCACTTGGTTTACATCTATTCCTTCATAGCCAGGCAAATCTTTTTGCTTCCCGCATCTAACACTTTCTACCAAATCTATTTCTGGGTCATTGCATAGGAATGAGAAGGCTATTAACATACCGAATTTCTTAGCAAACTCTTTGTCGTAGTTGTTGATGTTTCCAACGAAGTCCTGAAAATCAAATTTCCCGGACTGATCTATCGAGCGGTATACATAATCTGGTTCACCTTGGTTTTTCTGCTGAGCAAGATGACTATCATCTGTATGATAAAAATCCAATGCGGCACAAGCTGCGAGTAATTCGATATAATGAGAATCGTTTTTCTGATTGCCACCCCCCGTTATCGTCTGTATGATTTTATCTTTTTCACGCATCATAGGATCCCAATTCTGACCATCGGTACCCATCATATAGAAACGCTGATAAGTATTTTTGACGGTAGTGTCATCATCATAGAACATCATCGCTACCTGCGAATTTAGTGCAAACTTATCGCTTGTCGCAATTACCTTCTGCGAGAGTAATTCGTCTGCCGATGGAGCTTTGAAACTGAAATAGGCTGTGAGGAGCGTAGATGCAAAATATGCGCTACTAAGAATATTGGCAGCTCCATTACTCATGATTTCTGCGGCCTTAGAGATTGCTTGAGGAATAATTGGAATGGATGAAGCCCCCGTTCCACCAAATACAGACCCAAGAATGAATACCTTCGGAGATCCATTTGTAGAAGCCTTAATCAATTCCTGAAGGAATGCTTTTAATTCACTTGCAGTGTTCGAATGGGCAGCCTCAATAATGGAATGATACATCATCATTGAACCTAAATGAGTCTGCGCACGATAGCCATGACGAAGGTTAAAACTTTCGACATCATTTGTCAAGACCAAATCCGCGAGATCTGCCTCTTCTGGATTATTATATTTGGTATTGCCATAATTAAAAACATCGTTGAAGGAACTCTTTTTCTCGTAATTGGGACTGAACTCATAATATTTCAGGTCCGCCGAAAAGAAAGTATCACTTAATGATGTCCTGTTGGCTTTGTCCAAATTTTTAGAATTGACATAAGCCTCCTTAACCTCTTTCAAACGAGAGAAGTTTCCATTATTCTTATCAGTGTCAAGCGCAAGAAGATGAATTTCCGTCTCATCAAACATACCCATTGCGCATAGGTGTATCAGCGATTCGATGCAACGCATACCTGTACCACCAATTCCCATTACAAAATATTGTTTTGCCATAGAAGTATTCTATTATTTTATGCATTCTTTTCCTTGCCAAGTATAGAGCCAAACTTAGTGTAGCGGAAACAAAACATTACTACAAAGCTTAGAACCGCAGAACCAACTAAAGTGATTGCGAGACAAATCATGTTGGTAGTTGAGAACTGATTCTGAAAGGCGACCTTCTTAATATAGCTCAATACATACAAGTCATTGTAGAGCCAAAAGCCAAGCGACCCTACAATCATGCATACGACCAACCAAACACGGCGTTTAATATAAGAACGGTCGTTGCCTCCTTGGTAAGGGGTCATCTTTGAAATCATAAAGGCAACGCAAAAGATCAGAATGGCAACAATAACTGCATAAACGTAAGTCTCGTTTTGTAATTCTTTTAATTGATTCAATGTCTGAATTGGTCTCATAATGCTATTGTTAAGTTATTTATTTTTGTTCACTCTTGATATAAATTGTATAGATAGTTTGTCCAAGCATCTTCTTTATTACATCGGCATCAGCCAAGCATTGTTTTATGCTTGAAGCTACTGATACATTTTTATTGTTTGGTTGACAAATTGATTCGAAAGTAAATTTGTCTTCATGAGCAGAGAATATCTCTTGAATATTTTGGATGGTTATGTCTATCTTAAAATAGTTACACGGCTTCCCTGTTAAAACACTCGGATCAAACCAGTCTGGGTTAAAACTGATATTTATCTTGCTATGCTTGTCAAATTCATTTTTGTCAATCTGCATAAAATTTTCGAGTTCAGCTAGTTGGTAGCTTTCATGAGCCACTTTCTCTCCAGTCTCTAAAGAGGTGTAAAATGCATTGTATTCGGAGTTTATATCATACACATTAATACCCAATTCGTTTATGCGGTAACAACCAAAAGAGTTTTTGTCTAATCCCATTTCGATAATAGAAACGCCATTTCTCAAAGGCTCTCCAGTATTATCGTCTATACCATTAACAAGATTGTCTTCTATGGTTTTCCAGTCACATCCTTCCCAATCTTGTATTTCAAAAGAACCATATCCTTTTGATTTACTTTGTAAAATTTCATTTTGAGTGGAACAATTATTGCCATTCCCTTTTAATTGTGGATGGCTTGCGGCAATATGAAATTCATCAACATTAGGATATTTGGTCAAATCCACGGTTCTAACAATGCGCTGATGGATATTATTAGACAAACGGTCGTCTGTGAAGAGAATATAGAAACGCTTCTTACTATAGTTCTTTCCATTGTTTATTTCTATATACGGCTCAGATATTACATACACATCGTGCCCCTTCAAAATCCAAGTCTTAAAAGCGTTTGCCAAATACGGGTCATTATCGTGACCTTTTGCTATAGATGGTGTATAATATTCCCCGTCCGTGAGTAAAACCGCTTCTTCATTATCCTGAGCCATTCGATTGGCGGCTTCTGCTAATTCAGCGTAATTCACCTCATTTATATTTCGGAGGAGAGTATAAACGTCTCCAGACTCTTTAGCAATTGTTTCACCTTTAATTGAATAATAGGTGGTAGTTCTACTCACCAATGATGCTGCAACATCTTGGAAAAAGCTTGAATTCTGTCCTAAGGCGCAACATATGGAATAATCCACATATAAATTGAGTTTGTTCTCGGCAAGGGGTTTATCTGCCTGCTCAAAATTGACGATATGGAATTCCTCAAGATACTTTGTGTCTGCGGGGGTATCTTGATAGTTACCACATGAAGAAAAAACTAAAGAACACGTTGCGATAGAAAACATCGCAGAAAATCTAAATGTTCTTAACTTTTTAAGCTCGTTACACTGCATAGGTTGCCACTACTCAAGGTTCTGCACGTTCCCCTGATGCAGTGTAATTCTTTAAAACCTACGGGCATAAAAAAAGCGTGGAGAACTTACCTGTTGTCCGTTCCACAGCTTGAGGCTCTCGCATTGCCTATTATAGTCGAACAGACAACGTCAGAGCCCACGCCGATATGAGAATCCAACCAATGCGAAGCTTGCTCATAGGGTTCATCACCCCGAAAGGGACAATGACAATTCACGAAAAGCCACACAGTGTTGATATAATCACACCCGGGGCATCTACCGTTGCTAAGTTCAAGACTATAATGACTTTGAATTTGCGAGATTCCAAGCTGTCTTAAACAGAGCGTCAAGTAAACGCCTTTATTATGTCGTGCCTCTTTACCCACCCTTACCTCCTTGCTTGCAGGTATAAAAAACCACAAAAAGGCTCGGCGTGTGCTGAGGCGTGAAAGCATTGACATGAAGCGTATGAATGCGCCAACGTCAGCTTACACGCCGTAAAGATACAATCATTTCCAAATAAAAGAAAGAAAATGAATAAAAAATTAGCATGGACATCCTTTTACATATTGTTTAGACAAACTCTAAGAAGAAAGACTATGCTTTAACGCGTTCTTATGGACAGGAAGACATCTCGGACG
>CAVFNZ010000052.1:0-12487 GCA_963624095.1 Clostridium sp. CAG:217 | reverse complement strand
CAGAATCCGCCACGCTTCCCGTAGAACAGCGAACCAGGGCGGGTCTTTTGCTTTTTATACAGTATGAGATACGACAAACATCCATTAGATTTACTTCTGGTTTGCAGACTCTCCCTTTGCAAGTGAATCGGGTGGAAGTTCCCTCACGGATGCATTAACGATTTTTTCACAAGAAGAAAAGAGGCTCATTGTAAGTCTTTCGACAGAAAACCATTACTTTTGCACGATTTTTGGCAACGGGGGTTACGGGACGTACCCGAAGGAGGGGTTGTCCGGCAACACCGAGAGGCCAAGATAAAAAGATAGAGGATGGAAAAGTTTTGTTGGAAAGGTCACGCCTCCATGTTGGCGGCGAATATGATGTGGGGATTGATGTCCCCCATCTCCAAGCTCGTGATGTTGGGAGGCATCGTCACTCCTTTGGTGGTCACAGACTTACGCGTAGGCGGTGCCATGATACTCTTTTGGATCGCGTCATTGTTTCGCAAGCCCGAACATGTTCCTTCGAAGGACTTGGTACGCCTGTTCATCGCCGCCCTCTTGGGCATCGTCTTCAACCAAGGATGCTTCATCTTCGGCGTGAGCCTCAGCTCACCGGGCAACGCCTCCATCATCACCACCAGCATGCCGTTGTGGACCATGGTGCTGGCCGCACTCATCCTGAAAGAGCCTATCACCGGGAAGAAGGTGCTCGGCATTGCCGCAGGAGCGAGTGGGGCACTCTTGCTGATACTTGGCAGCAACAGCGTGTCGTCCGCCCATACAGCGACAAAAGAGACCGCCATCTGGGGCGACCTGCTGGTATTGACCGCCCAGTTGAGCTACGCGCTCTACATCGTGTTGTTCAAGAACTTCGTCAACAAATACTCGCTCATCACCATCATGAAGTGGATGTTCACGTTCGCCTTCATCTGCGTACTTCCCTTCTCGATGAACGACTTGGCCTACACGCAGTGGGCAAACCTGCCCACCGACCAAATTCTCGGCTTGACATTCATCGTGGTCTGCGCCACCTTCTGCTGCTACATGCTGGTCGTTGTGGGACAGAAGGCTCTGCGCCCTACCGTGGCGGGCATGTACAATTACATCCAACCCCTCGTGGCCTGCATCGTGGCGGTCTATTGGGGCATGGACACGTTCAACCTCACCAAAGGCATAGCCGTCGTCCTCATCTTCAGTGGTGTGTATTTGGTAACGGCCAGCAAGAGCCGCAAAGAGATGATACAGTCTCATCATTGATTTCCATCCGCTATTTGCTCTCCACGACGAAGGTGGTGGAGACGCTGTTGCCGGCTTCGTCCACGGCCGTGAGGGCGTGTTGGCCAAGGGAAGGCGAGAGAGTGACCTTGTGGAAGTCCTCTGTCTGCGTAAGGTAATGGCCATCGAGATGCCAGAAGACGGTGGCGTGCGGATTGCTATGGGCGAGCTCTACCGTAAACTGACCCTCGCTGCCATCCAACTGACGCGACAGGCGGATGTGGGCGTTCATGGGCGGATAGATGAACTGCATCACCGTGCCACCCTCATCGCCCAGACCTCGCCGGAGGGGAGGCAGGGGTTTGTATTCGGGATGGTGTTGCCGATAGTACCACTCCCAGGTGGGCGGCAGGACGAACCACGACTTCTGAACGCCCTGCTCGTCACCATCGCCGTTGGCATAGACACGGTATCGCTCATCCGCCGTCACTGTGACCAGCCGGTGATAGGGACAGGCGGAAGAGGTCCGCGCCCCGGAAGGCACTACATAAACGGTATCCACCTCTTCACAGAAGCGTCCCTTCAGGTGTCCCGACTGGCGACAAGTCTCCACTTCGGTCAGTCCCTCATCGGGACGGGAGAACCAAGCGGAAGCCGGTAAGGTGTTGAACACGTCGAACAGGACGGGACCGGCGGTTCGCGCCCCTATGAGTTCAGGTTTACCCTCCCCCGTCGCGTTGCCCACCCACACGCCAACGGCATAGCGCGGTGTGACACCTACCGCCCACGCGTCACGGAAGCCATAGCTGGTGCCGGTCTTCCACGCAACGGTCTGCATGGAGGAGATGGCTTTCCAGTCTATCTCTTCGGGACGATTGAGTTCCGTCAACGCCGAGAGGGTAATCCACGCCGCCCCCGCCCATTCGGCTTGACGCTGCCAGTTCTTCCCCATGCCGATGAACGACCCGCTTCGGTCATAGGGAACCACCGCATCGGGGTCTTCGTCCTCCGGCCACAGCAACGAGGCGGGCTCCCTGCGTTGGGAGAGCGAGGGCGACAAAAGTTCCGCCAAACGCTTATAGGCATTGGTGACTTCCCATAAGGAGGTCTCCGCACCGCCCAGCACCAAAGAGAGCCCGTAGTGTGACGGCGAACGGTTGATGCCGTTGAAGCCAAACTGATGGAGCAGGTGGTGGAACTTGGGTACGCCATATTGCTGCAACATGCTGACGGCAGGGATATTGAGCGAACGGGCCAACGCCTCGGAAGCGGGCACCGCCCCTTCGAACTGCAGGCTGAAGTTCTGCGGCGCGAAACCGTTCACATTGACGGGTATGTCGGGCAGCAACGTATGGGGCAACAGCTCACCCTCTTTCTGCATGGCGGCATAGAGAAAGGGTTTAAGGATGCTTCCCGTACTGCGTGGCGACCGGATGATGTCCACCTGACCGCCCTCTTGCCGCCGATTGTTCGGCACATTGCCGCAATAGGCCACCACCTTGTTGGCAGGGATGTCCAGCACCAGGATGGCCAAGTTGCGGATGTCACTCCTTCGGAACTCATTGCTCCATCGTTCGGCGATGGCCTCCACACGCTGTTGCACACCCACGTCCACGGAAGAGCGAGTAGAGAGTCCGTTGCGCTCCTTACAGAAATAGTCCACCAAACAAGGGGCAATCCGCGGCAACGCCAACGGCTCGGCGGGCAACGGCTCAGCGACCGCCAGTTCGTAGGTAGAGGCATCGATGACCTCTTTATCCAGCAAGCGTTTCAACAACCGATTGCGCTTGGCAAGCAGTCGAGGCCGTCCCTTGGCCAGGTGAATCATGGACGGAGCATTGGGCAACACGGCCAGTGTGGCCGCCTCCGCCCACGAGAGTTCTTCCGCGTCATGACCGAAATAACGCCATGCGGCAGCGTCGAGTCCCACCACATTGCCGCCAAAGGGGGCGTGGGAAACGTACAACGCCAACAGTTCCTTCTTGGATGCCCGAAACTCCAGACGGGTGGCGAGCACCATCTCAATCAGCTTCTCCTTGATCGTGCGCGGATTGCCACGCATCAGGCGCACCACCTGCATGGTAAGCGTGCTGCCGCCGCTCACCACATGTCCTGCACGCAGATTCTGATACATGGCCCGTCCGACAGCGACAGGGTCCACTCCCCAATGGTAATAGAAACGGCTGTCCTCGAACTCCACGAGACACCGCTCCACCTTCTCGGGCACATCCTTACGGGGAGGAAACCGCCACTGGCCGTCCGCGGCGACGCGGGCACCCAGCAGCGTACCATGCCGGTCGGTCACCACCGTTGAATAGGGAACGGAGAAGAGGTCACGGGGCAGACAAAAGTAATAAGCCACAGCCAAAAGAGCCACCACCACGAGGGTGACTCTTTTGGCCGTAGAGAGACGTTTCCAGTAGCGTGAAATCTTATCCATGGGGAGAGACTTCTTCACTGAGAGCATCCGATTATTGCACCACCGCCGTACGTCCGGCCCGACTGCGCGCCAACACGGAAGTGTCATACATATCTTCGCACTGCACGGCCGGGAGGATGTAATCGCCCACATAATTGGACTGCAGACGGATGACGAAGCGTTTCGTCTGCGACGGGTTCAGGCTGAAGTAGGTCAACACCCGGTCATCGCGCACATCCTGATAGGTGAAGGCGCCGCTCTGATGTTCGTCGTAGATTTCCCATCCCGAGGGCACGATGTGCGTCAACGCCAAGCTGTTGAGGGTTTCAGAGGCGGAGAGGTTGGCCACCGTGACTACGGCATAGAAGTCAGTACCCTGCTTCACCTTATCCACAGCCATCGGACTGCCCTTCATGTCGGTGTAGCTCACCGTCAGGCGAATCTTCCTGGCCACCTCGGGCAACGTGTCGTTGGTCAGTTGCAGGCGCGACACCACATTGGCGTACAAGGTTCCGTCACCATTGTTGCGCAAGGTGACTGTGCCCTCATCGGCTTTCTTCGTCTCCACGGGCAGCGTGTACAGCACCTTGGCGGATTTGACGGCGGGTTGTTTCTTGCCGTTCATCGTCCACGAGAAGTTCAGGGAACCGGACTGCTGGTCGCTCAACCGCGCCAACGCCATGATGGCGAAGGCCGTAGATTGCGTATTGAATTCATCCTCCCCTGCCATCCGCTTGGTCAGTCTGGTCGCCAGCGCATAGGCATCCTTTGAATGGCCGGTCAGCACAAGGTCTTCGAGCATCATCGCCTCATCGCGCAGCCGCGATCCGAAGAGCTGCCAATAGCTGGTAATGGAATCACTCTTGGCGTTGCCTTTGAATATCAGTTCGTCCGCCACCTTCTGTTTGCCTGCCACGGCGTAAGTGGCCGCCAAGCGGCATTGTGCCTGCGGCGGCATCTCCGTCATCTCCTTCAGCCGGTTCATGGCCCCATACTCCGGAGCGTTGGCCAAGGCGAGCGTGTAGAGGCGGAACGCCTGTTGCATTTCGGCCGTCTCCACCTGTTCCGACGAAGCGTCCTGCCGGGGCGCACGCCAGTTCTGCGCGGCTACCTTTTGGTAGCGTCGCCACTTCTTCAACACATTGCTGTGTACGGCATAGCCCTTCTCTTGCGCCAACGTGAGGAACATGCCGGCATAGGAAGTGACCCACTCGTCGGCAGCGGACTGACCCGGCCAGTAGACGAAGCCGCCGTTGGAGAGCTGACGACTGTAGATTCGGCTGATGGCCTCCTCCACGTTCTTCCTTATCGTGGCCTCTTCTTCCTTGTCCACCTCCTTCAGCTTATCGATGAAGAGCAACGGCAGACCCTTGGAGGTTATCTGTTCGGTACAGTGATGGCTATAGTTGTAGAGGTAGTCCAGTCGGCGCGTCACGTCCAGCATCGGCAGGCGCGAAACTTCCAGTTGCGCCTTGTCGCCCATCGGATAGCGGATGGTAGCCTCAGCACCTTTCTCTATCCAGGCATCGCGGCAGAGGTTGACGACCGGGTTGGGGTTGCGCACCTCTATCTCCACCGTCTCTTGCGCCCTGTTGCCGTTGCCCGTGGCAACGATGTTTATGGTAGCCTTTCCGGTCCGGGAAGTCTTCAGCCTGAAGTAGGCGATGCGGTCTTCCGGCTGCGCAAAGGTAAGGGTCTGCTTGGCGGGCGACAGCTTCACCTCTTTGGACGAGAGGGTGACATCCACCTGTTTGATGCCCTTGTCCATGACGAAGAGGTTCACCGGAACGGAGATTTCCTCGTTCACGCTCAGCACCCGAGGCAACGAGGAGAGCAACATCAACGGAGTGCGCACACGGACACTCTTCTCCGCATTGCCGTAGGCACCGTCTTGTCCGGCCACCACCATCACGCGCACGGAGCCCACATACATCGGCAGCTTGAGGCTGTGCGTCTTCCGCTCGCCTTTACCTATATAATATGGTCCGACAAACTTCACTACCGGTTTGAAGCGGTTGGCTTTGGCCTCCGCGGGTTTCAGTTCCGCGTCGCCGCCCACACCGAACATACCGCCAAACTTACCGGCAAAGGCACCCAGCACGTCATCGTACATATCCCAGGTGCGTATGCCCAAGGCTTCGCGTGAGTAGAACTCGTTCCACGGGTCGGGAGTCTTGAAACCGGTCAAGTCCAGCAAGCCATCGTCCACGATAGCCAGCGTATAGGTCATCGGCTTCCCGTTCTTCTCGCTCACGGTTACTTGGAAGTCCGTTTCGGGCTTCAGTTCCTCCGGCATGGAGATACGCGGTTCCAGTTTTGTCGCTTTGTTGTTCACCAACACGGGAGCGACACCGTACATACGGATGGGCAAGTCGTTCACGGTCTGTGCGTGGGGTTGCAGCAACGTGACGTGCAGATAGACGTTGGGTGTCATCTCCGGTGTCACTTCGAAGGTGTACTTCACATCAGTCCCCTCGGTCACGCTCACCCACTCTTGCCTCAGCACGGTCGACCCGTTCTCAATGGAAACCAGGGCACGTCCACCTACCGACGCAGGGATGATGGCCGTCGCCTTCTCCCCTATCCCGTACGATTCCTTGTCGAGCGAGAAGGTCAGCATCTTCACGCCGCTCGGGTCTTTGCGCGCCGAACGCCCGCGCCACGAAGGCCAGTCGACATAGATGACACCGCCCGTGGCGTGATGGCTCTCGGTATCCTTCACATAGACCAAATAGCGTCCCCAATCGGGGTAGCTTACCTTGAAGTTGAACGAGGTCTTGCCGCCGTCGGTGCGGAGGCGACCGCTTGCGACCGGAGTTACGGAGCTGTTGTTGACATAGGTGCCGAAGGACTTCTGGTCACTCTCCCACCACCAGTCCCAACTGATTTTATATATCTTGTACTCCAGGCAGGAACGGCTTGTCGGCTTGCCATCCGCATCCACCGTCACCACATCGAACGCATGGTCCTTGTCCGTCTCGATGTATTTCCCTTTCGGCTGATTGAGGTTGATACCCACATAAGAAGCATAGGGCGAGAAAGGCACTGTCTGCGTGTGGAAGCTCACGTCGCCACCCGGCTCGAACACACGGGTCGTGAAGGTTGCGTTGAGCATGCCCGGAGCTTGCGTGGAAGCGGGCAGCTTCAGCGTGAAGTCGCCATTGCCGTTGGCATCGAGCGAACCACTGTATACCTCGGACTTGTTGGACACGAACTCCGAAGCCGGGTCGTTGAAGAGGTACTGGCTATACTTGCCGAACTGCGTGTTGACTTTGGCCAGCTGCATCTCCACCGTGGTCTTCAGGCCGGAAGCCTTTGCGCCCATGAGCCACGAAGCGGAGAGCGGAACGGAGACTTGCCGCTGCTCCGCCTTCAAGACAGGAGGCAGGGTGACGTTTATCTTCAGGCGGTTCGGTTTGATGGTCTCTATGCGCAGACTCTTATGGAAAGCGGAACCGCCCACTTTCACATACGCGTTCCACAGTCCGGTCGGGTCATTCTGACGAGTGGGGACGGTGAAGGTGTAGAATCCGTTCAGTCCCTGCGTGGAAACCTGTTTGGTATAGAACTGTCCCTGGGGATTGTATAGTTCGAGGGACACCGGGTGCTTGTCCGGAATCCGTTTCTCACGGTCTTCGAGGATGAAAGAGAGATGCAGGGTGTCGCCCGGACGCCATACGCCACGTTCGCCATAGAGATAGCCTTTCAGTCCCTTCACGATTTCCTTGCCGCCCACATCGAAGCGGCTGGTGGACTGCTCCTCGCCATCAACCACCCGGACGTAACCTTTCTGTTTGTCCTTTTCCGCCACCACGATGAATGGCTTGCCCGTGCAGGCGACCTCCGCAAAGCCGTCACCATTGGTTTCGGCTGTGGCTACCGGCTGGAGTTGGTAGTTGTAGGCGGTCACCTTCACGCCTTCCAAAGGCGAAGTAGTGAGCATGTCGGTCACGGCAACCCACAGCTTGTTGAGCGAGTTGCGTTTCACCACGATACCCAGATTGGAAGCCAACACGTTGCACGAAGCGTAATGGTCGGTATTCATGTAATAGGAAACGTGACACGGGTTGTCACGCTCGCTCCATTCGTAACGGCTCCAGTCCATATTGCCGTAGGCGTAGTAGTAAGACTCGGGGATGTCCCACACGGCCTTGTCCTCATCGGATAGTTCGCCGTCAACCTTCACCAAGTCGCCGCCCTGTTCGTCCACAGAGACTTGTGCGTTGTCGTCATCCGAACCCGAGCACGGATAGGCGGAATACTCCTGTTTGAAGGAGAGCGACACCCGGTAAATGGCTCCCGGCTCTTGCTTGATGAAGTCGGAGAGGTCGATGGAGTAATCCTCCCACTGATGGACATTCTTCGTCCCGTCCTTAGTGAGCCAAAGGGTCTTCTTGTAGATTAGTCGTCCCGAACGCCGCAAGGCATAGGAACCGGACAACTGGTTCTCCTGCATGAAGGAGAGCACGTTGCTCTCGAAGATGCGTATCACACTGAGGTCTACGGCATAGAGGTTCACGGCACGGAAGGGGATTATCAGGTTCTTGGAGTCGGGCAAGATGGCGGCGTTGACATCCATCGTCACTTGCGGCTTCAGGTTCTCCTCAGCGATGGAGACGCTTTGGTCTGTCCCGAGACGCTTGCCACGGTCATTCAGTATCGCGGCGTTCAGATTCAGCGTGAACTTGCCCTGCCGGGTGACATCGAAATAGACATAGACCCGGTTGTTGTTCACCAGGGTCACATAGTTGGACAGCCCGGCAATCTCCACCAGTCCCTTCAGGTCCTGCGTGTCGGAGACGGGGTCGGAGAAGACAATCTCCACGCCGTCTTCGGGCGAATGGATGCGTTTGGCGGAAAGGAAGCGGAACTTGTCCTTGGCGGGTATCGTCACCTCCTTCACCTGTTTGCCGTCGATGTCGGCAGCCCCGCCGTCCACCGTTATCTTCAGGTTGTAGTCCTCCGTCCGACGGGGGATGTTGATAAGATAATACTTAAAGGTCGAAGAGGCCTCCGAGGCTTCAATCATCACATGTGACTTGGCATCTTTATAGCCACGCACCGTCACCATCTTCTTCACCGTTTCGGGCGACACCTTGCAGTTGAAGCGAATCTCCCCGGAGAGGCTTACCACATCGGGGTTCTCTGCCGTCACGGAGATGGGGTCGACATCGGACACGAAGCTGCGCTCCTGCACGCGGAACGAGAACTCGAACCTCTTCAACTTCTTCGCCACCTCCACATAGTCGCCCAGGCGGAACTTCGCCTTGTAGAACGTACCCGGTTTCAGTTCGCCTTCATCGGGCACAAACTCTATGGTATTGTTGTTGACCCAGTAAGTCTTCCCTTTCAACGAAGGGGAGAAACTGAAGGGTTCGCCCTCCACCTCCTGGTTGAGCTTGACCATCGGTAGGTCGTTCTTCAGTTCCACACGGACGGTAGACTCTTGCGTGACGACACCTCCCGTGTAGGCGTTGACGTAGGGCAGGAATTCCGCCGATGGCACGATGTCCTGCCTGCTGCCGGTACACGAAGCAAGACCCGTCACAATGAGCAATGATAGAATGAAGAGGCGAACGGCCGAGAAGCCGCGGCTTGAGATTAAACGTTTCATGGTTTCCTGTTCTTAAGAATTAGTGAGAGCAAAAGTACCAATTAGTTCGTTCACCTACGCTATACCTCTCCGATAATTAATACACTTTCACAGAAAGACAATTCGTCAGACGATTGGCGAAATACTCAGCCACTTTGTCGCATTCGGGCATTGGCAAGCGATTTGAAGTTTAGTAAGTGAATCGAATAAACAGATCGAAAGAAAGGAGACTACCATATGAACTTTAACAACTTTACAATCAAATCACAAGAGGCTGTGCAAGAGGCTGTGAACCTTGTACAGAACCGTGGGCAACAAGCCATTGAGCCCGCTCATTTGATGGCCGGAGTGCTGAAGGTAGGCGAAAACGTCACCAACTTCATCTTCCAGAAGTTGGGGATGAACCAGCAACAGCTGACGCTCGCCATTGACAAGCAGATAAGTGCCCTGCCCAAGGTTTCGGGCGGAGAACCCTACCTGAGCCGCGAGAGCAATGAAGTGTTGCAGAAAGCCAACGACTACGCCAAGGAGATGGGCGACGAATATGTGGCTCTGGAGGAGCTGCTGTTGGCGTTGCTCAACGTAAAGAGCGACGTGGCCACCCTGTTGAAGGACGGGGGCATGACCGACAAGGAGTTGCGTGCCGCCATCGCTGAACTGCGCAAGGGAGACAAAGTGACCTCCCAATCCAGCGAGGACACCTACCAGGCGTTGAGCAAATATGCCATCAACCTGAACGAGGCCGCCCGTAACGGAAAGCTCGACCCGGTGATAGGCCGTGACGATGAGATTCGTCGTGTGTTGCAAATCCTGAGCCGACGTACCAAGAACAACCCTATCCTGATAGGTGAACCGGGTACCGGTAAGACCGCTATCGTGGAGGGATTGGCACACCGTATCCTGCGTGGGGACGTACCCGAGAACCTGAAGGACAAACAGATTTATTCGTTGGATATGGGTGCGCTGGTTGCCGGCGCGAAGTACAAAGGCGAGTTCGAGGAGCGGTTGAAGTCCGTCATCAACGAAGTGACCAAGTCGGACGGCAACATCATCCTCTTCATCGATGAGATACACACGCTGGTAGGTGCCGGAAAAGGTGAAGGCGCCATGGATGCCGCCAACATCCTGAAACCGGCTTTGGCCCGTGGTGAGCTGCGTTCCATCGGTGCTACCACACTGGACGAATACCAAAAGTATTTCGAGAAGGACAAGGCCCTGGAGCGACGCTTCCAGACCGTCATGGTGAACGAACCGGACACCATGAGCTCCATCTCCATCCTGCGTGGACTGAAGGAGCGGTACGAGAACCACCACAAGGTGCGTATCAAAGATGACGCGATCATCGCCGCCGTGGAACTCTCCAACCGTTACATCACCGACCGTTTCCTGCCGGACAAGGCAATCGACCTGATGGACGAGGCCGCCGCGAAGTTGCGTATGGAACGTGACTCGTTGCCCGAAGAGCTGGACGAGATATCGCGCCGTCTGAAACAGTTGGAGATTGAGCGCGAGGCCATCAAACGGGAGAAGGATGAAGAGAAACTGGCTCAGCTCAACAAGGAGATTGCCGAGTTGAAGGAACAAGAGACCTCGTACAAAGCCAAATGGCAGAGTGAGAAGACCTTGGTCAACAAGATACAGCAGAACAAGTTGGAGATAGAGCGATTGAAGTTCGAGGCCGACAAAGCCGAGCGTGAAGGCGACTATGGAAAAGTGGCCGAGATACGGTACGGCAAGTTGCAGGCACTGAACAACGAGATTGCTACCATCCAGGCCGAGCTGAAACAAAAACAGGGCGACTCCGCCATGATAAAGGAAGAGGTGACGGCGGAAGACATCGCGGACGTGGTATCGCGCTGGACCGGCATACCGGTGAGCAAGATGCTGCAGAGCGAGCGTGAGAAGCTGCTCCACCTGGAGGACGAGCTCCACAAGCGCGTGGTAGGGCAGGACGAAGCCATCACGGCCGTAGCCGATGCCGTACGACGCAGCCGTGCCGGTCTGCAAGACCCGAAACGGCCTATCGGTTCGTTCATCTTCCTGGGTACTACCGGTGTCGGTAAGACCGAGTTGGCGAAAGCCTTGGCGGAATATCTGTTCGATGACGAATCGTTGATGACCCGTATCGACATGAGCGAGTACCAAGAGAAACATTCCGTTTCGCGTCTGATAGGAGCGCCTCCGGGCTATGTAGGTTACGACGAGGGCGGACAGCTGACCGAGGCCGTAAGGCGCAAACCTTACTCCGTGGTGCTGTTCGACGAGATAGAGAAGGCTCACCCCGACGTGTTCAACATCCTCTTGCAAGTGTTGGACGACGGACGGTTGACGGACAACAAGGGACGTACGGTCAACTTCAAGAACACCATCATCATCATGACGTCCAACCTTGGAAGCGCCTACATCCAGAGTCAGTTCGAGAAGCTGAACGACCAGAACAAGGAGGCCGTGATAGAGGAGACGAAGAAGGAAGTCCTCTCCATGCTGAAGAAGACCATCCGTCCGGAGTTTCTGAACCGTATCGACGAGACCATCATGTTCTTGCCGTTGAACAAGGAACAGATACAGCAGATTGTCACCTTGCAGATTAACGGCATCCGGAAGATGCTCGAAGAGAACGGCGTCACCCTGCAGATGACCGATGCCGCCTTGCAGTTCCTGGCCAACGTAGGCTACGACCCCGAGTTCGGTGCCCGTCCTGTGAAACGCGCCATCCAGCAGTATCTGCTCAACGACCTCTCCAAGAAACTCCTTGCCCAGGAAGTGGACCGCGACAAACCCATCATCGTGGATGTCGCCGGCAACGGATTGGCGTTCAAGAACTGATAAGCACTAACTGTCATAGAAACAATCGGCCGCGATATGCGGCTCTATAAAACGCCCAAGGCTCTCCGAACGAGAAGCCTTGGGCGTTTTTGTTTCAATGCACAGGCTCGGCTTCCCCAATACGGAAGTGCGTCAGGCGTTATATAAGGTTGCCGTGCCGGCACTCATCCTCCGCACCGAAAGTCAAGTGGTGTCCACACAGACTATGCTGTACGGGATGGCATTCTAATGACGTACGGGATGAGGTGCTATAGTTGTACGGGATGAGGTGCTATAGCTGTACAGCATGAGGTGTTATAGTTGTACAGCATGAGGTGTTATAGTTGTACAGCATGAGGGTGCATGGCCGTACGTCATGGGAAAGAGGTCTCCGCGGGCGAGAAAATCAGTTAACGACCCCCGTTTATCTCCGTTTTTAACAGGTGTATATCAGCCGTTCTCAGCAATTTGTT
>CAVFNZ010000051.1:0-16413 GCA_963624095.1 Clostridium sp. CAG:217 | reverse complement strand
AAGGTGTGAAGATCAACGACAAGCACTTTGAGATTATCGTGCGTCAGATGATGCGTAAGGTGGAAATCAACGAGCCGGGTGATACTCGCTTCCTGGAGCAACAGGTTGTTGACAAGCTGGAGTTTATGGAAGAGAACGACCGTATCTGGGGCAAGAAGGTTGTCACCAATGCCGGTGATTCCGAGAACTTGGTACCGGGACAGATTGTTACCGCCCGCAAGTTGCGCGACGAGAACAGTATGTTGAAACGCCGTGACTTGAAGTTGGTTGAGGTGCGTGACGCTATCCCCGCCACATCTACTCAGATACTCCAGGGTATCACACGTGCCGCTTTGCAGACTTCAAGCTTCATGTCAGCCGCATCTTTCCAGGAGACCACGAAGGTGTTGAACGAGGCCGCCATCAACGGAAAGGTTGACAAGCTCGAAGGCATGAAGGAGAACGTCATCTGCGGTCACTTGATACCTGCCGGTACAGGTCAGCGTGAGTTCGACAAGATTATCGTGGGTTCAAAGGAAGAATACGACCGTATCCTTGCCAACCGCAAGACCGTGCTCGACTATAACGAGATGGAATAATAAGCAGATATAAATCTCTGAAACTACTTATAAGGGGATGACACCAAAAGTGTCATCCCCTATTTGTCATGCTACAACTGTCATATCCTGAATTCACTTGTCAGTTTTCCGGTTGTACTACTGAATTCCTTGTCAACCTTTGTCAACTCAACAAGCCTTCATAAATAGAAGAACCAAGTCGGCAGGACGTTAAAAACAAATATAATTTTTTCATATTACGCTAATTTGCCGTAACTTTGCGACCTAATTCATAGGTATTGTATGCAGAATATTAGAAACATCGCCATTATAGCGCACGTCGACCACGGAAAAACGACTCTCGTCGACAAAATGATGTTGGCTGGCCACTTGTTCAGGAACGACCAGACAAACGGTGAGTTGGTGCTGGACAACAACGACTTGGAACGTGAGCGAGGCATAACGATTCTTTCAAAGAACGTATCAATCAATTACAAAGACACTAAAATCAATATCATTGATACCCCGGGACACGCAGACTTCGGTGGCGAAGTGGAGCGTGTACTCAATATGGCCGACGGCTGCATCCTTTTGGTGGACGCTTTCGAAGGTCCGATGCCCCAAACACGCTTCGTGTTGCAGAAGGCGTTGCAAATCGGTCTGAAACCGATTGTGGTCGTCAACAAGGTGGACAAGCCCAACTGCCGTCCCGAAGAGGTATACGAAATGGTGTTCGACCTCATGTTCAGCCTCAACGCTACGGAAGACCAGCTCGATTTCCCCGTCCTCTACGGTTCGGCGAAGAACAACTGGATGGGTGAGGATTGGAAGACTCCTACCGGCACCATCACTCCACTCTTGGACGCTATCATCAAATACATCCCCGCACCGAAGCAGTTGGAGGGAACGCCTCAGATGCTTATCACCTCACTCGACTACTCTTCCTACACGGGACGTATCGCCGTGGGTCGCGTACACCGCGGAACGTTGACCGAGGGAATGAACGTCACCCTCGTCCACCGCGACGGCTCACAAGTGAAGGCGAAGATTAAGGAATTGCACACCTTCGAGGGATTGGGCCGTAAGCGTGCAGAGTCTGTTTCATCAGGCGACATCTGCGCCATCGTAGGTATCGACGGCTTCGAGATTGGCGACACCATCTGCGACTACGAGAATCCGGAACCGTTGCCACCCATCGCCATCGACGAGCCTACCATGAGCATGCTCTTTGCCATCAACGACTCGCCGTTCTTCGGCAAGGAGGGCAAGTTTGTCACTTCACGCCACATTCAGGACCGTCTCACCAAGGAGTTGGACAAGAACCTGGCATTGCGCGTACGCAAGAGTGAGGAAGACGGCAAATGGATTGTGTCCGGCCGCGGCGTGCTCCACCTCTCCGTCCTCATCGAGACCATGCGCCGCGAGGGGTACGAGTTGCAGGTTGGTCAGCCACAGGTCATCTTCAAGGAGATTGACGGTGTGAAGTGCGAGCCTATCGAGGAGCTCACCATCAGCGTGCCCGAGGAGTTTTCGAGCAAGATGATTGACATGGTGACACGCCGCAAGGGCGAGATGGTCTCCATGGAGACTCAAGGCGACCGCATCAATATCGAGTTCAACATTCCTTCGCGAGGCATCATCGGACTGCGTACCAACGTGTTGACGGCCTCACAAGGCGAGGCTATCATGGCACACCGTTTCAAGGAATACCAACCCTACAAGGGAGAGATTGAACGACGCACCAACGGCTCCATCATCGCCATGGAAGGCGGAACGGCGTTCGCCTATGCCATCGACAAGCTGCAGGACAGAGGCCGTTTCTTCATCTATCCGCAGGATGAGGTTTATGCCGGACAGGTGGTTGGCGAGCACGTTCATGAAAACGACCTGGTAGTCAACGTCACCAAGAGCAAGAAGTTGACCAACATGCGCGCATCCGGTTCGGACGACAAGGCGCGCATCATTCCGCCCGTCATCTTCTCCCTGGAAGAGGCGTTGGAATACATCAAAGAGGACGAATACGTGGAGGTAACACCCAAGAGCATGCGTATGCGTAAGATTATCCTCGACGAGACGGAGCGCAAACGCGCCAACCGTTAAGGCACACAAGCATCACGCGCAATCCTCTTTTGCATCCTATAGGATAGCCAGTCTCCAAAGACTGGCTATTTTTCGTTAATAATCTCTGCATATCAAATATTTGTTGTATGTTTGCAGCATGAAAGTGCGACAGGAGGGAATCACTCCCCTTGTCCTGAAAAGGGAATCAGGTGCAAGACCTGAACAGTACCCGCTGCTGTGAGTTCCGTTTCTTTCCGCACGAGGAAAGGACGCTTCGGATAGTCAACTCAGAACCACTGGCGCATGTTGCCGGGAAGGTCTCTACCGAAGTGAAAGGGACGAGTCAGAAGACCTGCTTTCATTACAAACAGATGGATGGACATCAGTGCCTGCGGGATTTACGGGGACGGCCATTAGACTTCGTGCTGAACGCCAACTTCCTTATCCGAGAGTTGGACAACTCCCCTCATTGCGCCCACGCTTCTCCATTCCATTCTGCAAGAGAATGAGCAATTAAAACGTATTGTATAGAACGATGAATTATACGATGACTATCAGACATCTGATACTGAGCGCAACCTTGATAGGCGGCCTTGTCGCCTTCACCGGATGCGAGAGTGAGAGCGGCATCGACACGGAGAGGTTCGATGGCGACAAAGGGGTCTTCATCCTCAACGAGGGGAACAATGGGATAGGCAATTCCACGCTGACCTTCTACAACCCGAAAGACCGTACCGTGCAAAACGGGGTCTTCTATCGGGCCAACGGCTACAAGTTAGGCGACACGGGCCAGTCCATCACGATTTATGGGAACGATGCCTACATCGCCGTGGAAAACTCGGGCGTGATATGGAAGATAGACGCGAACACCTTCGAGGTGAAGGGGAATCTCGAATCGCCGGACACCGGAGGCAAGATGATCAATCCGCGCTACATCCATTTCGTCAGTGCGACCAAGGCATACGCTACCGACCTCTACGCTCCCTATGTGAACGTGTTCAACCCGCAAACGATGGAATACATAAAGTCCATCCCCACGGGACAGCCCTCCGTCAAAAAGTACGCCTCCACCGAAGAGATGGTGCAATACGACAAGTACCTGTTCACCAACTGCTGGAACTACAGCAACAAGATTGTGGTTATCGACACGGAGAAGGATGCCGCGGACGGAGTCATCGAACTGCCCAGCATGCAACCCAAGAGCATGAAGATAGACTGCAACGGGAAAATCTGGGTGATTACGGACGGCGGATATGAAGGCAGTGACTATGGCGACGAAGTGCCTCATCTGTTCAAGATTGACGCGGCGACGCGTACCATCGAACAGAACCAGGAGATGGATGCCGACGAAGCCAACGTGCAGATAGCGATGAACGGGACCCGAGATACGCTCTACCTCATCAACAACCATGTCTACCGCATGGCGGTCACCGACAGGCATGTGCCGGTCAAACCATTCATAGAGGCTGCGGTGGACAAGGACGGCAAACGCCACAAACTCTACGGATTGGGAGTGAACCCCGTCAACAGCGAAGTGTATGTGAGCGATGCCATCGACTACCAACAGGGTGGCGTGGTCTACCGGTACTCCTCACAAAGGGATTTGATTGATAAGTTCTATGTAGGCATTAACCCCAATGGTTTCGCTTTCAAATAAGATGTAAACATTTCAATACCAACAATAGACGATGAAACAACTCTGGATAGCTTTACTATTTGGCATGGTCCTGTTTCAGGCTTGTGACAACGATGATTCGAAGGGGGCGGCCGAGCCTCCCGTCATCAACCTCGATGTCGAGTCGGCACGCTACAAGGTCAAGGCAGGCAGGGACTTGGTAATCGCGCCTACTTACCTGAATGTGGACGAACAGACTACCTACACCTGGAAGTTGGGCAATCAGGTGGTGGGCAACGACCCGACCTATACATTCAACCAATCAGTGGTGGACGAGTATTTCCTCACGCTATCGGTCACCAACAGCTACGGCAGTGCGCAAGAGGAGCTCAAGGTTACAGTGTTGGCATTGAACGCTCCGTTCATCTCACTCTATGTCCCCGAAGGCGGATACAAAGTGATTCCCGAGCAAGAGCTGAAGTTGGAGCCGACCGTCGAGAATGAATCGAACGCGACATACCAGTGGAGCGTCAACGGGCAGGCGGAAGGGACAGAGAAAAGCTTCACCTTCAAGCGGAGCGAGATAGGAACGTACACGGTAAGGCTCACCGCCCGCAACGAAGAAGGAGAGGATACGGAGGAACTGACCGTCAACGTATGCCCTCCCTCGGAAATACCCTTCAGCTGGAAGTTCCCGCAGACCACCTACAACGTGGCCGAGGGACGTTCCGTCAAGGTGAAGGCATACTTCATCGAGAACGATTTCGACGGCGTGTACACCTGGTGTCTCGACAACCAAATCGTAGCCGAGGGCAAGGCTACGGAGTATATCTTCCAAGGAGAGAAGCAGGAAACAACCCACACCTTGACCCTAACCATGAAGAATGAATATACCGAACAAACGCAGGAGTTCACCTTGAACGTTTGCCCTTCGGAAGGGACTTACTACAGGGCCGCCTCATCCTCCAGCAAACCCATGGCAAACAAAGTGTATGAGTATATGCCGGCACCGGGACACCAAGTCAATGGTTATGCTTTTGGGGCATCGTTCCCGGACGGCTGCACCATGAAGCAGGCATGCGACCATATTCTGAATGATGTATGGAGCCAGATGTACAACATCTCGTTGGGCTCCTGCGGAGGATACGTCATTGCCGGGTTCGACCACAGCGTGAAAAACAGCGGTGGAGACTGGGACTTGCTCATCAAAGGCAATCCCTACGGCTACCAGTCCGAGCCGGGTATCATCTGGGTGAGCCAGGACATCAACGGCAATGGGATGCCGGACGACCCGTGGTACGAGCTGGCAGGGTCTGAATACGGTACGGACAACAGTACCTATGAGTATGCCATCACCTATTACCGTCCCACCCAAAAGGCTTCTCCCGTAAAGTGGGTCGACAACCAAGGGAAGAGCGGCGTTGTGCCCTACATGATTGAGTGGAATAAAAAGGATTATTATTGGCAGGATTGGGTGCCGACGGATGCGGTTGGCGGTCACACCTATTACGGTACGCAGTTGCGCGACCGGTCGACCTACAGCGACGGCATCTCCTCCATTCCGCCATACGACTGGGGCTATGCCGACAACGAAAGCAGCGTGGACTACTTCTACGAACCCAAGCTGGGCGTGGCGGTCGGACACTACAAACTGTCGAACGCCAAGACCTTCGACCACAAGGACGCCAACCTGAGTCATATCGACTTCGTCAAGGTGCAGACGGGACAGATAGGTTCCACGCCCAACCTGGGCGATATCTCCACGGAGGTACACTACATTTCGGACTATCACTTGGACGACATCTCTTTCCATTCAACGAAATAACGGCATGAAAAGAATCTTCGCATACATCGCGTTACTGGGGCTTACGGGTCTGCCCTCCCTTGCGCAACAGCAGAAGGAGGCTTACCAACTGAGCATCCAGGAGGTGACGGTACAAGGTAAACGCCCCCTCAGGCAGGTGGGCATCCAGCGTACCGTGCTCGACTCGCTGACCCTGCACGACAACATTGCGCAAAGCATGGCGGACATTCTCACGCAGAACGCCACGGTATTCGTCAAGAGCTATGGACGCGCCACCCAATCGACCGCAGAGTTCCGCGGCACGTCGCCATCACACACACAGGTTACATGGAACGGCATGCGCATCAACTCGCCGATGCTCGGCACGGTGGACTTCTCCCTGATTCCCGCCTACTTCATGGACGAGGCGGCCCTCTATCACGGAGCCTCGTCCATTGCGCTCACCGGAGGCGGACTGGGCGGTGCGGTGGAGCTGAACACGGCCTCTACCAGCGAACGCGGTTGGGGACTGCAATACGTGGGAGGCATCGGGTCGTTCGACACCTATGACAACTTCCTGCGCGTCAACTACGGAAACCGTCACTGGAAGAGTTCAACCCGCATCGTCTACGCCACGGCGAAGAACCGCTACAAATACACCAACTACGACAAGAAGGGGCATCCCGAGGAGCGGAACAAGAGCGGCTATTTCGACGACCTGCACCTGCTGCAGGACTTGTCCTACCGCACGGACAACGGCCACCGGTTCAACCTCTCCGTGTGGCACACCTCCTCGTTGCGCGGCCTGCCGTTCCTCAGCGTGGACTACAAGAGCGACCTCGACTTCACCAACGAGCAACAGATAAACACCACACGCGGCGTGCTCTCGTGGGACTTTGCGCAAGAAAAGACGAAATGGTCCGCCAAGGCGGGATACACCTATTCGGACGTGGCTTACGACTACACCACCAAACATACCGAAACCTCGTCGGACATCACCCACTCACGCAGCTACAACGACACCTACTTCGGACAGTTCAACGTGGACTACTCCCCTACCGAACGCTGGTTCTTCACGGGCAACCTGTCCGCCTACGAGAACGGGGTGAAGAGCAGCGACAAGAGTCCGTTCCACATCGGAGACAACTACGACAAGCGGCGGTTCGAGCTGACGGCGAGCCTCTCCGCCCGTTGGCGCGCCACCGAACGCCTCTCCTTGGCCACCTGTCTCCGGCAGGAAGCCTATGGCGGCGACTTCATCTCCCCCATCGCCGCGGGCTTTGTTGATTTCGTGCTCTACAAACCTTGGAACTTGGTGGCCAAGGCATCCATCGCACGCAACTATCGCTACCCGAGTATGGACGACTGCTACTTCCAACCCGGAGGCAATCCCGACCTGCAACCCGAGCACGGCTTCACCTATGACGGGGGCATCGAGTGGAACGTCAAACGGGGACGTTTCACCTTTGGCGGTAACGTCGCCCTCTTCGATTCGCATATCACCGACTGGATTCTGTGGACTCCCACGGCGAAAGGATTCTGGAGTCCATCCAACGTGAAGAAGGTTCACAGCTATGGCGTGGAAGTTACCCTCAACGGCAGTTGGCGGCTCTCGCCCGACTGGCGACTACTGTTCGACGGCAGCTTCGCGCAGACCCCCTCGAAGAACATGGGCGAGAGGGTCAACTCCGACGACGCCTCCTACGGCAAGCAGTTGTGCTATGTGCCCAAGACATCCGCCAATCTGTCCCTTAGGGCGGAGTGGAAGAGCTGGGCGGCAAGCTACAAATGGTGTCACTACAGCGAACGCTTCACCACCACCAGCAACGAGGTGAACTACATCACGGGGCGGCTGAAACCCTATTACATGAGCAACCTCTCCGTGGAGAAACGGTTTACCTGCAAATGGGCGGACTGGTCGGTCAAGGGAGTGGTCAACAACCTGCTCAACACGGAGTACGTGACGGTGCTGAGCCGTCCCATGCCCCGCCGCAATTATGAACTCTTCATCGACATACGACCCAAGTTCGGGAAGAGAACGGTAAAACGAAACTAATCTGTCACAACTATGAGAGCTACACTCTGGATACTGATTCCACTATTGGCCTGCATGGCCTGTCAAAGCAAGAAGCAAGTCTCCGCCGAAGGAGAACCTGTGAAACTGGCCTACGCCTCGAACCTCTCCATCCGCAACACGCAAGGATATACCACCGTAACGATACGCAACCCCTGGGACACGCTCAAGACGCTACATACCTATGTGCTGGTTCCAAAGGAAGACGAGTTGCCCTCTCCGTTGCCCGAAGGAACCTTGATACGCACACCCCTGCAACGGGCGGTCGTCTACTCGTCGGTACACTGTAGCCTGCTCCAACAGATAGGAGCGTTGGAATCCATCGCCGGCATCTGCGACCTGCAGTATATCAAGATACAGGAGATTCGGAACCGTTGCGCTTCGGGACGCATCACGGATGTGGGCAACGGCATGGCTCCCAACGTGGAGATGATTATCGACCTGAATGCCGATGCCATCCTGCTCTCTCCCTTCGAGAACAGCGGAGGGTACGGACGCGTGGAGAAGATTGGCATCCCCATCATCGAGTGCGCGGACTACATGGAGGTGTCGCCCTTGGCGCGTGCCGAATGGATGCGTTTCTACGGATTGCTCTTCGGCCACAGTGCGGCGGCGGACAGCCTGTTCGCTTCGGTAGAACATGATTACTTAGAGCTGAAAGCGTTGACGGACACCGTCACACACCGTCCCAGCCTCATCAGTGACACGAAGAGTGCCTCCATCTGGTATGTACCCGGCGGCAAGAGCACACTCGGGATACTCTATAAGGATGCCGGAGCGGACTATGTGTGGGCGGACGACAACCACAGCGGCTCTGTCGCCCTCGCCCCCGAAACGGTACTCGACAAAGGTCAGTCAGCGGATATTTGGGTCATCAAATACAACCAGCCGACGGACAAGACCCTGCGTGAGCTGAAGGCGGACTATGCGCCCTACGCACGCTTCAAGTCCTTCCAACAAGGCAATGTGTATGGCTGCAACACGGGCGACGTACCTTTCTATGAGGACACGCCTTTCCGTCCCGACCGTCTGTTGAAAGACTACATCAAGATGTTTCACCCGCAGTTGTTGGGCGACTATCAGCTGCACTATTTCAAAAAGATGAAAGAATGAACCGGGGCATCACGCAATCGACAGGCATGAAGTATGGTCTCCTGCTCGTGGCACTCATCCTGCTGCTCTTTGTGGGCAATCTGTTGTTCGGCTCGGTGCGGATACCGCCAAGTGCTACACTGGACATCCTTTTGGGCAGGGACGTGGAACGCGAGAGTTGGAGGTTCATCCTGTTGGAGGCTCGCATCCCCCAAGCGGTGACGGCTCTCCTCTGCGGTGCTTCGCTTGCCGTCACGGGACTCATCCTGCAGACGCTCTTCAACAATCCGCTGGCAGGTCCCTCCATCTTGGGTATCAACTCCGGTGCCAACCTGGGAGTGGCCATCGTAATGCTCTCCGGCGGAGGAGCCGTAGCCGCCACCACGTTCAGCTTCTCGGGTTTCTTCGCAGTCATTGCGGGAGCTTTTGCGGGAGCCATGGCGGTGATGGGGCTCATTCTCTTCTTCTCCACGCTCTGCAAGAACAATGTCATGCTGTTGATTATCGGCATCATGATAGGCTTCCTCACCTCATCGCTCATCTCGCTGCTCAACTTCTTCGCCACCGCCGAAGGAGTCCATTCGTACATGGTGTGGGGATTGGGCAACTTCGGAGGAGTCTCGTCCACACAGTTGCCGTTGTTCTCAATCGTCTCTTTACTCGCCTTAGCGGGAGCGTTGCTCTACATCAAGCCGCTCAACGCCCTGTTGTTGGGCATCCGCTATGCCGAGAACTTAGGCATCAACATCCGTCGTGTGCGCAACGGACTGCTCTTCATCACGGGACTACTGACCGCCATCACCACCGCGTTCTGCGGACCCATCGCCTTCATCGGGCTGGCGGTGCCCCATGTGGCACGGCTCATGCTGGGCACCTCCAACCACAACTCATTGATGCCCGTCACGCTGCTGTTGGGGGCGGCCGTGGCGTTGCTCTGTAACCTGCTCTGCATCCTGCCGGGCGAATCGGGCATCATTCCGCTCAATGCCGTCACCCCCGTCTTGGGTGTGCCGGTCATCATCTATGTGATTATCAGACAACGTAAGATCCAATATTTCAATTGACATGGAGAAGAAGCCAGTGATGAAAGCCGAGCACCTGTCCATCGGCTACCGAACCAGTAAAAGAAGCGAGAGTGTCATTCATCGCCAGCTCAACTTCGTGTTGCATGCCGGCGAGATGACCTGCCTGTTGGGGCCTAATGGAGTAGGCAAGTCTACCTTGCTGCGCACCTTGGCTTGCTTCCAGTCTCCCCTCTCAGGAGAGTTGCTGTTCGAGGGACAGCCCATGGAGCGGTATAGCGAACGGGAACTGTCACGCAAGATTGGCGTCGTGCTGACGGACAAGACCCAGGTAGGAGGGCTCACCGTGTACGAACTGGTGTCGTTGGGTCGGCAGCCCCACACCGGATTCTTCGGGCGACTGAAGGAGACCGACCATCAACTGATACGGGAGGCGGTCAAGTCAGTTGGCATCGCGCACAAGGCGGACAGCTACATGGCGGAGCTCTCGGACGGAGAGAAACAGAAGGCGATGATAGCCAAGGCACTGGTGCAGGAGTGTCCCCTGATATTACTCGACGAGCCCACGGCCTTCCTCGATGTGGTGAGCCGCATCGAAATCATGCAGCTGCTCCACACCATCGCTCACGAACGGAAGCGCACCATCCTGCTCTCCACGCACGATGTGGAACAGGCTTTCATGTTTGCGGACAAACTCTGGCTGCTCTCGCCCGACGAGGGGTTGCACTACGGAGCCACGGAGGACATTGTGTTCGACGGCAGCATGGAGCGGCTCTTTCCGCAGCGGTCCATCCACTTCGACCATGCGCGCGGCGGTTACATCCCCGTCACTAAAGCCTACCATTCCATCCGCATAGAGAGTGCCGACCCGTTGCTCTGCCGATGGCTACGCAACGCGCTTGCCCGCAATGGCTACACGGGTGTCACCGAGCCGTCCGCTGACCTACCCCTTCTGCAAGCGAACGCTCCTGACGACATGACCTTGCGAATCAACGGGCAGTCGTTCCCCGTCCACTCCTTCAGCGAGCTCAATGAGATGCTGGAGGCGGACGCGTCAGGACTCCGTTCTTCGCTTATGTAAGGTTTCCAGGAACTCATCCTCCTTCACCGGCATCACAGCCACGTGTTTCTCGTCCCCGTAGCAAACCAACAGGTACTCCACCAGACAATGGCGACCGAAGTGCAGACCGCGCAGCTTCTCCACCCGCCGCACCTCCCGCACAGCTATCACCACCGGCTTTTGAAACCGCCCATACGAAACAACCAACCATCCGTCCGTGGTAATCGTGTAGGTAGTGTGTATCACCCGCTCAATGGCCACGACCAACAACAGGAGCATCGCCACACCCCCAACCGGCATGCGGTTCCACAGGAAATAGACAGCCAAGGCGGCAATCAAGGCTATGAAAAGATACATGTACAAAGAGACACGAGCGTGAAATATCCGATTCATCTGAACTGATTTTGGGCGCAAGGTACGAAAAACATGAATTAAATCGACCAAAAGCGTTCGGCAAACAGATGTATTTTGTAGTTTTGCACTGAAAACATATCACTTCTATGATCAGGAAATTCGATTTTTTGGTGATTGGCTCAGGCATCGCCGGAATGAGCTTCGCTCTGAAAGTGGCCAAGAAGGGTTCCGTCGCGCTGATTTGCAAGACCGAACTGGAAGAAGCCAATACGTATTTCGCACAGGGCGGCGTGGCCTCCGTCACCAACCTGCAGGTTGACAACTTCGAAAAGCATATCCAGGACACCATGATTGCGGGCGACTGGATTAGCGACCGGGCCGCCGTGGAGAAGGTTGTCAGGGAAGCCCCGGGACAGATTCAGGAACTCATCAAGTGGGGCGTGGAGTTCGACAAGAACGAGAAGGGCGAGTTCGACCTCCATCGTGAAGGCGGACACTCCGAGTTCCGCATCCTCCACCACAAGGACAACACCGGAGCGGAGATTCAAGAGAGTCTGATAAAGGCGGTGAAGCAACACCCCAACATCACCATCTTCAACCACCACTTCGCTGTGGAAATCATCACCCAACACCACTTGGGCATCATCGTCACCCGCCACACGCCGGGCATCAGATGCTATGGAGCCTACATCCTCAACGAGGAGACCGGCGAGGTGGACACCTTCCTCTCCAAGGTCACGCTGATGGCGACCGGAGGCGTGGGAGCCGTATACCGCAACACCACCAACCCGCTGGTAGCCACGGGCGACGGTATCGCCATGGTCTACCGGGCCAAGGGATTGGTCAAGGATATGGAGTTCATCCAGTTCCACCCCACCGCCCTCTATCATCCGGGCGACCGTCCCTGCTTCCTCATCACCGAGGCGATGCGCGGCTACGGAGGCGTGCTCCGCACGATGGACGGGAAGGAGTTCATGCAGAAGTATGACAAACGTCTTTCGTTGGCACCGCGGGACATCGTGGCGAGGGCCATCGACAACGAGATGAAGAACCGGGGCGAAGACCATGTCTACCTGGATGTCACCCACAAGAACCCGGAGGAGACCAAGAAACACTTCCCCAACATCTACGAGAAGTGCCTCAGCTTGGGCATCGACATCACCAAGGACTACATCCCCGTAGCACCCGCGGCACACTATCTGTGCGGTGGCATCAAGGTGGACCTCAACGGTGAGTCGTCCATCAACCGCCTCTATGCCGTCGGCGAGTGTTCGTGCACCGGTCTGCACGGCGGCAACCGCTTAGCTTCCAACTCCCTCATCGAGGCCGTGGTCTATGCCGACGCGGCGGCCCGTCACTCACTGAGCGTGATAGACCGCTACGAGTTCAACGACGAGATACCCGAGTGGAACGACGAGGGCACGACCCACAACGAGGAGATGGTGCTCATCACGCAGAGCATGCGCGAGGTGAACCAAATCATGGGTTCATATGTAGGCATCGTGCGTAGCGACTTGCGTCTGAAGCGCGCCTGGGTACGTCTGGACATCCTCTACGAGGAGACGGAGAACCTCTTCAAGCACAGCAAGGCGTCGCGCGCCATCTGCGAGCTCCGCAACATGATCAACGTGGGTTATCTGATTACCCGTCAGGCCATGGAGCGCAAGGAGAGCCGCGGACTACACTATACCATCGACTATCCTCACGCCGCCAAATAGGGCGGCATGAGGATAGACCAACCGTTTTCCCCGTCATTGTAGCCGATGAAGAGATACCTGTTTTTCGCCCAGCTGACCTACGCCTACTCCATACTCCGTCCCCTCGAAAAGGAGATCCGGAAGAGAGGAGATGAGGTGGCGTGGTATCTGGAATCCAGTTGCGCCGACATGCTGTTGCCCGGCGAGAGGCGACTCACCACAATCGAAGAGGTGATGGAGTGGAATCCTGTGGCCGTGTTTTCCCCAGGCAACTATGTCTACGACTTCTTTCCCGGAGTCAAGGTAGCGGTGTTCCATGGATACCCGATGCGCAAACGCATCGAGAAAGTGGACGACCACTTCACGCTCCGTGGTTGGTATGACATCTATTGCACCCAAGGGCCAAGCAGCACGCCCTACTTCACCCGGCTCTCAGAGAAAAAGAAGTACTTCAGGATTTACGAGACGGGATGGTGCAAGGTGGACGCTTTCTTCGACAAAGACCTGGGCGAAGAAGAGAAACGGACTCAGCCGACTGTCCTCTATTCGCCTACTTTCACCAAAAGCATCACCTCGGCCTATAAGCTCTTGCCTGTCATCGACCGGATAGCGGCCAGCCGTCCCTGGAACTGGATTATCACGTTCCACCCCAAGCTGAACGACCCACAGCTCATAGCCGACTATCAGCGGTTGGCTGAAAAGCATCCGAATGTGAACTTCGCCAAGGTGAACAAAGGCCTGGAGACCTTTCGCCAAAGCGATGTCATGCTCTGCGATTCGTCAAGCATCGTTGTCGAATACCTGATGTTGGACAAGCCCGTGGTGACTTTCCGCAACACGCATCCGGGAGAGCACCTGTTGAACGTCATCCGGGAGGAAGACGTGGAGCCGGCTTTGGAACAAGCATTGCTCCACCCCGTCGGGTTGATGGAACACATCCATGCCTACACGGCTTACCACGAAGCGCACCGCGACGGCAACAACTCCGCCCGTGTACTGGATGCCGTCGACGACTTCATCGCCAACCATAAGGGGAGAATCAGCCGCAAGCCGCTCAACCTTTTCCGTAAGTTTAGACTCCGCAAACGACTGAAACGATGGTATCCCATAACAAGAGGATAGCCTAAGTCCTCTCTTGCGAATGCCCCATTCCTTTCTCTTCTTTGGCATATTCTGCTGCTAATTCCAGGAGTAGATGAAACGATTGCCCCCCTTAGGTTGATGATATGAACCTATGGCGTTGGATGAGCATTGTTTGCAATTAAATAGTCTTCTAGCAAAAAAGGTATGATGCCGACATATATTACACCGTCATTATCTATCCACATCTTTTGACTGCCATCGAGTACCACGAATTTGCGAAAGAAATCCTCTGTGTTGTGAAGCGAGAACGTTTCTTGCGCTTTCTTTTCGGGTGCATCTACGTTTAGGGCTGATTGGATATACACTTTTTCGTTGCCCATATTGATGACGAAGTCAATTTCGTATTGACATTTCTTGCGTTTGCCATCAACCATCTGTTCTACCTCAACGACGCCGACATCAACATTGTAGCCTCTATGAGTTAGTTCGTTGAACAGCATATTCTCCATCAAATGTGAACGTTCTTGTTGGCGAAAATTAAGTTTGGCGTTTCTCAGTCCAAGATCCACAGCATAGTACTTTTGAATGGTATTAAAATACTTTCTGCCTTTTATATTGTATCTTTTGGCACTATTAAATAGGAAGGCATCTTCCAGATAGTCTAGATAGTTCTTGATGGTATGGTCTGATGCAGTCTTGTCTAATAGTGTAGCCGCCGTACATGCCAGCTTATGCGGATTGGTTAGCGAACCGACGGACGAGGAAAGGGCATCTACCAAAGCACTCAGAACAGCATCGTCCTTTAGCTTGTATCTCTCCACAATATCTTTCATATATACATTCGTAAAAAGTCCTTGGAGATACTTGACCTTTTCGTGCTCGTCTGGTTCCAATACAGCCAAAGGCATACCACCATACATTAGGTATTGTTCAAAAGCATCTGCTTTTTCGAGTCCAGAATAAGAGAAAAACTCTTTAAAGGACAATGGTAAGACTCTGATTTCTGTGCCACGATCTCTAAAATTAGTGACAATGTCCTTTGATAGCATCCTGGAATTAGAGCCAGTAACATATATATCAAGATTGGAGCGAGCCATCAAGTCGTTTAAAATGTCATAGAAGGTCGTATATAGCATGCCTTTATCCTCTTCTGAAACCAAAGATTCATCGATATTCGTATTCTTTACCTTATATGATAATTGAATTTCATCAATCATCACATAATACTTCTTTTGCATATCTTTGGTTTGCTCTAGAATATAGTCGTAGAGCAAATTGGGATTTCTAAACTGAAGATTGGCTTTGCGGTCTAACGCCAATTCGACAAAGCAGTCTTCAGGAGTTCCCTCTTCTTGCAATCTTTGTTTAAAGAGGGTGTTCAGCAAGAAAGATTTACCACAACGCCTAATGCCTGTGATGATTTTTACCTTGCCGTTCCATCTTTTTTGCATGAGCAGATTGACGTATTCTTTTCTTTCTATAGCCATATATCTTTGCCTTTTATGATTTACGCTGCAAATTTAGTCGCAATTACGACTAAATTTGCAGTACAAAGATAAGCATTTATATTTAAATAAGCCCTTCCCGCTGCAAAAACAGTCGCAATTGCGACTAAATTTGCAGCGGGGAGGGAAGAATATGGGAAAGCATTATACTTCTTCCTTTGGCACAACCTTGCCAAATAAACCGCCTTGTACATTCCAAATTTCCATCACAACCTCGTCAACGATGTACAAGTCGCTCATCAGATAAAGCAATGAGCGTTCGTCACGAAGCAGTTCGTTAGTCCTGCTTGTTTGGAAGATATCGAAAGCTCTCTCTGGCGATATGTCCAAACGTTTTGCCAATTGAAAACATATCCTGCCAATCTTCATCCAAAGTTGTGAATCTCTTAACATAATGAACCCTCCTTCCTTGCTTGCCAAATCGTTTAAAGGTTCCGCTTTTATAAAATGCAGACCCTTATCAAGTATTTCTTGGGAGACAATACAAATCTGATTGTTGGGTTGGTGTTCCGATAATCGCTTTAGGGCATA
>CAVFNZ010000050.1:3895-16565 GCA_963624095.1 Clostridium sp. CAG:217 | reverse complement strand
TCAGCATAATATTCAAGCAAGCTTGATATTCTGCCTTCGATTTGCACTATCTTTGCACGCAAAACGAGGAATGATGCATACGTTGAACGAATTTGAGATAATGGCTCCGGTGGGGTCGCGCGAGTCTTTGGCGGCAGCCATACAAGCCGGGGCGGACTCCATTTACTTCGGAATAGAGAACCTGAACATGCGGGCACGCTCTTCCAACAGTTTCACGGTAGACGACCTGAGGGAGATTGCCTCCATCTGTGACCAACACGGGATTAAAAGCTACCTCACCGTCAACACCATCATCTATGATGAGGACATCGCACTGATGCGTACCATCGTGGACGCGGCCAAGGCAGCGGGTATCTCGGCGGTGATTGCCGCCGACGTGGCCGTGATGGACTACTGCAACCGCATCGGACAGGAGGTGCATCTCTCCACCCAGCTGAACATCTCCAATGCGGAGGCACTTCGTTTCTATGCGAGGTTTGCCGATGTGGTGGTGCTGGCGCGGGAACTGAACCTGAAACAGGTGGCGGAGATACACCGACAGATTGTGGAGGAGCAAATCCGCGGACCGAAGGGAGAGCTGATTCGGATAGAGATGTTCTGCCACGGCGCGCTCTGCATGGCGGTGTCGGGCAAGTGCTACCTGAGCTTGCATGAGCTGAACGCCTCCGCCAATCGGGGTGCCTGCATGCAGGTGTGCCGCCGTGCCTATACGGTGCGCGACCGCGAGAGCGATATCGAACTGGAGGTGGACAACAAATACATCATGTCGCCCAAGGACCTGAAGACGATACGTTTCATGGACGAGATGATAGAGGCCGGCGTGCGGGTGTTCAAGATAGAAGGCCGGGCGCGCGGACCCGAATATGTGCGCACGGTGGTGGAGTGCTACAAAGAGGCCATCCGTTCGTACCTCGAAGGGACCTTCACGGAAGAGAAGAAGGATGCTTGGGACGAACGGTTGAAGACGGTGTTCAACCGGGGCTTTTGGAACGGTTACTACTTGGGGCAACGCTTGGGTGAGTGGAGCCGCAACTACGGGTCGGAAGCCACGGAGCGGAAAATCTATGTAGGCAAAGGCATCAAGTACTTCAGCAACATCGGCGTGGCGGAGTTCCTGATAGAGGCGTCGGAGATAGAGGTAGGGGACAAGCTGCTCATAACCGGTCCTACGACGGGAGCGATGTTCCTCACCCTGGATGAGGCGCGCGTCAATCTGAAACCCGTGCAGACGGTGAGGAAAGGGGTACACGTCTCGTTCAAAGTGCCCGACAAGATTCGTCCGAGCGACAAGCTCTACAAGCTCGTGAACACAGGTTCAACGGACAAGTGAACCTGTGCTCGCTAAAGGCGACTTTCCCCTAAGGTTCGCTAAGCTGCGGATGCCTTACGGCTTTTCCTGAAAGCCAGGAACAATCCCACCAAGACTCCTATAACCAAGAGACCCAAGGCACAGAAGGCGATGGTCTCCGTGATGTGGAGGGAGACGGGGTCGAAAGTGAAGACAATGGTGTGCTTGCCTGCCGGTACGTATAGGGTACGCAGCACATAGTCCGCACGTCCGTGAGGAACTTCTTTCCCGTCAATCGTGGCTTGCCATCCGGGGTAGTATATTTCGGAGAAGACAACATAACCGCCCGCTTGGGAGTTTACGTCGTAGGTCAGCTTGTTGGGGAGGTATGCGGTCAGTGTCACCTGTCGGGTAGAGTCCGCCACCGCTGTCCGTTGTGCGGCAACGGTTCCGTTGTCTCCCAGTTTCCCTTGGAACTTCTTGTCCACGACGGCCACCTCCTTCAGGTTGACCTTGTGGAGCATATCGAGCTCGTCGTTGGCGTTGTTGACATAGTTCACCTTGTCGACGAACCAGGCGTTGCCGTAGGCGTTCGGGTTCTGCAAGGGGATGGTGGTCTGTCCTTTGCCGGGGAAGATGAACCAGCGTGTGTTGAGCATGTTCACCACGGGGAACGTCGCCCCCTCCACTTTCGCCATGTCACCGAAGTTGTCCGCCACCTCTTGATAGATGCTCTGCATCTCATCGGTGATGTGCGTCTCTATCAGTTCCTGGTAGCGGCGGAGCTTGGCGGCATGGTATCCGCCCACGCTCTTGTGCCAATAGGAGGTCTCGTTCTCGTTGAAGGTGTTCGACGCCAGGTTGAGCACGCGGTAATCCAGACTCTTGTCCTGCAAGATGTAGCTGTCCGTCTGGGTCGGTTTGAAGGCTTGCTCGCGTTTGCTTTTCTCCACGAACATATCGTCATTGAGGTAGCGTTTGTTCACCTGCCACATATCCACGAGACAGAGCAGGGCTACCAACGTGACCAGCCAGCGGCTTTTCAGCGTCCCCCTACTGTAGAACAGCAGTAGCAGTGCCCCTATCAGGACGATGAAGAAGCTGCGCCAAGCGTCAGCGGTAAATATCGCCACACGCATCTCTTCGAGGTTGGCGAGGATGGGGGCGAGGAACTCACCCAGGTTGCTGCCCTGCAACGCGTTCATCTCCATGGATGAGACGTAGGAAGGGAAAAACAGCCGCGGGGCGATGGCGAACAGCAATGCCACTCCGCCTGTCAGCCCGAAGGCGATGAGGAACGGACGGACGCGTTCACGCAACAGCTGCGGCCGCTCTATGATTTCCTTCAATGCCAGCATTGCCAACAAGGGAATCGTGAATTCCGCAATGACCAAGATGGAAGATACCGCCCGGAACTTGTCGTACATGGGCACGTAATCGAGGAAGAAGTCGGTGAAGCCCATGAAGTTCTTTCCCCACGAGAGGAGGATGGAGAGTGCGGTGGCTGCCACCAAGGCCCACTTCATGGGGCCTTTTACAATGAATGCTCCCAGGAAGAACAGCATCAGCACGAAAGCCCCCACATAGACGGGACCGGAAGTGCCGGGCTGCTCGCCCCAGTATTGGGTGAGCTGGTTGTAGATAGCCATAAACCGGGTGTCGGCCTTCTTCATGGCCGTTTGGTTGTCGGACATCAGCAGCGGCTTGCTCCCTTGGTTGGAAGCCCCGCCCTTGACGTTGGGCACCAGCAACGAGAAGGTCTCGCCGATTCCGTAGCTCCACTGCGTGATGTAGTCGCGGTCCAGTCCGTTTTTGGTTTGGTTCCCCGTGTCCGGTTTCACCAGCTCGCTTTTGCCGCGCATCGTCTCCTTACTGTATTGATAGGTGTGGTAGAGGTTGGAGAGATTCACCGCCACACCCACCAGAGCCGCCAGCACCAACACACCGGTGGATTTGAAGAAACGGGGCAGCTCCTTCTTCCTCCAGGCATCCACTCCGAAGGCGATGGCCATGAAGAGCATGACGAAACAGAAGTAGTAGCTCATCTGTATGTGGTTGGAGAGAATCTGCAGGGCGAGGAAGAGTGCCGTGACGATGCCTCCCCACAAATAGCGTCCGCGGTAGACCAAGACCATGCCCGCTATCGTGGGCGGGACGTAGGCCAGCGTGTAGAACTTCCAAAGGTGTCCCGCGGAGATGATGATGAAGAAATAAGAGGAGAAGGCCCACACGATGGCTCCCAACGCTGCCAGCCAAACCTTGAAGTTGAAGGCGCGCAGGAGGATGTAGAAGCCCAACAGCATGATGAATACCAGTGCGGCCGTCTCGGGGAGGAAGAGTTTGTAGCACTTCTCCACCCCGCGTAACGAGTCGGTAGAGGTGTAGCTGGGCGACATCTGATAGGTGGGCATGCCGCCAAACAAGGCGTTGGTCCAACGGGTACGTTCGCCCGTCTGCTCCAGGTAATCAGAGGACTCCTTGCCGGCACCGATGCCCGCAACGGAGTCGTGTTGCGAGAGAATGCGTCCTTCGAACACCGCCGGGGTGAAATAGACCACCGCAAGGAGGGCGAAAAGTATGATTGCTACCACATCGGGCAGGATTCTTTTCCGTAAGTTCATAAGCTATCCATAGAATTTGCGGACAAAGATAACGCATTTCCGCGGTCGCTCCTAACTTCGCTTGTGCAAACTTTGCGGAAGAAGAGCTTTCATCTCAATAAAATATCGTTACCTTTGCAAGCAAACACTAAAACGGAATCCATACAGCTATGATTATAGGAATCATCAACGCCATGCAGAAAGAGCATGAGCAGATACAGTCGCTCCTCAGCGGAAAGGAAACGGTTACGAAGGGACGTTGCTCCTTCGTGAAGGGGACGCTCAACGGCAACGTCATCGTGCTGGCGCAGTCGGGCATCGGTAAGGTAAACGCCGCGGTAGGCGCGCTGGAACTGATACATCACTTCCAACCGGACTGCCTCATCAATACCGGAGTGGCGGGCGGCATCGACACCTCCCTCCATGTGATGGATGTGGTGGTGGGCGACCGGGTGGTCTATCACGACGTGGATTGTGGTCCGGAGAACGAGGCGGGACAGGTGCAGGGCTTGCCGGCCGCATACGAGAGCGACCGGAAATTGTTTCGTTGCGCATTGGAGATAAAGACCGAAACGAATGTGGTGGGCGGACTGATTTGCAGTGGCGACCAGTTTATTACGGACCACAAGCAACTTGCCGTCATCAAGAGCCGCTTCCCCGAAGGACTGGCGGTGGACATGGAGTCGGGAGCCATTGCCCAGGTGTGCTATCTCTATGAGGTGCCTTTCCTCAGCTTCCGCATCATCAGCGACATACCCGGAGGGGAGAACCACTTCAACGAGTACCTCAACTTCTGGGACACCATGGCGGAGAAGTCGTTCAACGTGACACGCACTTTCCTCCATCAGCTGCCTACGGACCTGAAATGAATGGTTGTCCCCGGTGGCGGGGCGAACCTTGAAACCTACTTACGGAAAACGGAATTACTCTAATATATTAATGTATAACTTTAACAATCAAATTTCATGAAGAAACAAACACTCACGGCGCTTGCCTGCGCTTTGCTGATTGCCGGATGCACCGCACCGAAGCAGCAAGCGGACGACAACGCCAACGTTGCCGTGTCCAACCGACAAGGCGATTTGGGCGATGGTACCTACCTCAACCCGATTCTCGGGGGCGACTACCCCGACCCTACAATCATGCGTGAAGGCGATGATTACTACATGACCCACTCCGCTTTCGACTATGTGCCCGGACTGACGGTGTTCCACTCGAAAGACCTGGTGAACTGGGAACCTATCAGCTTTGCCCTGAAAACGTATCTGGGTTCCGTGTGGGCACCGGACATCTCCAAGTATGGCGACAAATACTACATCTACTTCACCGTAGCCCATCCGAAGGGAAGGATGAACTTCGTGACCTATGCCGATTCGCCTTATGGCCCGTGGAGCGACCCCATCGACCTGAAGATTGGCAACATCGACCCTTGCCATGTAGTGGGTGAGGACGGCACACGCTGGATGTTCATGAGCGGCGGAAAACGGGTGAAGCTGACCGATGACGGACTGGCTATCGTGCCCGGAACGGAAGAGAAAGTCTACGAAGGCTGGCAATATCCCGAGGAATGGGAAACCGAAGGTCTCTGTCTGGAAGGACCAAAGCTCCGCAAGATAGGCGATTACTACTACTACCTCAACGCCGAGGGCGGTACGGCAGGACCTCCTACCAGCCACATGGTGGTGATGGCCCGCTCCAAATCCATTAATGGTCCTTGGGAGAACTCTCCCTATAACCCCATTATCCATACGGAAAAACGTACCGAACGGTGGTGGTCCAAGGGACACGGCTCTCTGATAGACACTCCCGACGGCCGTTGGTATGTGGTGTACCATTCTTACGAGAACAGCTTCACCAGTTTGGGCCGTCAGACCTTGATGGAGCCCGTGGAGATGACCGAGGACGGATGGTTCAAGGCTTCGTTGCCGGGCACGGCCATAGAGAAACCTATCGCCAAACCGATTGCTTCCGAGAAACAAGCCGACCGCCGCGAACACCTGAAAGAGTTCCGTCCCGGACTTGAGTGGAAGTTCTACAAAGCCTATGACCCGAATCGTATCCGGGTGAAGGATGGCGTGATGACGATGAAGGCGTTGGGCGATGACCCGTCTCAATCCTGCCCCATTATGTTCGTGGCAGGCATGCGTGCCTACGAAGTGGAAGTGGAGGTGGAGAAAGACCCCGAAACGATGGCCGGACTGATGCTCTACTATAACAGCGATTTCTTTGTCGGCACGGGCTTCGACAGCGAGAAACGCTACCGCTTGCGCAAAGGCAAGGCCAACCGCAGCGGCATGAACGAAGGCGGCAACCACTTGTGGCTGAAGATTCGCAACAACAACCAGGTGGTGACGGGAGCTTACAGCTACGATGGCAAGACGTGGACGCGCGAAACGTGGGGTATGGAAGTCTCCGGTTACAACCACAACACGCTCTACGAGTTCCAGAGCATGCTGCCTGCCCTGTTCGTTTGCGGCAAGGGCGAGGCTCGCTTCAAGAACTTCAAGTTCACTCCGTTGGAGTAAGCCATAAAGCCTCCCTGTAAGAGGAAAGATAGTGTGGCGGCCCTGTCATCGCGTGGAGAATCGCGGTGGCGGGGTTGCCTTTTTTGTGTGCCGCCCCCGGATTTATCCTCCGCCTTCTTCCGTTCCTACGAAAATATTCCATAACTTTGTTGCATCAATGAAGTATCACCAACCGGGTTCGAAGGAGAATCCGTACAAAGATGGAACGAAACATGAAAAACCAAACATTGTTACTGAAGAATGGACGGGTAGTGGATGCGGAACGCCGCACCGTCACACTGACCGACGTGCTGATAGCCGATGGGAAGATTGCCCGTGTAGCCCCCGATATCAACCCCAAGGAAGCGGATCGTGTCATAGACTGTACGGACCGCATTGTGACGGCCGGGTTCATAGACGCTCATGTCCACATCGAGTCGTCCATGGTGTTGCCCAAGACATTCGGCAAGGCGGTGTTGCCTTGCGGCACAACCGCTGTCATTGCCGACCCCCACGAAGTGGTGAACGTGGCCGGTGCGGAGGGTCTGCGCACGTTCCTGGACGAGGTCGCCAAAGCTCCAATCAGTGTCTTCACGGTCGTACCCTCCTGCGTACCCGCTACGCCTTTCGATACCAACGGCGCGGGGCACTTCACCGCCGACCAGATGCGCGAGTTCATCGGACGCAAGGAGGTGGTGGGACTGGGCGAGGTGATGTCTTTCATGGATGTGGTCAATGAAAACCCCGAAATGATGGCCAAGCTGGAACTGTTCAAGGGTCGCCCCATTGACGGACACACCTCGGGTATGGACGCTTCGCTGCTCGACGCGTATGTGGCCCACGGCATCAGCAACGACCACGAATGTTACGATGCCGAAGGGATGAAACAACGCTACGACCGCGGCATGAACATCTACATTCGTGAAGGCAGTGCCGCGCACAATGCGGAGGCGTTGCTCACTTGTGCCAAGGAACACCACCTCGATTGTTCGCGTCTGGCGTTCTGTACGGATGACAAGCACCTCTCGTCCATCCACAACGAGGGACACATCTCCTACATTGTCCGTATGGCCCTGCGGATGGGATTCTCGTGGGGCGAGGTGGCAAGCATGGCGTCGTACAACGTCTGCCGGTTCTATCACCTGCCCAACCGCGGCAACCTCCGCGAAGGCTATGTGGCCGACATCGTGGTGACGGACGAGGCGTGCAACCGGATTCATCAAGTGCTGAAAGAGGGCGTGCCTGTGGAAGAAGTGCTGAAGGACAACGATGAACACCGCCCCGGCACGCCGGTGAACACGGTGAAGTTTCGCACCCTCACGGCGGACGATTTCCAACTCCCCGAGACCCATCAGCGTATCGCCATCGGTTTGGTAGAGGGGCAGCTCCTGACGCAAAAGGTCCCCTTGCAGCCGGGTGAGTGGAAAAAGCATAACCTGTTGGCAACCATAGAACGGTATGGCAAGAATGGCAACATTGCCGTCTGCCCCTTGATTGGGTACGACATCCACGGAGGTGCCGTGGCCACCAGTGTGTCGCACGACTCACACAACGTCATCTGCGCGGGCGATAACGCCACGGATATGGCCGTGGCTTGTAACCGGTTGCGTGAGATAGGCGGAGGGTATGTCATCGCCTCCCAGGGAAAGGTGGCCGATGAGTTCGCGTTGCCCTACTACGGACTGATGTCCGCCCTCGATACCGACGAGGCCATCGCAGGCATCCACAGGCTGGAGGAGTGTGCTCACCGATTGGGTGTCAACTCGGGCATCGACCCCTTTACGACCTTGTCGTTTGCCGCGTTGCCCGTTATCCCCACGCTGCGCTTGCTCGACACGGGACTCTTCGACGTGCTGAAGGGCGGCTTCGTTTACCAATGAAAGGTTAACAAAGGCAGTCTAAGCCCTTCGGATATTTAATAGATGTTAAATAACGGGGGGGGGTGGATATATTATTAAAAGAATATATCTTTACGGCAAAATAAGTTGAATGAGACCGGAGAACAGACCAACAACAGGAAAACACATTGGGGTACGGGGAGTCGTGGAGTATTACGTCCTCCAAAGACATCGGTACTGCAAGAGTAGTACGGACTTTATGGTTCCGTCCGTTGAGTCCCGGTCTTCTGTTCCTGAATCTAACGTGAAAAAGATATAGAAGGAGTGTTATATATGTGTACATTTGAGTCTATCTCATACTTAGTCAGCAGTCTCTTCTACTTGGCATTGTCGGTTGTCTTTCTTTCCGCGAAAGGCGCTTACAGCAAAGAGTACGTTTGCCTGAAGCGTATGTTCGCGCTTTGTGCCGTGATAGCCATGCTTGTCGATTCCGCGCAACTGGCGATGCTGGTCTATTGCTATGACTGCGGCCTGTGTGATAGATTCCTTGTCCCGGTAGCCTACATCTGCCAGGCATACCTGCTGACAGGCTCCATACTCTACTTGATGCGATCACCAAAGGTGTCGTTCGGGAGTATGGCTGCGCTGTCGGTACCTTTTCTGCTGCTGGTGATTTTCTATGTCGGCTGTTTCGGAGAGTTCTGTTCCGTCAATGGTTTCTCTTTCTCTTCGTACCTCTTCTATACGGAACTGGAATTGCCAAAGATTCTTTCCGTCGCCCTGAAAGTCCTGCTGTTCCTGGAGGTGTCCATCTGTGCCCGTTGGCTCTTCACGGAGGCGCAGCGCCGTGCGATTCGGGAAAGGGTGGCGGACTCGGGTATCGCTGACTCCCGAAGCCTGGCAACGGTGGTCTTCCTTTTCTGCATCTATTTCGCCTTTGCCCTGGTCAGCCTGCTGGTTCCCGGTAAGCAGCCTGCCATCCTCTTTGAGTGGTTGTCGCTGATAGTGTTCTCCTCGGTAGGCTTTGTCATCTTCCATTTGCGTACCGACTTCGCGACGAGTGGTCAGCGGATGGAATTCTCCTGACGTTCCCTTAGTTTGTAGAGACCCATTCGCAAGGCGAAGCCAAAGTGGTGGAGCACGGTGGATACTACCCCATAGTGTCGGCACATGATGCGGAAGCGCTCCACCAGAGAAGCCCGGTGGTTCTGAGTGGTCAGTCCCTCTTGCAGGTAATCAATCAGCGTCAAATGCGTGTTGAAAAGCAGGTGTGACTTCTTCATAACCCGTACGCACCAGTCGAAGTCCGCGGAGAACCGGTAGGAGAGGTCATAGGGCTCGGCCAGACTGCGCTTGGCGAAGAATGCCTGATGACATACCAACATGCCCTGTCGGAAACTTTTCCAAGTAAGATGCTCGGGGGCGCGGAGGCGTCTCATCCGGATGAAGTGACCTTCAGCGTCCACGATGTCCGTCTCTCCATAGATTACGTCGGGCAACTCCATGTCGGCATGTTCGGTCTGCGCCTCGTTGAGGGCGCGGACCATGAGGTGCAGCGTGTCGTCCTCGTGCAGGCAGTCTCCGGCGTTGAGAAAACAGACATAGTCGCCCGTGGCCATCCGCAGTCCTTTGTTCATCGCGTCATAGAGTCCGTCGTCCGGTTCGCTCACAACGGTGTGGATGTGGTTGCGGTAGCGGTTGACGATGCTCATCGTGCCGTCGGTGGACGCTCCGTCGACAATGATATACTCTATATTCTTGTAGGTCTGCGTCACGATGCTCTGGATGGTATCCTCCAGCACCTTCGCCGCGTTGTAGGTAACGGTGATGATGGAAAACCTGGGGTGGAAGAAATAATCATGCACCATGATGCGTTACCTTATTATATATGTTGATATATCTTTGCGCTATCGTATGTTCGGAGTAGCAAGTGAGGGCTTTACGGCAAGCCTCCTCGCTCAGCTCCTGATAGTTGCCTTGGCTCAACGCCCAATGGATGCCGTTGGCGAAATCGTCCGCCGACATGTATTCGGCTACGTAGCCGTTGTGCAGATGGTCTATCATCTGCGGGATGCCGCCCACATTGAACCCGATGCACGGTATGCCGCAGGCCATCGCCTCCACAATGGTGTTGGGCAGATTGTCCTGCAACGACGAGGTGACGTAGAGGTCCACGGCGTTGTAGATGTCCACCAGCTTCTTCTCGTCGCTCACATAAGCCATGTCGTAGACCGGGAAGGGAATCTGTTGCGTCACCTGCTCCGCCTGCTTCCCCACGATGACCACACCCAATTGGTCGCTCATGTCCGGATACTTCTCGTGCAGCAGCTTGCAGGCTTCTATCAGGTAATCCACTCCCTTGCGCTTGTCGGTAATCTTCAGCGAACCGAACAACAGTAACTTCTTCTCCTCGGGCAGTCCGCATTTCTTGCGCGCCTCCTGCTTGTCGCGCGGTTTGAAGAGGTTGATGTTGATGGCATTGGGAATGTTCGTGATGGTTTGTCCTTGCAGCAGGGCACTCTTCTTGGCCATCGCCTCCAGCCATTGGCTGCAGGCTACGAAGGTGATGTGTGAGCCCGCCAAGAGTCTCTTTTTCTTCTGGAAGGTTTTGTAAGCGAGGTCTTTCCTGTTGCCCCCGCCATAGAGGAAGTGACAGTCGTGGCACTCGGTCATGTAACGTTCGCAGGTGTCCGCGTAATGGCAGATACCCGTGAAGGGCCACATGTCGTGCATCGTCCATACCACCGGTTTCCCGGAGTCCAGTATCTTCCGGATGTTGCGCAACGAGAGCATCCCTTGGTTTATCCAGTGGAGGTGGATGACATCCGCTTGTTTGAATTCCGGAAGAGAGGTGATGTCAATGCCCGTGTTGGCAATGTCCACTGAGAATAGTTCATGTTGCTTGAACGAGTTGGCCCTCCAGATGACGACGCGCTCCCACACGAACTTCCACAGGTTGAGCAGCGATTTCCTCAGTTCCACCACGGTCAGCTGGTCGGTCTCTTTGTCTCGCACCAACATCTTGGCCTTTATCCCGTTGTTGTTCAGTGCGGCCATCAGCCGCCATGCGGCAATGGCGGCCCCTCCTGTCCTTTCAGATGTATTGATGATAAGTACCCTCATAACTCTCCTTCGGTAATTTTCTGCAAAAGTACGTTATTTTCTATTCGGGAGTTACCATTTCTTTATTTTTATTGTGCGCAACAGCAGATGCAACTGCGCATACACTGCCATTTTGTAGATGAAGAGCCTGTCCGCCATGCGCCGGGTAAAGGGATAGGCCGCAGCCGCGCCCTCTTTCCGCTTTTGTTCCAAACAGTTGCGCAGCGAGGCCATGGGCTTGTCAAAGAAAAGGTCGGTCAGCACCTGTTGTTGTTTGCGGCGTAGCCGTTCGTACTCTTCGGGGTGCTGTTCCAAGCGGTCTATCAACGCCACCGCCTCGTCCATACTCTTCACGTTGCACTCATCGATGATGAGTTCGCCGTGAATCACTTCGTCACGGTTCATCAGGGCGAGACTTCCCAATGAGATGGCCTCCGCCACGGAGTTGCCGCGTATGGGACGACCGCCCATCTTCAGGAAGTATTTGGAGTGGAACACCGCTTTCAGGTTCTCCTCTATCTGTTGTTGGTGGAGGATGACGGGATACCCTTTGTCCACCAGCGGCTGAAACGATGGCGGGACTTTGGTTACCGGCCGTTCCGTGGTGGAGTTTATCTCCATGAAGACACCCTTGCGGATAGCCTGCGGGTAGCGTGTCGCGAGCAGTCGTTGCAGGGTGTCCCCTTTCAGAAAGGTATAGGGGAAATCTATCTCGTTGCTCTGACGCATGTCGCTCGTCACTCTCCCGCGCGCCATTTGGTTCAAGGTGACATCGTAGCCAAACCGTGCACGGTCGGTCGCCATGTTGGCCTCGCCTATCATGTAGGCGAACAGCGTGTTGGGATAGCGGCGCACGGTGCGTGTGGGCAGACTCACGTTCAGGGAGATGACGATGTCATATTGTCCCCAGTCCACCTCGTCGCACGACACGGAGTACTCTCCGTGGGTGTGCGTGCTGCCCGGACACATGAACTCCTGCGTGGGCAGTTGGTTCAGCGTATGGTCTTTCAGCATACGCAGATAGGGTGTCATGTGAGGGATGACGTAGCGATAGAACTGCGTTTCCGGTGCGGGTTCTTCCTTCACGATGTAGAAGTCCGCGCCGAGATCGGCCATCAGGGCAATGGGGTCAACCCGCACTTGGGATGAGAGCAGGATGCGGAGCGCGTCTTTTTCCGTGTGGGGACAAACGTAGAGGTCCTGATAGACATCTTGTTTCACCAAGGCGATTTTCAGCGGCTGTGTCATTTCTTTATGTATTTCAGGTAGAAGTAACGTAATAATTTGCCCAACAGCGTATAGCGGATGCCCCAGTCCTTGAAGGCCGCCGGGTAGAGA
>CAVFNZ010000050.1:0-3885 GCA_963624095.1 Clostridium sp. CAG:217 | reverse complement strand
GGGTAGAGAGCCTCTATCTCGGCATCCGCTTCCGTGACGGCCGTGGGAGGCGGCAGCTTGACAGGACGGTCGCTGACGGGACGGTCATACTCGTAGTGTCCGATGAGCTTAGAGAAGCGGAAATGCGTACCGTTGTAGATGCCTATGTTGCGCACCAGCGTGTGGGTAGGGGTGAGGCACAGTCCCTGTTGGCGATAGACGGCAATCTCCCAACAGATGTCCCAGGGAATGGGATTCTTGTCGAGCGATTTCAGACAGGGGAAAGAACCTCCATATTGCAAGCGTTGGCAATCCGCCTCGGTAAGGCCCTGCAACGCCTCGGTGCGGCTGGCGTAGTGACGGAAGTGGCTGTTCCATTTGCTTCGCCATGTGCCCCAACCCCAACCGGACATGTGGGGCGTGAAGTAGGTGTCTCCTCTGTCCTTGACCGACAGGTTGGTGAATCCGGAGACGTGCATCACTTTCTCCGAATCGGCATACTGAGTCAGTGCCTCGTTCATGTAGGTGAGGAAATAGGGCGACGTGCAGATGTCGTCTTCCAGCACGATGAGGCGGTCGTGAGTCCGGAACACCTCCGCAATGCCCTCCAGGATGTTTCGCTCCAAGTAGAAGTTGCACGGACGTTCCACCACTGTGACCTGTTTGAATCCGTTCACTTGACGCAGGAAAGCCCGTAGGCGTGCCACCTGCCGGGAGCTCTTCGCGTCCTTTCCTCCGTCAGAGAAGACGAATAGTTCGGTTTGGTCTGCCAACAGGTTCTTCTGTAGGCAAGTCAAAGTCCGCCGCACCGTGTCCATGCGGTTGTAGACAAAGAGTGCTACGGGTGCGTATGTGGTAGTTTCCCGGTTCATTCCTGTAGGTCGTCTGATTTCTTTTGGATATCCTGTATGATTAGTCCCGCGAGGGTGAAACCGAAGATGGCGGTGACGTGCGCCAACGTTCCGTTGATTTGTGCTTTCGTGTCGCTCCAGTCATGGTTCACCAAGGCAGGGTCTCCTGGCCCTTCGGTTGCCTGGGGTTTCGGGGTCGGGACGGCTTCGTCCACCTCTCCCGTACCCCTGTTTTTCAGCAGTTCCTCACTATAGACACATTTGAACTTCTTCTTTGGGAAGCGATGGGCTCTCTTGAATTTGCGGCGCAGGGCGGCTCCCAGTGGGCAACCTTTCACTTTCCAAAACTCCGCCACGGCAATGCGTGTGGGGTCCATCTTCAGTGCCGCTCCCATGGAGGAGAAGAACACGGCATCCGTCTCGCAGGCGTGGCGTATCAAAGCGGCCTTGTTCTCCAGGCTGTCAATGGCGTCGACGATGTAGTCATACTCTTCGAGATGAAAGTTGGTAGCCGTTTCGGCGGAATAGATTTGTTGCAGGGCACGGATGTCGGCATCCGGATTGATGGAGAGGAGCCGTGCCTTCAACGCCTCCACCTTCACCTCGCCCACGGTCTGTAGGGTAGCCATGAGTTGGCGGTTCACGTTGCTGAGGCTCACCCGGTCGGAGTCGACAATGGTGAGGTGATGTATGCCGGTGCGTATCAGACTCTCGGCGCACCAGCTGCCTACACCGCCTACGCCGAAGATGATGACCCGTTTCCGTTGCACCGCCTCCATGAAACCGCAACCCAGCAAACGCTCGGTGCGACTGAATATCCCTTTTCCCATACCCATCATTTTGCTTTGTTGATGTCGGCAAAATTACGCAAAAAAATGAAACTACTTACGATGGGCAACGTAAGTACTTTCATGTGCCATCGTAAGTACTTTCATCGGGCAACGTAAGTACTTGCGTTTTTTTGAACATCTATTACTGAATTTCTTGTCAACTTAGCTACAGGCACCGCATAGCATCCTTGCTATTCAGAATCCCGGAGGAACCTAAAATACTTCTCGACCATTTTCGTCAATTCGCTAATTGTGATATTCGCCAAGCCTGTCTTTTTTATCCGTGAAAACTCCTCTTTGTTCTTCCCAATGACAAACTTACGCTCCACATTGTCAATATCGGCATACAGGTGATAATTGCCCTTGTATGTTTCTTCAATACGGACATTCTTGACAATGTGTCCATTGATTACGGTAGGTGATGAAGGTCGATCGCTATCCCATTCGCCCCAATCCCTTAGATGTTTGACGATAGTGGCTTCCACTCTGCCGGTCCATTCTTCGTTGACACTATACTTCGATGCTACCTGACGAAAATTCTTCAGCGAAGCAACGACATCGCGAATGATAGCGTCCGGTCGGCGAATGCCATTGGCGCGAGCAAAGTCAATGGCGTCATCGCGGGTGATGCCACAAAGCTTGGCGCGTATGTACATACAATGTTCCTCATTAGGCAGATAACCACCTCGGTTTATGATATAGGTTATGTCATAGGCGGGAGCCAAGCGCCAAGAACCATCTTTAGCCATTATAAATGAGAAATTCTTGTTGTGGTCATCTGTGTTGTTCGACAAGACGTTGAAAACCATTCTACGGAAGACTTCCTGGCAGTCGGACTCTGGAAGATGGAGTTTGCGACAGACCATTATCAGCTGTTCGTAACTATCCGCATCCGGATAAATGGCTGCCAATGTTTGGGTATGCACTTTTTTCGTTCCATCTCTGTCAAAGCGTTTGGTCATGAAGTGCTTATTGTTCTCAACGGCATACAATTCCGATGGCATCATACGGATTCCTGCGGCTGTGGCCAATTCGTAATAGGTCATTTCCAATTCCGATGAGCAATATTCGGAGTTGCCGAACTTCAGCAGACAATAATCAAAATCATCCAAACCTGAAATTTGTCCGCTGCGAATCTCGCCCGTTTTGCGGTTGATGGCAATGATTGCCTTTGGTTGGCGGCCACCGGCGGAAGTGCCTACAGTCAGTAGGGATTGCACTGTTATAGACTCTTCTGGCAATATACGGGCATTTTCTCTTTCCACGAAGATACGTTTCGCCATATCCGCCAATGATTTCATGTTTATCTTTTCCGATTTTTGTTCGTGACTTACCTCCGGCATAAATTCCAAAGCTCCCATGCCTCGTTTGCCGATAAACGACAGCTTGTCAAGTGGATTGATGTCTGCACCCGAAAGGTGGTTTTGCTGACGCCAAAGGTCAAACAGCTGATTGCCCCACGCATCGGGCAATGAGTCTGCGACAAAGGCCGGAAGCTTCTGGTATATCTTTTCACTTTCGCCCCATACGGGCGCAAGTGCTCTTATCCCTGTAATGGGGGCTGAAAATGGCGATATGTCCACTCCCTTTTTAACGAATTCCGGGCTGTATGTAAAGTACGAGAGTCTGCGATGCTCGTCCCATGCAAGCCTACCTATCTCTTCGTCCCAAAGTATAACTCTTAGTGACCTTATCATATATTCTTGTGCTATTTAGAGTGGCGAATACGTTGTGCTTTCTTCTCATCTTTACGCATCAGGTAAGGAGATTCAGGCAATTCAGGAAGCAAGTCGTCCAATGCGTTTACCTGACCTACGACTTTCAGTAAAAGAATGAATGTCGACAGCGAAAGATTGTCGGCTGTTCCGTTCTCAAACTTGTGTATTGTGGTTAAACCTATGCCAGACTGTTGGGCGACTTCCCTTTGAGTGAGGTTGCAGCGCATCCTGTACTCCTTGAAGCGCGATCCAAGCAAACGCACAAGTTCAGGTGTTGAATATTCATAGAAATCCGCCATTTGTATCTATCTTTTAAGTATTATTATAATGATAGTTATATCCTTGTATGCCACATAACATTCAGTATAATGAAGATTACAGATACAAAATTATATACAAATATCGAAAGCGCAAAATATCATGTCATAAAAACGGATTTCAACGTTCTGGATTCTTCTTGCTCCCGGTCGAGTATGGGTTCAAGTGACGATGAACCTATACTCGTTG
>CAVFNZ010000049.1:0-16833 GCA_963624095.1 Clostridium sp. CAG:217 | reverse complement strand
CTATTGCTATAAAGTTCAGTCCCTTCATGTGTCAGTCCTTATAATATGATGTCAGTGCCTCCACAACTCAGTCCGCTCCGCTGCCACTTCTCGTCAATCTCCTTGTAGGAAAGATGTCCGTAGTGGCGGAGCGTATCAATGAGCCACATGTATCGTCCGAATAGGTTCGCCGGCATATCGTAAATCTTTAGGCTTACAAAGTTATTTAATTCTTTTGAAAATAAAAAGAGTCAGCAGAAACCTATCCGTTTGCATACTCTCTTCGAAATATTTTCTTCACTACACATCTTCAACAGCTGGTCGAGAGTTGGCTTGTCGCCCTTGACAACCTCTTGCATGAGGGCTTTCCTGGCAATGTTGTCTATCTGACCGCCACTGAACTCGTAATTGGCAGCGAGAGTCTGGGCATCCTCTTCCGAGAGCCTCGGCAACTTGTTCATCCAAATGCTCTTCTTTGCTTCAATGGTGGGCTTGTCATAGCGTATCTTGAAGAGGAAACGACGCTCGAAGGCCCCGTCGAGGTTGTCGGCAAGGTTAGTCGTGGCGATGAGGATGCCGTCGAGCTTCTCCATCTCCTCAAGGATGATGTTCTGGATGGCGTTTTCCGTCTGTGCCACACTGCCGCTGCCCACATCCTTACGCTTGGAAAAGACGGCGTCAGCCTCGTTGAACAACAGGATGGGCTTCACCTTGCTCTTCTCGCAGAGTCGACGATAGTCCGTAAACACCTTCTTGATGAGCTTCTCGCTTTCGCCAAACCAACAGGTCTTGGTGGCACTGATGTCAACGTGCATCACGCCTCGCCCCGTAGCCCGGGCTATCTGCATGACGCTCTCCGTCTTGCCGGTTCCAGGTTCGCCGTAGAGCAATACGGCTATGCCCTTGGGCAGCTTGTTGGCTTCGAGACGGGCGCAAAGACCTTGGTAGTATTCCTGACTCAGACTGTTGCGCAAGAGAGACAACTGCTCGGCAAGCGCACTGGGGAAGAACAGAGCCTTTTCGGTAATCTTGTCCCAAGGAAGCAAGTCCTTGTCCGACACCTCCTTTGTATACAATTCGGCATCCTCGCCCAAGAGTGTTTCCTTCCCCTTGTCCGTCAATACCAGATATACTTCCTCTCCAAACAAAGAGGATGTCTTCTCTATCTCCACCAGTTCTTGTTTCTGGAGAAAATGGTTGTAGTCCTTGAAGTCTCCCGTCACCTTGCGGCGCTGCCTGCGTGGATAGATTCTCCCCACCTCGTAGGTCAATGAGGTGGAGTCGTTCTCGGTCAAGTTGTAACCCATGATGTACAACAGCACACGGTCGTATGCGTCCTCTACGAGTCGGCTGACACGCTGGACGCACGGCAAGTGCATGTTGGGAGTCTCAAACCTCATTAAGTACCTTCTCAGCATGAACACATTTCGCTCTTCACCCGCATCGTATTTGTTGCGGTCATGAAAGAAATCGTGTACTTTCTCCAGAAAGCCATAGATGTCCTCGCATTTCAGCGAAACGGTGAAAGCCTTCAAGTCTTCGCCATAGAAGAACTCCTTCCCCTCATCGGTCAATACAATTTCATCCTCATCTTTCAACTCGCAAAGTCCCAACCTCTGCAATATGTGTTCCCCCTCCATGAGACTTTTCCTCACCGACATCCGTTGACGGATATTGGAGAACATGTCACTCATCGTGGAGCTTATGACAGATTCTCCCTCGCCGTCTCTGATGAAGTTGTCGTTGCACATGTCGTAAAAGAGTGTCCGATCGATGATATCGGGAACAATGGACTTCAGGCTCTCCACAAAATGAAGGTGCGGGTTGTTGAGCTCTTGCTTCTCGACAAACTGCGTCAGGTCGTCCGTTACCACTTCATCGTCTTCCACCTTGTCCGCAATAGCCTTGCAAAACTCATATTTGTCCACCTCTACATGGCAAACCTCAACTTGTCTGGCGGTCACAGGCTCGTTATCAATGATTGCCGCCATTACGGCTTCGCTGACGACATAATGCTGACGAAGGATGTTCCCTTCCCTTTTGCCGCGCCGTACAAGGTATCCCTTGCCCTCAAGAGACTTCAGTGCAGGCACATATTCTATCATGTCAAGGGAGGAACACCCGAAATAACGAGCCAAGTCGTCCATATTGGATATTTCGTCTCTGCAACTGAGGTCAAATTGAGCCACAAAGAGGTACACTTCTTCCGGTGTATTCAGCCCGACCGTCCGCATAACGCCTTGAAAAACTTCCTGCGTCTTGACAGCGCCCAATCTTTGAAGTTTGCTGCCAACCAGCTTCTTTGCGGCTTCCTTAATGTATTGGATACTTGTCTTTGCCATATTCTTTGCTCGTTTTTATTGTTTGTGACGCAAAGTTATGACGTAAGGTATGCCAAATAAATGCATAGGTTTGAAATATTTACCAAATCTCATCAATTATCGGGCTGAAGATTGTGTCATGACCCCTGTCCACCTCAGAGGTCAAAAGGTTACTTTTTGCATAAATAGCGACCGAAAGCATTCATATTGATACTTTTCTTTCTTTTTCCTTTCAATATGTTTTGTATTCCATTTTTTATATATACTTTTGCGTGATATTTTAATGCAACTTAAAACGACTAATAAAAGATTCTATTATGAATGCAGCGAAAGTCTTAGAAGATCTGAAAAGAAGATTTCCCAATGAACCTGAGTATCATCAGGCAGTGGAAGAAGTACTTGGAACCATCGAAGAGGAGTACAACAAGCACCCCGAGTTCGATAAAGTAAACCTGATTGAACGCCTTTGCATCCCCGACCGCGTATACCAGTTCCGCGTCACTTGGGTGGACGACAAGGGCAACGTGCAGACCAACATGGGTTACCGTGTTCAGCACAACAACGCCATTGGCCCGTACAAAGGCGGTATCCGTTTCCACGCTTCCGTAAACTTGGGTATCCTCAAGTTCCTGGCTTTTGAGCAGACATTCAAAAACTCACTGACCACGCTGCCTATGGGTGGCGGCAAGGGTGGTTCCGACTTCTCGCCGAGAGGCAAGTCCAACGCAGAGGTAATGCGTTTCTGCCAAGCTTTCATGTTGGAGCTGTGGCGCCACATCGGTCCGGAGACCGACGTTCCTGCCGGTGACATCGGTGTGGGTGGCCGTGAGGTAGGTTTCATGTTCGGTATGTACAAGAAGCTGACCCGCGAGTTCACGGGTACATTCACCGGTAAGGGTATCGAGTTCGGCGGCTCGCTGATCCGTCCCGAAGCTACCGGCTACGGCAACATCTACTTCCTGCAGGAGATGCTGAAGACCAAGGGTATGGACCTGAAAGGCAAGGTTTGCCTCATCTCAGGTGCAGGAAACGTGGCACAATACACCGCGGAGAAGGTTATCGAACTGGGTGGTAAAGTCGTTACCATGTCAGACTCCGACGGTTACATCTACGACCCGGACGGCATCGACCGCGAGAAACTGGACTACATCATGGAACTGAAGAACCTCTATCGTGGACGTATCCGTGAATACGCGGAGAAATATGGTTGCAAATATGTGGAAGGTTCCAAACCTTGGGGTGAGAAGGGCGACATCGCTCTGCCGTCAGCCACTCAGAACGAAATCAACGGCGACCACGCTCGTCAGTTGGTGGCAAACGGCGTAATCGCCGTGTCCGAGGGTGCCAACATGCCTTCTACTCCCGAAGCTATCCGCGTGTTCCAAGAGGCAAAGATTCTCTACGCTCCGGGTAAGGCCGCCAATGCGGGTGGTGTGTCCGTTTCCGGTTTGGAGATGACACAGAACTCCATCAAGTTGGGCTGGTCGTCCGAAGAGGTGGACAACAAACTGAAGAGCATCATGCAGAACATCCACGCCGCCTGCGTGAAGTACGGAACAGAGCCTGACGGTTATGTGAACTATGTGAAGGGTGCTAACGTGGCAGGATTCATGAAGGTTGCCAAGGCTATGATGGCACAGGGCATCATGTAATGAAGCCTCAACAGACGAAGAATCAAATTACTTTTTATAGGAGAGGCGGCTTGCGGATGCAAGCCGCCTCTCTTTTATAAATGCCGTTAATTATCCGCCCAATAGTATTACGATTCGATTATTTCCGTATTTTTGCAATGCATTATCGCAGAACTATCGGTTCTCTAATGGATGAAAAGGATTAAGAACAAATGAGATTCATATAAACGAATGACTATATGGCACGAAAAGTAATTGGCATCGGCGAGACTATACTCGACATCATATTCAAGAACGACCAGCCCACAGCCGCCGTACCCGGTGGTTCCGTCTTCAACGGCATTGTCTCTTTGGGACGCATGGGGACGAACGTGGATTTCATCAGCGAGGTAGGCAATGACCGTGTAGGTCAGCGCATCATCGATTTCATGCGGAAGAACGGGGTGAACACCAATCACGTCTGTGTCTTTCCGGAAGGCAAGTCGCCCCTGTCCCTCGCTTTCCTCGATGAGCACAACGACGCGGACTATGTCTTCTACAAGGATTACCCCAACCAGCGTCTCGACGTGGAGTTTCCCGAGATATCCGCCAATGATGTCGTGATATACGGTTCTTATTTTGTGCTCAATCCCGTGTTGCGTCCTCGTGTGTCCGACTTTCTCGAATATGCGCGCGGCAACGGCGCCTTGCTCTATTACGACATCAACTTCAGGGCGACACACCGTGTCGATGCCATCAAGCTCTCGCCTATCATCATCGAGAATCTGGAGTACGCCGACATTGTGCGCGGCTCCATTGACGATTTCAGCAACCTCTTCAATTGTAACAACGCGGCGAAGATATACAAAGAGAAGATTTCCTTCTATTGCCCGCAGTTTATCTGCACCAACGGAGCCAAGGAAATATCCCTCTTCACGAAGGAGCTTGTCAAGACGTATGATGTGCCGGCCATCGAAGCCGTCAGCACAGTGGGAGCGGGCGACAATTTCAACGCAGGTGTGATTTATGGCTTGCTGAAGAACCGCATTCGTCGTGATGACCTGTCCGAACTATCCGCCAAGGACTGGGACAACATCATCCGTTGCGGCATCGACTTCTCAGCGGATGCCTGTCAACACATCGGCAACTCCGTCTCTGACGAGTTTGTGTCCGGCTACGACAAATAATCCTTTAAGACAACTCTCTGTATGGCCAACGGTGACTTCCCTTTCAAAATACTCGAAGTGCCTCGCCATGTGCCCTTAAACAATGAGGGGAGGCGGCTCATCTCCACGATGGACAAATGTGGCGTGTTTCTCTGTACGGGAGGCAAACTGACAGTCTCCATCGAGAAGGGTATATTCGACATACAGCATGGCGACATGTTCATCTACATCCCTTCCATGTTGCTCCATGTGGAGTATACCAGTCCCGACGCGTCGGGACTGATGGTGGAAGCGGACACGGACTATGCCATTCTTTCGGGCAACCGTGTACTGAGCATAGAGAATCTGCTCTTCATACGCGAACATCCTTATCTCTCGCTGCCTGCCGAGCAGACCGATTTGCTCAAGCGGCTGGTGGCCGAGGTGGGTCATCGCATGAAGGCGGAGACATCGCAGACGCTGAATCCTACATGCAGACAACTGGAGGCTGAGGTAATCAAAAGCATGGGACAGATGCTTTTCTACGAGGTGCTGAACATCTATTTTCGCAACTGCCCCGCCGTCCCTGTGACGCAAACCAAGCCCGATATGGTGCTACAGAACTTTATGATAGCCCTCTTCCAAAACTTCAGAAAAGAACGTGAAGTCACCTTCTACGCCAACCTGCAGCATATCACGCCGCGTTACTTCTCCAACGTCATCAAGGAGAAATCGGGCATCAAGCCGTCCAACTGGATTGTGCAGATGGTCATCACCGAGGCCAAGCAACTGCTCGAAGTCTCTAACCTCAGCATCAAGGAGATATCCGTACAGCTGAACTTTCCTTGCCAAACCTTCTTCGGAAAGTATTTCAAACATTACGTGGGCGTTTCGCCCAAAGAGTACCGCAAGCGTTTCTATTCGGTCAACGGGACTTATTGACGGGACACGGACTTCTCGTCAACTCCGTATACGTCGCTGTAGAGCCGGCTCTTAATGAGACTGAAACAAGTTTCAGGATTCAGCGTCGCGGAAGCCATCAGGTACATAGGCAGTGTCTCGCCGCCTTTTCGATAGGGAGGCTGAAGGTAGGAACAGGTATCCCACAAATGGAAGCCTTGACGCTGATAAAAGCCGATGCGGCGACGGCTCATCTCGTCTTCAGGCAATTCCACTTCCAATACAAACGGGCGTCCGACCATGGACATCAGTGTACTGATAGCTTCCCGGCCATATCCTGAATTACGGCAACGCCCGTCGATGGCAAAGTGTTCTATGTAACAGAATCGGACAAAATCCCATACGGTAATGAATCCCACGCATTCGGTCTCCGTCTTTACCAAATAACAACAGAAGTTCGGATTATTGTCCGTAAAATAGCGTTGGGCGGCAGTATCACGGCGTTCCACCTCGGGAAAGGCGGAAGCAAGCAACGATTCCACAAAAGCGTATCGTCCATCAGTTGTGTGTATCTTCTCTAATGAAATCATTCCTAAGTCCTCATGAGTTTTTATTTGTCATCCTACTTATGTATGGAATAACGAGCGACAAAGCTATAAATTATCCTTGACATGCACTATCTTTGCAGCCGAAAAAAAACTGAGAACAAGAGATGCTATACAATACCTACACGCTACCGAACGGACTGCGTATCATACACGCCCCCTCGCCTACCCAGGTGGCTTACTGCGGTTATGCCATCAATGCGGGGACGCGTGACGAAGCCGACAACGAGCAAGGACTGGCGCACTTTGTAGAACATCTTATCTTCAAGGGAACAAAGAAACGGCGCGCGTGGCACATCCTGAACCTGATGGAACATGTAGGCGGAGACCTGAACGCGTATACCAACAAGGAAGAGACGGTCATCTACACTACCTCCCTGGCGGAACACTTCGGTCGGGCACTTGACCTAATGACGGACATCGTTTTTCACAGCACCTTTCCTCCACATGAGATAGAAAAGGAGGTGGAGGTGATTCTGGATGAAATACAAAGTTACGAAGACACTCCATCGGAACTCATCTTTGACGAGTTCGAGGAACTGGCTTTCAAAGACCATCCATTGGGACGTAATATACTGGGCAACCCCGATACACTGCGTACGTTTGGCACCAACGACGCGTTGCGATGGGTCGAGCGGTACTATCATCCGGACAATATGGTATTCTTCGTATTCGGCAACATACCCTTCAACACCATTGTCCGCAAGGTGAAAGAAGCTACAGCGGACATCCAGCCCGCCACCACGCGTAAACCGTGTACCACCCTACCCGACTATATGCCTACTTACAAGTCGTGTGACAAAGAGACCCACCAGGCGCATGTGATGATAGGCACACGCAGTTTTCCGGCTACCGACGACCGGCGTACGGGACTCTACTTGCTCAATAACCTGTTGGGAGGACCGGGAATGAACAGTCGACTCAACGTGTCACTGCGCGAACGGAAAGGTTTGGTATATACGGTAGAAAGCAACCTCGTCTCTTATACCGATACGGGCACTTTCAGCATCTATTTCGGCTGCGACCCCGCTGACGTGGACAAGTGCATCAGTTTGATAAAGAAAGAACTCCGCATACTACGGGAAAAGCCACTGACACAAACCCAGCTGCGGGCGGCGCAAAAACAACTTGTCGGACAAATAGCGGTGGCGGCGGACAATTTTGAGAACATTGCCCTGGACATGGGGAAGACTTTTCTTCATTACAACAAATACGAGAGTCAGGAGGCTGTGTTCCAACGTATCATGGCCTTGCAACCTGAACCACTGCTGCGGATAGCCAACGAGCTGTTTACCGAAGAGCGGATGACCACGCTCCTATATCTTCACGCGTAACTGAATCTGCACGTCCTGTTTGCGGTTGCCGTCAATCTTCTGCTGCGAGGTACCGATGGACTCCCTGTTCGTGTAATAGGTGTCTCCATACTTCGCCACCAAAGTGAAACGCTTGCCAAGGTTGAGCCGCAACAACGCGGAGAAATGCACGCCGTGATAATAGAATGAAGGGTAAGAGAAGGCATAGAGTAATCCTCGCTCATATTGATAGACCCGACTGGCATAACTGTCCGTATGGAAGAACGAAGCGGAAAGACTGCCCTCAAGAGGAAATGACTTTTCGGGTTGAAAGGTAACCACCTCCGACAACATGTATCCCCTGTCGGGCTTCCGTTGAGTGATAAAATCTATCTGGGTATAATCCGCCGAAGTGCGCAACGACAACCAATCTGTGGGCACATATTGCCATTGAAGACGCACCCTGTGCTGCAACTCCGAGTCCACACCCTTTTGCTGGGCATCCGTCAGTTTGAAATCCTTCGGCTTGCTCTTATAGCGGTATCTCAGTGTCAGGGTATGACGGTTGTCCACACTCCAAACAGTCTGGCACATGGCATCGAAACATCTTGAGGAGGGGATGGATACCTGATAACGAAGATAGGGGAAACGGACAAAATCCACATAACCCGATACGCGAAGTTGGTCCAACGGAGAGGCATCCACACCGATGTAGTACCCACACTCGTTGCGCACGTCGCTCTGTTCGGAAAAGGAGCTGGCATATAGCGATTGGTAATCTTTCGAATAATATCGCTGAATGAAAGTAAACTTGTAATCACGGGTAGGTTTCCATTGCAACACCTGCAAGGTGGCAAAGCCGCCACCCTTACTCAGAGCCGTTTCACCCGCAAAAGTGAAACGCGGATGAAAGTAACTATAGTCCACTCCCGCCGCACCGAATTCCTTACCTCGCGGATAGTACTTCTTGTAAGCTTCACTACTTGGATTCAACAATCTGTTGAATTGGTTGTGAACAGCGGTTAACCCAATTCTAACACCCCGGTGAATAAATGTTATATTACTGCCAAACAAGGTGTTATTGATATTATTCTTCTTTGATATTTCCAATGGAGTACGATGATAGCCATCAGTTTTCAACGAGGTTATGAACGGCTCTGTGGATATCGTGGAGTCTTGTTTCAGGGTGGCATCCTGCTTTCTGTACGAATAAAAACCGGTAACGGTGAACTTGCCGAACCGAAAAGCGGAAGCCACTCCTTGCAGGTAATTGTCCTCACTCGTAGACGAATGTTTGCGTATACCCTTACTGAGGCGGTCAATAGAGGCTAACGCCGCACTCTTACCCAAACGGAAATCCATGTTCATAACCAGTCCTTGACCGAAGTTCAACCGGTAATTACCTACGACCAGTGATTTCAACCAACCGATATTCTGTAGCATCAGGTAATAGGAATAAAAGTCGTACCCTTTGTGGTCGGAAGTGAAGAATCGTTCTCCCGGGTCTTTCTCAGCTACAAAACCGACAGCCAGACGGTCACTATAGCTATATTTGTAACGGACTGAGTGATAATAAGGATCACCGGCGTATTTGCGATTCGGATAGCGTTGCAGGATACTGTCACTGTAAGATTTGTAGCCGTCACGCTGATAAAGAGGAATGTCTACCCTGGTTATCAACTCATGTTTACCATGACGCCACATGTTCTTCCAAATGGAATTACCTCCGGTTTCTTCTTTTTCACCCACATAAACAAAATGACTAAGCAACTGACGGGTAGTATAGTCCATCTCTTCAACAAGCTGAAGTTCACCCAAACTCTTCATCGGACCATAAGAGTAGAGATAGGCCAAGATGTTTTCGGTCAGTTGAGGAGAGACAAACGGCAGTTGTTCCAACTGCTCCTTGGTAATGGTGTTGATGTTGAAAGGATTGTCGTATATCTCACAGAGGTCTTCGTAGAGGTTGCGCCATCCGGTCTCTTCCCCATCCTCATCCGAAAGTATTCGCTCCAACAAGGTCTCCCAATCAGGAGACTTATCACTTAGTCCATTCACAGGACAAATAATTATCACACATACAATTAACAACGTTTTCAACAGTCTATTGAAAACGATTATACCTATGTTATTATCCACTTAATAAACCTATATTGATTATGTAAAACCACATAGCGAATCCCTTAGAAGGAAGCACGCTATAATTTCATCAACAGACGGGCGAACTCCCAAATGACAATACCTGCCGTCACGGATACGTTCAAGGAATGTTTCGTACCAAACTGAGGTATTTCGATGCAACCATCGGAGAGGTTCACCACTTCCTGCTTGACACCTTTTACCTCATTACCCATCACGATAGCGTACTTCTTATCGCTTTCCAGTTCCAGCTTGTTCAGCATGGTGCTTCGCTCCACCTGTTCCACGGAATAGACATAATACCCTTCAGCCTGCAGACTGCGAACGGCATCCATGGTATCCTTAAAATACTTCCATGCCACCGTATCCTCGGCACCTAAGGCTGTCTTGTGAATTTCGGGTTGAGGAGGACAGGCGGTGATGCCACACAGATAGATGGCCTCGACACGAAAGGCATCCGAACTGCGAAACACCGAACCTACGTTGTGTAGACTGCGTACATCGTCGAGTATCACTACCAAAGGCAATTTGTCCGCCACCTTAAACTCATCCGCACTCATGCGGTTCAGTTCCGTAATTTTGAGTTTTCTCTTTTCCATAAGGGATATTTCCGTTGTTGATAACTAAGTTATTTACCTAATACAATGCGTTTTATCTCGTTCAATTTGTTCAACGCCTCGATAGGGGTAAGATTGTTTACGTCCAGGTGTAGAATCTCGTCACGTATCTGGCAGAGCACCGGGTCGTCCAACTGGAAGAAACTCAGCTGCATGCCTTCCCGACTACCGGCGATTTCGGTTGTTGGTTTTCCGCCAATACCTTGTTGACGGTTCTCTGTTTCCAACTGTTTCAGTATGTCATTGGCCCGTTTCACGATACTCTTGGGCATTCCGGCCAATTTGGCCACATGGATACCAAAGGAGTGTTCACTGCCGCCACGTTCCAACTTACGCAGAAAGATGACCTTACCATCAATTTCCTTCACCGACACGTTGTAGTTCTTGATACGAGGAAAGTTCTTCTCCATCTCATTGAGTTCATGGTAATGGGTAGCGAACAAGGTACGTGCCTTGGCTTTGGGATGTTCGTGGAGATATTCCACAATGGCCCAAGCTATGGAGATGCCGTCGTAGGTGGAAGTGCCCCGACCCAACTCATCAAACAGCACCAAGCTGCGGTTGGATATGTTGTTTAGGATGGATGCCGACTCATTCATCTCTACCATGAAGGTAGACTCGCCTACTGAAATGTTATCGCTTGCTCCTACACGCGTGAATATCTTGTCCACCAATCCAATGCGTGCGCTCTCCGCAGGGACAAAACATCCTATCTGAGCCAACAAGGTGATGAGGGCGGTCTGACGCAACAAGGCCGACTTACCAGCCATGTTCGGGCCGGTAATGATGATAATCTGTTGTTTCTGACTGTCGAGCATCACGTCATTGGCGATGTACTTTTCACCCGGAGGCAGTTGTTTTTCAATAACCGGATGTCGACCCTGACGGATATCTATCACATCGCTTTCATCCACTACAGGGCGCACATAGTTGTTTTCTCTTGCCACATTGGCGAAAGAAAGCAAACAATCCAGTTTGGCAATCTGTATGGCATTCGTCTGTATCTTTGCTACATAAGCGTTCAAATCGCTTACCAGTTCGGTATATATTTTGTTTTCAAGGATAAGGATGCGGTCTTCGGCACCCAATATCTTCTCCTCATACTCTTTAAGTTCCTGAGTGATGTAACGCTCCGCATTGGCCAAAGTCTGTTTGCGTATCCATTCTGCCGGCACTTTATCCTTATGGGCGTTGCGCACCTCAATATAATAGCCGAAAACGTTATTGAAACCTATCTTCAGACTTGGAATACCAGTCTGTTCACTCTCCCGTTGTTGTATTTGGAGCAGATAATCTTTACCGGAGTAGGCTATCTTGCGCAACTCATCCAATTCAGCGTTTACGCCCTCACGAATAACTCCACCTTTGTTTATCAACACCGGAGGGTCGTTTTCTATCTCACGGCCGATGCGTTCGCACAGTTCTTTACATGTATCCAGACGCTCGCCTATCTGTCTCAGACTCGTGTTTTCTGTCTTTTCACAAGCAGCCTTGATAGGTTCAATGGCTTGCAACGCAATTTTCAACTGTACTATCTCACGAGGGGAGATTCTTCCTACGGCAGCCTTTGAAACGATACGTTCCAAGTCGCCTATCATATGCAACTGGTCTTCTATGAGACCTTTAAAATCTGGTTCACGGAAGAAATACTCCACCACATCAAGCCGCTCCTCTATCTGCTTGCAATCGAGTAACGGGAAGACAATCCAACGTTTCAACAGACGGGCACCCATGGGACTGATTGTTTTGTCGATTACATCCAGCAGGCTGATGCCCTCCGTCATCATGCTCTGTAGCAGTTCAAGGTTACGGATGGTAAACTTGTCGAGACGCACATAACGGTCTTCTTCAATGCGTGAGATGGAGGTGATGTGACTGATGTGTGTATGTTGCGTAATGTCCAGGTATTGAAGAATGGCCCCCGCCGCTACGATGCCTTTTTTGAGATGTTCCACACCGAATCCTTTCAGGTTCTTCGTCTCAAAGTGTTTGAGCAAACGTTCACGGGACGAACTCTCCGTGAATACCCAGTCATCCAACTCAAACAGAAAGAATTTGCCTGTGAACAAACTCTGAAAGAGAGTTTTTTTACCACGTTCCACTAACACCTCTTTCGGTGAGAAACTGTTGAGTAGTTTCTCTACATAATCCGCTGTGCCTTCGGCTGTGAGAAACTCACCGGTGGAAATATCCAGAAAGGCGATGCCACAAACGTTCTTATCGAAATGGATAGCGGAAACAAAGTTATTTTCCTTGTTGTTAAGTATATTGTCGTTAATGGACACACCGGGTGTTACCAGTTCAGTGATGCCTCGCTTCACCAGTTTCTTTGTGGTCTTCGGGTCTTCCAGCTGGTCGCAGATAGCCACCCGTTTACCGGCTCTGATCAGTTTGGGCAGATAGGTATCGAGGGCATGATGTGGAAAGCCGGCCATCTCTACGTGTTTTGCCTGTCCGTTGGCTCTTTTGGTCAACGTGATACCCAATATGTCAGACGCTATCACAGCATCCTCTGAATAGGTTTCGTAGAAGTCCCCACAACGAAACAAAAGCACCGCGTCAGGATGTTTCGCCTTCAGCTCGAAGTATTGCTTCATCATGGGAGTCAAAACCACATCACCATTAGCCATAAATACACATCTTACGTTTATAGACCCAATTTGGCTGATATCTCAAGCATACGATGGATGGGGATTACGGCTTTACGAGCCACCTCGGCATCCACTTCTATCGCCGGATATTCATATTTCAGGCAGTTGTAGAGTTTCTCCATCGTGTTTAACCGCATGAAATTACATTCATTGCAAGCACACGTACTGTCGTTGGGCGGTGCCGGAATGAAGTTCTTCTGCGGACACTGCTTACGCATTTCGTGCAGAATGCCGCTCTCTGTGGCTACAATGAAGTCGTGCTTGTCACTCTTCACGGCATACTTCAGAATGGCGGCCGTTGAACCAACCAAATCGGCCAGTCTCACTACAGCACCTTTACATTCGGGATGAACGAGGACTGGTGCGTCAGGATATTCTTTCTTGAGCTCTATAATCTTTTCTACGGAGAATTGTTCGTGTACGTGACACGCTCCGTCCCACAGCAACATATTACGTCCGGTGATGCTGTTGATGTAGTTGCCCAGGTTTCTGTCCGGACCGAATATCATCTTCGTGTCTTTCGGGAAACTGTCCACAATCTGCTTGGCATTGGTAGACGTGACCACCACATCGGTAACGGCTTTGACGGCTGCCGTAGTATTGACGTAACTGATAACCGTATAATCCGGATGTTGGGCTACAAACCTGGCGAACTTATCCGCCGGACAACTGTCAGCCAAAGAGCAACCAGCGTTCATGTCCGGAACGAGCACTTTCTTGTCAGGGCAGAGCACTTTGGCCGTCTCGCCCATAAAGTGAACACCGCACAGAACAATAATGTCAGCGTCTGTTTTGGCTGCCCACTGCGCCAAGGCCAAACTGTCGCCTACACAATCGGCAATGTCTTGTATATCGCCAGTCTGGTAATAATGCGCCAGTATGACAGCGTTCTTTTGCTTACGCAGTTTGTTTATCTCCCCTTTCAGGTCTATTCCCTTTTCCACGGGTTCGCAAACAAAACCTTTCTTCACCCATTCTTCCTTCATCATATAATTATATATATTCTTTAGTTTTTAATTTTAAAAGAAATTTATGTTGATGATAATAGTCAGTTCATACTGTTTGTAAATAAATCTCTTTTTTCTTGCCTTTTAAGTTATTAGTCTCTTTCTATGGATTGATAACTTGTTATAAACATCTCAACTTTATCCTTTCGTCTGATAATTAGCTTATTCTTGATTGCTATTAACAAGCTGTTGAAACCATGCAAAGTTAAAAACTTTGTGACGAATCTCTCTTATAAACCTGCTAAAAATGATGTTTGTATTGCATAAATAACTTCGCGTTTCCTCATTTGGATTGTTGGTTGATTTTGTTATATGTTGATTATTCCGGAATAGGTGGCGTAAGTTATTACTTTCTTTACACTTTTGTTTCAATAGCTTTTCAACACTTATGCACAGGGTTGTGTGAATAAAGTTAGGGTGGTTATTAACGCCTCTGTTAGGACTTCGTGCGGATTCATAGAATAGGTGTTCCTATAAACAAGTGTACCTATAAACAACAAGCCTCCCCGTTGAGGTAACGGAGAGGCTTGTGAAAAGTATTTCAGCTAACTATTTGTTAGAGCTTAGGACCGGCAGCTACCAATGCCTTACCAGCTTCGTTTCCTGTGAACTTAGAGAAGTTCTTGATGAAACGTGCAGCCAAGTCTTTGGCTTTCTCTTCCCACTTGCAAGCGCAGTCGTAAGTGTCACGAGGATCAAGAATCTTCGGATCTACGCCCGGCAATTCCGTAGGAACTACAAAGTCGAAGTAAGGAATAACCTTTGTCGGAGCTTTGTCGATAGAACCGTCGAGGATAGCGTCGATGATACCGCGAGTATCACGGATAGAGATACGCTTGCCTGTTCCGTTCCAACCAGTGTTGACCAGGTATGCCTTGGCACCTACCTTATTCATCTTCTTAACCAACTCTTCAGCGTATTTTGTAGGATGCAAGCTCAAGAAAGCTGCACCGAAGCAAGCGGAGAATGTCGGAGTCGGCTCTGTGATGCCGCGCTCTGTTCCTGCCAATTTTGCCGTAAATCCGGACAGGAAGTAGTACTGAGCCTGCTCAGAGTTCAATATAGACACAGGAGGCAATACACCGAACGCGTCAGCGGAAAGGAAGATCACCTGATGAGCGTGAGGTCCTTTAGACACCGGCTTAACGATGTTCTGGATGTGATAGATAGGATAGGATACACGAGTATTCTCTGTCACGCTCTTGTCAGCGAAGTCTATCTTACCGTTAGCGTCAACAGTTACGTTTTCCAGCAAAGCGTCGCGTTTGATGGCGTTGTAGATATCGGGCTCGCTCTCTTTGTCAAGGTTGATAACCTTAGCGTAGCATCCACCTTCGTAGTTGAATACGCCTTCGTCGTCCCATCCGTGCTCATCGTCACCGATAAGTTTACGTTTCGGGTCGGTAGACAAAGTCGTCTTACCTGTACCGGAAAGTCCGAAGAAGATAGCGGAATCCGTACCTTCCATGTTGGTGTTGGCGGAGCAGTGCATTGAAGCGATGCCGCGCAACGGGTTGAAGTAGTTCATCATGGAGAACATACCTTTCTTCATCTCACCACCGTACCATGTGTTGATGATTACCTGCTCCTTAGAGGTCAGGTTGAAGACCACGGCTGTTTCAGAGTTCAAGCCAAGTTCCTTGTAGTTCTCAACTTTCGCTTTGGAAGCGTTGTAAACGATGAAGTCAGGTTCGAAGTCAGCCAACTCCTCTTTGGAAGGACGGATGAACATGTTGGTAACAAAGTGAGCCTGCCATGCAACTTCCATGATGAAACGAACTTTCAGGCAAGTAGCTTTGTTGGCACCGCAGTAACCATCGACTACATACAGTTTCTTATTTGACAATTCCTTAGCTGCCAGTTCCTTCAGAACTTTCCAAGTAGCCTCTGTTACGGGTTTATTGTCGTTTTTGTATTCGTCAGAAGTCCACCATACAGTATTCTTGCTGGTTTCGTCCATGACCAAGAATTTATCTTTAGGAGAACGACCGGTGTAAACACCTGTCATTACGTTAACAGCACCAAGCTCTGTTACCTGACCTTTTTCAAAACCTTCCAATCCCGGTTTTGTCTCTTCTGCAAACAATACCTCGTATGACGGGTTGTGAAGCACCTCTGTCACACCGCTAATACCATACTTGCTTAAATCTAAATTTGCCATTTTGTGATTTTTAAAAATGTAATATACTCTATTTACTTTTCACCTATTTAATATGCCCTATTGCTTGTTTTCATGGAAAACAGCAACCGGATACGCCTGGTTTTCCTATCTTTTCGGATAAACCCCTTCTTTATCCGCTACAAAATTACTACATTATTCATATAGCGAAAAAGATTTAGAGAAATAATTCTTTAATTGGCTGTCTTTTAATAATTGTGTAACATAATTGCCACATAGAGTTTACAATATTGTTTTGGGTCAGTCCAAAAACCCCGGTCGCACTCTTCTCGTATTGACTCGCTATGGGAGTCAATCTCAATTTATGTTCGTTATTTTAGTGGGAGAACCCCGTTCGTTAGAGAGGTTAACCTCTCGGGGCTGTGAGGTTAACCTCATCGGCCTGTGA
>CAVFNZ010000048.1:10898-17217 GCA_963624095.1 Clostridium sp. CAG:217 | reverse complement strand
CACTGGCACTCCGATATGATTCATCTCTGCCAAGTTCGCACCCTTGCCACCAAGCAAGTTGCGCATGTCAGCTCTACCTTCGGCTTGTCCATTGCCGAAAGTATAGACTCTTTTCTCATTCATAATTTAATATTTAGGTATCAGTCCAATAATTATTTATTGCTTTGTCTGGACAAACTTATGAAATCTTAACGAAACACAGAAGCATTCAGACGAAAAAATATCCATAAAATGCATATCTGTAGAGAAGTTTGGCGAGAATGTGATATTTCCCGAAAATATGCCTATCTTTGCGGAAATTATAATTATATTGGCTTAGGATGTCGAGAAAGAAAAAAGAGCTTCCTTTACTGGAAAACATTACCATAACGGATGTCGCCGCCGAAGGGAAAGCCTTGGCCCGGGTGAACGATTTGGTCGTCTTTGTACCTTATGTGGTCCCGGGTGACGTGGTGGACTTGCAGGTGAAACGCAAGAAGAATCATTACGCCGAGGCGGTGGCGGTCAAATTCCACACTTATTCGCCCAAACGGGCCGTTCCCTTTTGTCAGCATTACGGGGTATGCGGCGGTTGCAAGTGGCAGTGTCTGCCCTACGAGGAGCAGATTCGCTACAAGCAACAGCAGGTCATTGATAACCTCACCCGCATCGGTAAGGTGGAGCTGCGCAACGTGATGCCCATCCTCGGGTCGGCAAAGACGCGGTTCTACCGCAACAAGTTGGAGTTTACCTTCTCCAACAAACGTTGGCTCACCGAAGAGGAGGTGGCGCGTAACGTGGTGTATGACCAGATGAACGCCGTAGGTTTCCACATCCCCAACGCTTTCGACAAGGTGTTGGCCATCGAGAAGTGTTGGCTGCAGGACGACATCTCCAACCAAATCCGTAACGCCGTGCGCGACTATGCCTACGCGCACGACTATTCGTTCTTCAACCTTCGCACGCAGGAGGGCATGCTGCGCAACATGATGATACGCACTTCCACCACGGGCGAACTGATGGTGCTCATGCAGTGCAAGATTGTGAACGACGGCGAGATGGAGCTCTTCAAGGAGTTGCTCCAACACATAGCGGACAAGTTCCCGCAAATCACTTCGTTGCTCTATGTGGTGAACAACAAGTGCAACGATACCATCACCGACCTCGACGTGTACACCTTCAAGGGTACGGACCATATCTTCGAGGAGATGGAAGGGTTGCGCTTCAAGGTGGGTCCCAAATCGTTCTATCAGACCAACAGCGAGCAGGCGTATAACCTATACAGCAAGGTGCGTGAGTTCGCCAACCTTACGGGCGACGAACTGGTGTACGACCTCTACACCGGTACGGGAACCATTGCCAACTTCGTGGCGGCCAAGGCCCGCAAGGTGGTGGGCATCGAGTATGTGCCGGAGGCCATCGAGGATGCGAAGGTCAATTCCGAAATCAACGGCATCGGCAACACGCTCTTCTTCGCCGGTGACATGAAAGACATCCTCACGCAGGAGTTTATCGATGAGCACGGACATCCCGACGTAATCATCACCGACCCGCCACGGGCCGGCATGCATGGCGATGTGGTGAACACCATCCTGTTCGCCGCTCCCGAACGGATTGTCTATGTGAGTTGTAACCCCGCCACGCAGGCGCGCGACCTCCAGTTGCTCGATGCCCGGTATCGCGTAGAGGCGGTACAGCCGGTGGATATGTTCCCTCATACCCATCATGTGGAGAATATTGTATTGCTCGAAAAACGTAACTGATTATGTCCAGAAATAATAAGGAGAGGGCCAACCAGCCCCACCACGCACAGAAGTTCACCAACTTCACGGTGACACAACCCGCCGAGCTGATGGCTTTTCTGATGGAGAAGATGAGCGGCATCAGCCGCACGAAGGTGAAGACGCTGCTCACACACCGCGTGGTGTATGTCGACCGGAAAATAACGACACAGTATAACTTCCCGCTGCAGCCGGGCATGAAGGTGCAAATCAGCGACCAGCGCGGACAGAAGGAGTTCCGCAGCTCCCTGCTGAAGATTGTCTACGAAGACGCTTATATAATAGTGGTGGACAAACGCGAGGGATTGCTCTCCATCGCCACGGACCGACAGAAGGAACGCACGGCTTACTCCATCCTCACCGAGTATGTGCGGAAGTCGGGACGCGGACACCGCATCTTCATTGTGCATCGGTTAGACCGTGACACCTCCGGCTTGATGGTCTTTGCCAAGGACGAGAAGACGAAACGCAACCTGCAGGACAATTGGGAGCGCATCGTTACCGACCGCAGGTATGTGGCGGTGCTGTCCGGTGAGGCGGAGCAGGACAAGGGTACCGTAACGTCGTGGCTGAAGGACAACAAGGTGTTCATCACCTATTCGTCCATGACGAACAATGGCGGCGAGAAGGCCATCACGCACTATCGGGTCATCAAGCGGGCGAACGGCTACACGCTCATGGAGCTGGAGCTGGAGACGGGAAAGAAGAACCAAATCAGGGTACACATGCAGGACTTGCAACATCCCGTAGTGGGCGACGTGAAGTATGGCAACGGGGACAACCCGTTGGGACGTTTGGGCTTGCACGCCTTCAAGCTCTGCTTCTATCATCCGCTGACCGGTGAGTTGCTCAATTTCGAGACACCCTATCCGGCATCGTTCAAACGGCTCTTCGTCAAGGAGGCGGCTGCGGACAAAACCGTAAAGCAGGAGGAGGATTAGTCTTCTTCGTCGTGGGTATGAAGGATGAGGGTGGTGGCTCCGATGGTGATGACGCTGCCATCCTCGATGCGGACGCGGTCTTTGTCGCCGAGAATCTCGTTCATCACGAAGGTTCCGGTGATGCTGGGGTTGTCGCGCAGGGTGTAGACCGCCTCGCCTTGTTTGTTGCGTTTCACGTTTATGATGCAGTGCCTGCGGTCCATGCTTGGGTCTGAAGTCTCTATGGGCAGGTCTATCTCCGTGCCCTTGCTGCGCCGGCCTATCACGTTGTCACCCTCATGCAACGGGAGCACTTGTCTGTATCCGAACACATTCTCAACCACGGTCAGGTAGCCAAGTTTCCGCTCTTTGATTTCCTCTTCAGGATTCTCCTCCTTGCGGATGGCCCGCAACTTCGACTTCCCGATGCGGATGCTGAACTGCTTCTTGCATTGGTCGCAGACGAAGACCAGCGACTGGCCTTCGGCGTATTTCGTTTCGTCGAACGTGATGTAGTTGTCACATTTGGGACAAAGGACTCTTTTCATAGGGGAGGAAAAAGATTGTTGTTAGTTGCGTGACACATAAACCCAGGCACCGTTGAAAATCTCCTGGCCGCGCGCTTCGTTACACTTGGCCGTCGCTTCGTCTTTGTTGTCGAATGACTGCAGCACGACGCGTATCCGTCCGTCTGTCTCGATGGTCGATACTTCGGGGTGACCTTGTGACTCAAAGAAACGCATCGATTTCTCCGCATCCGCTTTGCTTGCCACGCTTGCTATAATAATATGGTAACGCTTGCCGTTTTTGGGGGCGACAACTTCCGGCTCGGCCGTAGCTTCGTCCTTCGTCTCCTGCAACGCGGGTTGGTTGTCGGGGACTTCGGTCTCTTCCTTTATCACGCTGATACTCTTTGTCTCCTTTGTGGGGGCGGAGGCTGCGGCCTTGTCACCAACCGGGGCTTGAACGGGTGAAGTGGCTACGGATTGTGAACGGATATTGTCGAAGAAGCGGACATCGCCCAAGAAAGCGTAGTTCTCGGGTTCGATGTAGGTGTTGTCCACCGGTGCGGACCATGCAAAGAAGAGCACGATGGCTACGACAGCGGCAACCGCGGTGTTTATCCATCGTCTGTTGATGCTGATTACTACCGCGCTCTTTTTCTTCGTCCGGCTGTCAGCGGCCTCTTTGCCCTTGGATACTTCCGACAACGGGTACATCTCGAACGCGCAGAAACCGTAGAGGGTAGGGGAGAAAATCTCCCGGTCTTCGGGCATGAACTCAATCCGGCTGTCTAAGGTAACGCGCAGTGTGCCGATGCCCTGCAGCTTCGCTTCACCATCCTGCGCCAACAGGTTGCGCAAGGCCAAGATGGCGTTGTCCACCATGCGCGACGCTTTGGGATAACCGGTGTCATACGCCTGCATGTACGCCTGCACCAACAATCCGTCGTTCAGACTGAGCTGGGTGTTGAAGGTCACTTTGCGGCACGGGGGCACAAACATATTCTCTTCGGGAATATGGCAAGCGGGAATACGCTGAATGACGAATCCTCCCAGTTCGGGAAGAATCACGCAGTCGTTATCCGCCAGCAAAGTCTTGATATGTCGCGCCAACTCTTCAATCATGCTGCAAATATAGAAAAACTATTGGAAACAAATCGCCTTTTGGAGATAAAAAGAATAAGCGAAACTATCCGTTCTTTCTATTTTGTTCACGCTTAGGACCTTTTCCCGGTCGATTCTGGCCGTTCCCGTTAGAGGACTTTTTGCGGTTGCGGTGTTTCTCCCTCTTCATCGACTTAGGCGCGTATTCGGGAGCCTCGCCAAGCCCTTCGGGCAAGGGTATCTTGTAAATCTCTTTTTCGAGGAAGTCCTCAATGGTTTTGAACTCGCCCTGCTCCTTTTCGCTCACGAAGGTGATGGCGCAACCGTCGTTGTTCGCGCGGGCGGTACGGCCGATGCGGTGCACATAGTCCTCGCAGTCGTGGGGCACGTCGTAGTTGATGACGAGCCGGATGTCGTCAATGTCAATGCCTCGCGCCACGATGTCCGTGGCCACCAGGATGTTGATGCGTCCGTTCTTGAACTCGTGCATAATCTGGTCGCGCTGCTTTTGGTCCAGGTCGGAGTGCATCTCGCCCACATTCAGGTGAAACCGCTGCAACGCCTTGGTTACATCCTTTACCTTCAGTTTCGACGAGGCGAAGATGATGACGCGCTCGGGCACGCTGTCGTTGAACAGCGATTGGATGATGCCCAGCTTTTGACGTTCGTAACAGATGTATGCGGTCTGTATGATTTTCTCCGCGGGCTTGGACACGGCGAGCTTCACTTCCACGGGGTCATGCAGGATATTCCGTGCCATCTGCTGAATCTTGGCAGGCATGGTGGCGGAGAACATAATCGTTTGCCGCTCCTTGGGGAGTGCCTTCACAATCTGCATGATGTCGTCGTAGAAACCCATGTCGAGCATGCGGTCCGCCTCGTCAAGGATGAAAAAGGATACTTTCGACAAATCCACGTTCCCCAAGTTGATATGGCTGATCAGTCGTCCCGGCGTGGCGATGATGACATCCGCCCCCAAGGCCAAGCCCCGCTTTTCCTGTTCGTAGCGTATGCCGTCGTTGCCTCCATAGATGGCGACGCTCGACACGGGCATGAAGTAGGAGAAGCCCTCCATCTGCTGGTCAATCTGCTGTGCCAACTCGCGTGTGGGCGACATGATGACGCAGTTGATGGCATCGGTGGGGTATCCGCCTTTGCTAAGTTGGTTGAGTACGGGTAGTAGGTAAGCCGCTGTTTTTCCCGTGCCGGTCTGCGCTACCCCAATCAAGTCTCGTCCTTCGAGCAACACGGGAATCGTATGTTCTTGTACTGGCGTACACTCTCTGAAATTCATCGCGTCCAGTGCGTCCAGCACGCAATCTTCTAAATCTAACTCTGCGAAATCCATTCTTAATTCATTAACATCAGACAAAAGTAGTATAAAAACCTAATATAGCCTCGTTTTATGTGGTATATTGGGTAAAAAGATGCTAAATAACATATTTTTGGTCAATTTATTTGGTGGGAGAGGAAAAAAGGACATACCTTTGCAGCGGTTTTCAAAGAAAGGAAGTCTTTCATTCTCAAATGATAAGGCTTTAGGGAAGGCAATAAGTAAAGTTCCGGTAGTGAAGACCACTGTTGCAAGGCAGTTGCCGGATTAGTATTAACCAAAACCGTATTACATGAAGCATGTAAAGTGGATTTTTGTTGTATTAGTATTTTGTTCCTTGACATCATTTGTGGACAGAAACGTGGCTACGCGAGGATTGAATGTGGGTGAGATTGCGCCCTCGTTCTCACTCAAGACTCGTGACGGTCGGGAGGCTTTTTCGCTGAAGGACCTGAAGGGCGACTATGTTCTGTTGAGTTTTTGGGCCGGTTATGATGCCCAGTCGCGTGTGAGCAACGTGTTGCTTTGCAACGGCGTCAACCGGATGGGTTACAATGTCAAGACGGTCTCTGTTTCGTTCGATGCATACGCATCGGTGTTTCAGGAGGCCGTGCGTATGGACGGGCTTCGTTCGTCCGATTGCTATGTAGACACTTTAGGAAAGGCCTCGTCCGTCTACAAGGCGTATAATTTGAAGAG
>CAVFNZ010000048.1:0-10888 GCA_963624095.1 Clostridium sp. CAG:217 | reverse complement strand
AAAATTATCTGCTCAACCCCGATGGGGTGATTGTAGCTACCAACGTGACGGCTGAGCAGCTTCCGCTATACCTTAATTAATAAAGGTATGGCGGCTTCCCGGGTCAGTCCGAAAACCGAGCGGTGATTATTCTAAATTCAATCCCAAATCATGGGCCAACCGCTTCACCACATCGACCTTCACGGTGGATGCGTCCTCCTTGTCGTAGATAAGGAGAAAAACGACTTGTCCGTCGAGTTGCCGCGTGAGAATATTACATGTAATGACACGGGCACCACCAGACTTGCCCTTGCCTTTCGACTTGATAGCCATCCTTATCCTGCGGATATTTTTGGTTATCTCGTCACCTTGCAACGGGTTTTGCATGACGCTTTCCAGAAAATCCAAGTAGTCTTTCTTGAAACTTGGATATTTCTTTGCGAGCCGTTTCGCCTCTCTTGCAAAATCGCCGGAGACCGAAACACTGATATTATAATTCATCGGCCAAACTTTCAGCGGACAGAAGGATGCGCTTTCCGTCAATGGCTTCCTTCACTTCAATTAAAGCGTTTTTGAGTTCGGCTATCAGGTCACGCGGAGCTTCCTGTCCCTCCTTGGTTTCCTCCGGGGAAATACGGAAACTGCCTGCACGCGATTTCAGAATGACGTGCTCTCCCGATTTTGCCATATTCAGATATTTCGTCTGATTGACACGGAAATCCCTTGTACTTACTACTACCATACTGATATAGCTTTTATGTTATGGTACAAAGGTATACAATTTATTTCTATATGGCAACCATTTCGTTCCCTTTTTGGCAACCATGGCTATTTCGGAGCCTTCCAGTAGAGGTATACCGCGATGAGCGCATAGAGCAGGTTCGGAATCCACACGGCCAACATGGGCGGCATGTTGGCGTTGATGGCAAAGGTGGCCGAAATGGTCTGGAAGAGGATGTACGAGAAACTCAACGCCAGCCCGATGCCCAAGTGCAGTCCCATGCCGCCCTTCACTTTGCGCGACGAGAGGGCCATCCCGATGGTAGCCAGGATAAACGAAGCGAACGACATGGCTATGCGCTTGTGGTATTCTATCTCAAACTCCTTGGTGTTGGCGAATCCGCGTTGCTTTTGCCGCTCTATGTAGGTTCGCAGTTGCGGACTTGTCATGGTTTCCTGCTGTCCCTTCGATATCAGCAAGTCGTCCGGTTGCATCATGATGGTCGTGTCCATCCGCTCGCCACTGGAGATAATCTCCTTGTCGCCTTTCAACTCGCGTATCATGTAATTCTTTATCTTCCACAGGTATTTGTTGTCCGACACCGTGTCGTAGGAGATACTGCGGGCGGTCAGGTGCGAAACCAGTTTCTTGTCCTCGAACTTGTCCAACGAGAACCGGTATCCCGTCTTGCCTATGTCCTCGTAGCGGTCGATGTAGGCAATCACGCCGTTCGCCACTTCCAGCTGCACGTTGGAGGCACTCAGTATTTTCTTCTTTCGCTTGTACTGGTTCTCAAAGTCCTGGCGTGTCTCGCTGCCCACGGGTATCACATACGCTCCCAGCGTGTAGGTGAGGGTCGCGATGAACATGCACGAAATCATGTAAGGGCGCATCAGCCGCTTGAAGCTCACGCCGGACGAGAACATGGCGATGATTTCGGAGTTCTCGGCCAACTTCGAGGTGAAGAAGATGACGGCGATGAAGACAAACAGGGGACTGAACAGGTTGGAGTAGTAGGGGATAAAGTTCAGGTAATAGTCGAAGATGATGGCACTCACGGGCACGTTGCGGCTCATGAACTTGTCCAGGTTCTCGTTGATGTCGAAAACCACGGCGATGGAGATAATCAGGGCTATCGCGAAGAAGTAGGTGCCCAGAAACTTGGCGATGATGTACCGGTCGAGCCTGGTTATCAGTTTCCCCCTGTATTTCTCTGTCAACTTGTTTAACTTCATCTTGCTACGGTCGTTAAAGTCGTGTGGTGACATCGGCCAGCACGCGCGGTTTCCATGTGCTGAAGTCACCCGCTATAATGTGTTTGCGCGCTTCGCCCACCAGCCACAGGTAGAACGCCAGGTTGTGGACCGACGCTATCTGCATGGCCAGCAGTTCCTGCGCATGGAACAGGTGGCGCAGGTAGGCCTTGGAGTACATCGTGTCCACATAGGAGGCTCCCTCTTCCTCGATGGGGGAGAAGTCGTCTTCCCACTTCTTGTTGCGCATGTTCATGATACCTTTTTTGGTGAAGAGCATCCCGTTGCGTCCGTTGCGGGTCGGCATCACGCAGTCGAACATGTCCACGCCGCGTTCGATGCCCTCCAGGATGTTGGCGGGCGTGCCCACTCCCATCAGGTAGCGCGGCTTGTCCTTGGGCAGTATGCCGTTGACCAGCTCTATCATTTCGTACATCGTCTCCACCGGTTCGCCCACGGCCAGTCCGCCGATGGCGTTGCCGTCGCACTCTTTTGAGGCCACGAACTCCGCCGACTGTTTGCGCAGGTCGGGATAGACGCATCCTTGCACGATGGGGAAGAGCGACTGGTGATAACCATATTTGGGTTCGGTCTCGTTGTACCGTTTCAGGCAGCGGTCCAGCCATCGGTGGGTCAGCCCCAGCGACCGTTTGGCATAGTCATAGTCAGCCGTTCCGGGGGCGCACTCGTCGAACGCCATCATGATGTCCGCGCCGATGGTCCGCTCGATGTCCATCACCTTTTCGGGTGTGAAGATATGTTTCGACCCGTCGATGTGGGAGCGGAACTCAGCCCCTTCTTCGCGCAACTTGCGTATGCCGGCCAGTGAGAACACCTGAAAGCCGCCGCTGTCCGTCAGCATGGGGCGGTCGAACCCGTTGAACTTGTGCAGTCCGCCCGCCTTCTCCAGTATCTCCAGTCCGGGCCGCAGGTAGAGGTGGTAGGTGTTGCCAAGGATGATTTGCGCCTTGATGTCCTCCTTCAGTTCCCGCAGGTGGACACCCTTCACGGAGCCCACCGTGCCTACGGGCATGAAGATAGGGGTCTCTATCTGTCCGTGGTCCGTGGTGATGAGTCCGGCCCTGGCGTTGCTCTTCGAATCGGTATATTGTAGTTGGAATTTCATGTTCAAGCGTTTACGTCGATGGCATCCGCTACTTTCTCATCCGTCAATGCCAGGGTGAATACCTCCTTCACATCGTTCACATAGTGGAACGTAAGTCCTTTCAGGTACATCTCCGGTATCTCCTCGATGTCTTTTCGGTTCTCGGCACACATGATGATGTCCTTGATGCCCGCGCGTTTGGCGGCAAGAATCTTCTCCTTGATGCCGCCTACGGGCAGCACCTTGCCGCGCAGGGTAATCTCGCCCGTCATGGCCAGGTTGGCCTTCACCTTGCGTTGGGTCAACGCCGACGCCAACGAGGTGGCCATCGTGATGCCTGCCGAAGGGCCGTCCTTGGGAATGGCGCCTTCGGGTACATGGACATGGATGTTCCAATTGTCGAACACCTCGGGGTTGAGCCCGAGCAGTGAGGCGTGAGCCTTGATGTATTCCAGGGCCAGCATCGCCGATTCCTTCATCACGTCGCCCAGGTTTCCGGTCAGCGTCAGCTTGCCGCCCTTGCCTTTGCTCAGACTTGTCTCCACAAACAGAATCTCGCCACCCACGGCGGTCCATGCCAAGCCTGTGACCACACCGGCGTATTCATTGCCTTGGTATTTGTCGCGCGTGTATTCCGGTGCTCCCAGCAGCTCCTTCAAGTCGTCGGGCTTAACTTCCTTATCCACGGGGAAGTACAGGTGTTCCGCATAGTAACGCGCAATCTTGCGGTACACCTTCTCTATTTTCTTCTCCAATTGGCGCACGCCGGATTCGCGGGTGTACGACTCCACCATAATCTCCAAGGCCGGTCTGGAAATCTTTATCTTCTCCCTGTCCAGTCCCACTTCCTTCATCACCTTCGGCACCAAGTGCTTGCGCGCTATCTCCACCTTCTCCTCCGTGATGTATCCGCTCACCTCTATCAGCTCCATGCGGTCGAGCAGTGGGGTGGGGATGGTGTTCAGGTTGTTGGCCGTAGCGATGAACATCACCTTCGAAAGGTCGTAGTCCACATCGATGTAATTGTCGTGGAAAGCTTTGTTCTGTTCGGGGTCCAGCACCTCCAACAGGGCGGACGAGGGGTCGCCGTTCACCGTATTTTGTGTCACCTTGTCAATCTCGTCCAGGATGAACACGGGGTTCGACGAACCTGCCTTGGCAAGTCCCTTGATGATACGTCCCGGCATGGCGCCGATGTAGGTCCGGCGGTGTCCTCTGATTTCCGATTCGTCGTGGAGACCGCCCAGTGACATGCGGACGTATTTCCGTTTCAGTGCCGCGGCGATGGATTTCCCGAGCGAGGTCTTGCCCACGCCCGGAGGACCGTAGAGGCAGAGGATGGGCGACTTCTGGTCGCCTCTCAGCTTCAGCACCGCCAAATGTTCCAGGATGCGCTCTTTTACCTTCTCCAGGCCGTAGTGGTCTTTGTTGAGCACTTTCTCGGCGTTGTCCATCTTCAGGTTGTCCTTGGTGTACTGGTTCCACGGCAAGTTGAGCAGTGTCTGCAGGTAGATCAGCTGCACGTTGTAGTCGGGCGTGTTCGGATTGGTGCGCTCCAGGCGGGTCAACTCCTTGTCGAACACGGCACGCACCTCCTTGCTCCATTTCTTCTTGTCGGCCAACTCCGTCAACTGGTCTATGTCCTTCTCCGCCGGACTGCCGCCCAGCTCATCCTGTATGTTTTTGATTTGTTGCTGCAGGAAGTATTCCCTCTGTTGCTGGTTAATATCCTCGCGGGTACGCATGGTGATGTCCGCCTTCAGCTGGGCCAGCTGCAGGTTCTGGCGCAGGATGCCGATTAGTCTGTATGCCCGTTGAATCAAGGAGCTCTCTTCCAGCATCTGAATTTGGTCAAACGTGTTGAACGGGAAATTGGTGCAGATGAAGTTGATGAGGAACATCTGGTTGGTGATGTTCTGCACGGCAAAAGCCGACTCGTTCTGCGGATTGTCCACCTGGAGGTATTGCAACGCCAAATCCTTGGCCGTGTCCACCAGCACCTGGTACTCCTTGTCGTTCTTCTCGGGGAGAATCTCCTTCAGGACAGAGATTTCGGCCGTCAGGTAAGACTTGTCGTTATCCACTGAATTGAGCAGGCGGAACCGCTGCATGCCTTGCAGGATGGCGGTTATCGAATGGTCCGGCATCTCGAAGAGGCGCACCACCTTGGCTACGACACCTGTCGGGTAAAGGTCGTACAGATGGGGGTGTTCCTTATCGGGGTTTCGTTGGCAGACCGCGCCAATGAGCTTGTCCTTCAACCGTGCGTCATTCAGCAACTGGAGCGAGGAACCCCGTCCAATGGACACCGGCATGACCACGCCGGGAAACAATACCATATTGCGCAGAGGGAGTATAGCCAAGACTTTGTCCACTTCCTGCTCGAACAGCTTTTCCTCATTTCCATCGAAGTCGGCGATGACCGAAAAGGTTTTGTTACTTGCAAGAGGTTCTTCCTGAGTGTCGAATCTATTTTTTTTCATTCTTTCAATGTTTGTTTTGATGCGTCCTTTCCGTAGGGGCGCAAAGCGGATGCAAAGGTACTGCTTTCTTTACAAACAACGAAATCTATACTTTTAAATATAAGCTAACCGAAGGAAATAATTGCAAAACCATTACCTTTGTGGCGCAGATAACGAAATATGGCGAACAGTTACTTTCAATTCAAGCGGTTCACGGTGCACCAGGAGCGGTGCGCCATGAAGGTGGGCACCGACGGGACACTCCTCGGTGCTTGGGGCGGCGTGGATGGCGCGCGGCGTATCCTGGACATCGGGACGGGTACGGGGCTCATCGCCCTGATGGCCGCCCAGCGCAACCCTGAAGCCTCGGTGGTGGGCATCGAGATAGACGGCGAAGCGGCCGCCCAGGCGCGGGACAACGTGCGGATGAGCCCGTGGAGCGGACGGATGGAGATTGTGCATGCCGATTTGAAGGATTACGCGCCGACAGAGGGCTTCGATGCCATCCTTTCCAATCCGCCTTACTTTGACGATGACTTGAAGTGCCCGGATGCCGGACGCAACACGGCGCGCCATACCGACCGGCTGACTTTCGCTGACTTGATGCGGCATGTGGCCCGACTGCTGACCCCCGGAGGCGAGTTCTCGGTCATCATCCCTTCCGTAGCCGTGCCGGACCTGATAGGGCTCGGCATCGACAACCGCCTGTTCCCGGTTCGTAAGACTTGGGTGCAGACCACGCCCAAAGTACAACCCAAACGTTGTATGCTGGCTTTCCGTTTTACCCCGGCAGAGGTAGTAGAGGAGGAAACGATGGTGATTCAGTTTGCCCCCATGGAGTATAGCGAAGCGTATCGCCGGCTGACGGGAGAGTTCTACCTGAAGTAGGCGTGCCCGGCTTATCGTTTGGTGAGTTTGCGCAGCAGTCCGCGGTTCAGCTCGAACAGCTGTTTGTTGAGCGACTTTATGTCTCCTTCCAGCTTGTTCACCTCGTTGAAGTAATCCGCGAAGATTTGGATGAGCGACATGGGTTGCTGCTCGTGGTGGTTTTTGTTCACGACCATGCGGATACCTTTCGGCACAATCTCCACTTCGATGTCCCTGCCCGCCGTCATCGGGTCACCGTCGTAGTGTACCACACCTTCCGCGGCCCGGTGGATGTGTACGCTCTTGCACTGGAACGTCTTGATGCGGCTGTTCTGGTCGATTGTCCTGTTGAACAGCTGGTAGGCGAGGGCAGGGATGTCCAACACGGTAAAGGGTTCCAATACGGTGATGTCCATCAGTCCGTCGTCGAGCGAGGCTTTCGGGGCGATGTAGGCGTTGTTGCCGTATTGTGAGGCGTTCGCGCAGGCTATCAGAAAAGCCTTGTACTTCATTGTGCCGTCGCCGGTCTCTATCTCGTAAGTCTCCGGCTTGTATTTCAGACTCTCGTGCAGCGTATTCTCCAGGTAGGCCAGCAGTCCGCGCTTCTTCGACGACGCGAACTTCAGGCTCACGAAAGCGTCGAACCCCACACCGCACGTGCAGAAAAAGGGCGTGTTGTTAATCTTCCCGTAGTCGACCTCTTCTATCACGCCCTCGTTGATGACGTCGATGGCTCCTTTCGCGTCCATCGGGAGCTGCAAGTGGCGCGCCAGTCCGTTGCCCGAACCGCAAGGGATGATGCCCAGGGCCGTGTCCGTGTGAACCAGGGATTTGCCGACTTCGTTGACGGTGCCGTCGCCGCCGATGGCCACCACGATGTCCGCTTTCCGCTCCACCGCCTTGGCGGCGAGCTCCACGGCGTGTCCGGCATATTGCGTATGCACCGTCTCGCAATCGTACTTCGATTTGTCAATGTATTGGTCGATACATTGCAAAACCTGCTTCTTGCTCTGCGTGCCCGAGATAGGATTCGTTATAAATACAGCTTTCTTTCTACCCATAAATTAATGTCGTCACCCGTTTGGAAGCGCAAAGGTAATGCAAAACCTGTAAATAAAGCCCTAAAAGAACAACGATTTTCGGGCGGATGGATATTTTTTGTAAAATAATGCGTGCCGTTTGTCTATTTTATTATCTTTGCAACCTGTTTCAGTGCATGTCCCGCGCTTTGGGGGATGTGCATGATAACACGAACAAAGAATCTTTCGGAATTAATCAGGTAAGCCTGGGGCTTACAAAAAGAATATGGGTTTATTACAAGAAAAGTTTAAGGAATACAGAGTACCGCAGTACTACATGGAAAAGGGTGTCTACCCTTACTTCCGCGAGATTGACAGCGCACAGGATACCGAAGTGCTGATGGACGGTAAGAAAGTATTGATGTTCGGATCTAATTCCTACATGGGACTTACTTACGACAAACGAATCATCGACGCTGCCGTCAAGGCAACGCTGAAGTATGGTACGGGATGCGCCGGTTCGCGCCTGCTCAACGGCACGCTGGACATCCACTTGCAGTTGGAACGCGAGCTTGCCGAGTTCGTAGGCAAGGACGAGGCCCTTGTATTTCCCACGGGATTTACCGTAAACGAGGGAGTCATCGCCTGCCTGACCGGCCGTAAGGACTACATCATCTGCGACGACCGCGACCACGCCTCCATCGTGGATGGCCGACGTCTCTCATTCTCCACCCAGCTGAAGTACAAACACAACGACATGGAGGATTTGGAGAAACAACTCAAGAGTTGCGCCCCCGACGCCATCAAGCTGATTGTGGTGGACGGCGTATTCTCCATGGAGGGTGACTTGGCCAAACTGCCCGACATCGTTCGTCTGAAAGAGAAGTACAACGCCAGCATCATGGTGGACGAGGCTCACGGACTGGGCGTGTTCGGTAAGCAAGGACGTGGCGTTTGCGACCACTTCGGACTGGCGGACAAGGTGGATGTCATCATGGGAACCTTCTCCAAGTCGTTCGCTTCCATCGGCGGATTCGTCGCTTCGGACCACGACACCATCAACTGGCTTCGCCACAACGCACGCTCCTACATATTCCAGGCGAGCAACACGCCGGCGGCTACGGCGGCTGCCATCGAGGCACTCCACATCATCAAGAGCGAACCCGAGCGTCAGGCTCACTTGTGGGAGATTACCAACTACGCGTTGAAGGAGTTCCGCAACCGCGGTTTCGAGATAGGTGACACCGAGAGTCCTATTATACCTTTATATATAAGGGATACGGACAAGACCTTCGAGGTGACCCGCGCCGCGTTCGACGAAGGGGTCTTCATCAATCCGGTAGTGCCGCCCGCCTGCGCTCCGCAAGACACCTTGGTACGATTCGCCCTCATGGCTACCCATTCCAAGGAGCAGGTAGACCGGGCCATCGATAAGCTGACCAAGTGCTTCAAGGAGCTCGACATTATCAAGTAAGACACGTCTTTTTACTGAACAGCGGAGTGGGCAAGGCTTTGGCTTTGCCCACTCCGCTGTTTATGGTAAGTCCCACTTGCGTTGACAAGCGATTCGGTAGCATGGCGGCAACGCTGACAAGTGAATCCGGATAGAACATCTCTCCCGACGCAAGTACGTGCATCTGCCAACGTAAGTACTTACAAGTGCCAACGTAAGTACTTGCGTGCGCCATCGTAAGTACTTGCGTTTTTGGGTGCTCACAAATGCGGATAAAAATAGTTCAATAAAAATTTGGAGATGTTAACCTTCCTTCTTAATTTTACAGCGGAATACAACGAATGAAAAACACAGACCACAAGCTCAACGATTGTCCGATACAATCCGCCGGAAGCGGAAAGTAGACGTACGTTTATATGCGGAATTGTGCGGATGAACGGTGAGGCGGGTTACTTATGAAAAACCATTTGAGATGTATGAATGTCATCAACGAACCACTGATACGGGAAGAGGATAATAAGTTAACCTGTCCTTTGACCGTCTGATTTATAAATTTAAGTTTTAAAGCATGAAAAGAAAACAAAGAACCGTGCACTCTCTCTTTACGGGTGCAAAAGGAAGCAGATTCCTTGTTTGGGGACTTTCGGCAGCGATGATGTCGCTGGCTCTTCCTGCAATGGCTGAAAAAGCCGTGGGGGGGGGGTAAAGTAGCAGACCAACAGGTTGTTACGCAAGAAAAAACTGTAACGGGTACCGTCCTGGACGAGAACGGAGAACCCATGATTGGCGTTTCCGTTTTGGTGAAAGGCTCCACGGTGGGAGCTGTCACCGACTTCGACGGTAAGTTCACCCTGAAAGCCTCCTCCAACTCCACGCTTGTCGTCTCCTACATCGGTTATCAGACCCAGGAGCTGAAAGTGGGCAATAAGAGGGATTTCGCCATCTCCCTGAAACCCGACAACCAACTGCTCGACGAAGTGGTAGTCGTGGGTTACGGTACGGTGAAGAAACGCGACTTGACCGGATCGGTAGCATCCGTCAAGAGTGAGGACATCCTCCGTATGCCTACCTCCAACGTCATCGAAGCCATCCAGGGACAAGTAGCCGGATTGGACATTACCCGAACAAGCGGTGAGGCCGGCTCCGGTGTGAACATGACACTTCGTGGTACACGCTCCATCAACGGTGACAACACCCCGTTGTTCATCATCGACGGTATGGAGGGTTCCTACGATGAGCTCAACCCGAACGACATCGCCTCCATCGAGGTGCTGAAGGACGCCTCCTCCACCGCCGTCTATGGTGCGGCCGGTGCCAATGGTGTAATCATCATCACCACCAAGAGCCCGAAGAAAGACAAGTTCTCCATCGACCTGGACGCTTACTACGGATGGAACGTCATCTCGGAATTCCCCAAGCTCACCTCCGGACAGTCCTACATCGACTTCCGTCGCGAGGCAATGAAGAATTCCGGCCGATATACCACGGATCAGGAACTGTTCCCCGAATACATGCGCGGATACGTTCAGAACAACCAGTGGGTAGACTGGTTCGACCTCGGTACGCAGACCGGTACCACAACCAGCTATAACCTCTCCACTTCCTATTCAAACGACCGTATGACATCCTACTTCTCTTTGGGATACTACGACATTGAGGGTTTGCTGAAGGGCGATGAGCTGGAGCGTTACTCCGCCCGCGCGAAGTACGACTTCAAGGCCAACGAGTACATTAAGTACGGACTGAACCTCTATGCACAGTACTCAAAGAACGACAAACGTTCGAGCCGCTACTGGAACCGTATTCTCAGTACGCCTCCATTGGGTCAGCCGTACAATGAGGACGGAAGCATTAACCTCGACCCCATAGGCGACGGCACCATCAACCCGCTGTCGGACAACGCCTCCGGGGAATACTCGAACAACGTGAAGACGTTGAGCGTCTCTCCGCAAATCTACTTGGAGCTGACTCCGCTCAAAGGCCTGTCGTTCAAGAGCGTGCTGGGAGGTTATTTCCGCAACGTCAAGCA
>CAVFNZ010000047.1:0-17455 GCA_963624095.1 Clostridium sp. CAG:217 | reverse complement strand
CCACCAACACGCTAATCGCAATATCCATAAACAATTCTTTTTTACCTTGCTAAAAACTAATTACCTATAAAACATATATCGCTCCGCCTTCTCATCACATACACCTTAGAAAACGAATAGTTTCATTTGCCTTAAAACGCCTATAGAATCCTTTTTACATCCTGTTGAAAACAAATCTTTATTACCCTTAAACCTATTGAACCGCTTCACGCGGCTTTAATTACAATACTTAACCTATGTTTTACGCTGCAAAGGTAAGGGCGTTTTCGTACGTGTTCCAAACAGACGGAAGGATATTTTGGACAAAGGGGCGTTTTCTTGACCTATGTCAAGCAGGCGATACCAAGTCCCTACCGTTTTCCGCACTCACGGCTCCACTTGCGCCATCCCATGATGGCGATAAACACGTAAAGTCCATAGAGCAAGGCCTTAAAGGGTATACCTTTTATTATATATAGGTAACAGCAGACGACATCCACCACTATCCAGAAGAACCACTGTTCGATGAATTTGCGCGACAGCGCCCACAATCCTACGAAGGACATGGCGTTGGTGAACGCGTCGAGCAGAGGCACGTTGCTGTCCGTGAACGTAATCAGCACCCAGTAGGTCACTCCCCATACGACGACAAAGAAAAGCGTCACGGGCAAATACAGTCGCGGGGGCATACGGCTGATGACCGGAGCTTTGTGTTCTTCCTTGCGAAAGAAGCGCACGCCGAAACGCCACACCAGGAATCCGTAGATGGCGGCAAAGGTGTAGTAGACCGCCATTCCGGCATCGCCGTACAAGCCGTGGCTGTAATAGAGATAGATGTCCAGTGCGGGCATGACGATGCCTACCGCCCACAGCCAGATGTTGGCGCGGTATTCGAGCCAGATGTAGAGCAGTCCGAGCAGGGTAGTGAACAGGTCGAGCCAGTGGCCGGAAAGAAATTCGAGCATAAGTCTTCAGTATTTGTTTGGTTGGGGATAAGGCCCTGCATGGCGCGGGAGATTCCTCCGTTCCCGCCATGCAGGGTCTCTTTCGGTATCGACGACAATCAGTGCCCGTCGGTTAGAAGCGCAAGGTGAGGTGGCCCATCACATGGAATCCGGCCATGGGGATGTAGGCCATTGCCTGATTGCGCTTGCCGCCTGTGTACCAGCCATACCAGGTATAGCCGCTTGCGGCATAGTGGCGGTCGAACACGTTGTTGAAGTCCACACCGAGTTTCACGCTCTTCACGCCGGCGTTCTTCAGGTTTATGCGCCAGTTGAGCGAGGCGTTCGACTGTGAGTAGCAAGGCAGTGAACGGGCGTCGCTTTCGGAGTTGTCCACATACTGTTTGCTCACGAAGTTGGTGTGCCACGTTGCGGAGAATCCTTTGTAGTGGAAGTCCACGAAACCGTTCAGTATGGCGTTCGGTGAGTAGGAGAGGGTGGAGTTGGAGTAGTGGTTCTTCACCAGGTAATCGTCCGCAGCGTCCCAACTCTCCACATATTCATCGAAGTCCTTAATCTTGTTTTGGCTCAGGGCGGCGTTTCCTTCAAGGCTGAGCCATGACAGGGGAGCCCATCCGGCAGTCAGTTCCACGCCCATGCGGTAGCTCTTCTTCACGTTGGTGGTCAGGGCTTCGCCGATGTCGCTCAGCTCACCCGTCTGCACCAATTGGTTATCGTAGTCCATATAGTAGAGGTTAGCACCCGCAAACCAGTCGTCGCCCGTGTATTGGTATCCCAGCTCCACGTCGTACACGGTCTCCTTCTTGGGGAAGGGGTTGTTGCCGTTGTCGGTGTAGTTGTTGCGTTCCGGCTCGCGGTGGCTGACGGCGGCACTCCAGTAGGCCTTGTGCGCTCCGTTCGTGTAGGTCATGCCCACTTTGGGGTTGAAGAAGTGGAACTTCTTGTTCACATCAAGCACCTGGTTCTTGTAGGTCCCGTCTTCCTGTTCGATGAACTTATCGTTCACGCCATCGGTTTTGAAGCGTACGTAGCGGTACTGCAGGTCGACGAACGCGTTCCAGTTGTCCGCAAAAGAGTATGTTCCCTTCACGAACGCGCTATAGTCGCCCTTGCGGGCGTCGCTGTCGTAATAGTGGTATTTGCCGGCATCGCCCAAGAACATCTGTTCGGCGCGTGTGTCTTTAATATAGGTAAGGTATCCCCAATGGCTGGCATCGAACTGTTGCAGGTTGACTCCGCCCACAAGGTCGAGTTGGTCATTCTTGTAGTTGAAGTTGTACACCATGCCGTAGGTATTCTGTGTCAGTCCCTTCTTGCGGATGAAATCGCTCTTTTTCACCTTGTTGCCATCGGCATCGTAGTAAACGAGTCCGAACTTGGCGAACTTGCTGTTGTTCTTGAACTCCTTGTAGTATCCCTCCCCATAGGTGTAGTGCAACGCTACGTTGTGTGTCCAGTGGAGCGACGGTTGCCATGTGGCGGAGAGGATGTTGTGATTCTGGTAGAAGTTGTCTGTCGTGCGGTCCCAGTTGCTGCCGTCGCGCAACTGATAGCGTGTGGTGCTGAAGTTGCCCTTGCTCCACGCGTCAGCGTCGTAGTTGAGGTTTTCCACCAAAGTATTCACCTTGCCCAGTCCGGCCTTCCACAGGTCCTTGTACGAGGTGTATCCGTAATCGAAGAGACTCTCTGTGGTGTCGTAGTCCGAGCCAATCACCCCGTTCCACGCCTGACCGGTCTTCTCGAAGTTGCCGATGTTCTTGTAGCGAATCTGGAAGTTGTCGCCGAGCCAGGTAAGTCCGCCGTAGTAAGAGCCCGAGCGTCCCGACGTGCCGTGTATGAAGCCGTCCGTCTTGCTCTCGTGGTAAGCGCCGTCGAACACCAGGCGGTTGAACAGCAAGCCGGTGGAGAAGGACGCGCCCGCATGATAGGTAGCAAAAGACCCGTAACTGCCGGTCACTTCCAAGAAAGGTTTCGTCTGCGGTGCGGCTGTCGCCAATGAGATGCTGCCGCCGAAGGCTCCGTCGCCATTGGTGGAAGAGCCTACGCCGCGCTGAATCTGCACACTGCCCAGCAGCGACGCATAGGAGTTCATGTTGGCCCAGAACACGGTCTGGTCTTCGGGCGAGTTGAGCGACACGCCGTCGAGCGTCACGTTGATGCGGCTACCGGCAGCGCCACGCATGCGCATGTAGGTAGTGCCGATGCCCGTTCCGTTCTCGCTCCAGGCCAGGATGCCCGGCGTGCGGGCGAAGAGGAACGGCAGCTCTTTGCCGCTGGTGGCAAAGTCCTGCAACTCTTGTTTGTTGATGTTGGACACGGCAAAGGGCGCGTCTTTTTGCACACGCACGGCCTTCACCACCACTTCGTTCAGTTGGTGAACGCTCACCGAGTCCGGTTCTTGTTCAGCCATCGCCTGCTGTGCGCAGAAAGCGCAGGTCAGAGCCAAGGCTACGCCATTGATCTTTTTCATCTTTGGTTATATATAAAATTAAAATAAGAAGGGGGAGTGAATCCCGAACGACAGCTTCGTGTCTTCGTTGTGTCGTTCGTCTTTTGCCTACGCCGGTATTATCCGGATCAGGTTATGGGTTTAATCTCAGCATCCACCTCATCGGCGGCAGCACCCCTTAGCCAGCAGTTTGCTAACCGGCCGCAAAGATACACCTTTCTTCAGAAAGCGATGCTATAAAACATGAAAAAGCGCAAAAGTTTTCCTCTCTCGGGCGACGAGGCTGTGCCGAACCCTTCAAGGCGGGCATGCGCGCACCTTTCTGTCCGACCACCGACGATTGGGGCAGAGAACTACTCGACTGACAGGAAGTGAAACGGAGAAACTGACAAAACGGAGTGCTCGTAACTGGCTCTGAACAAAATATTTCAACCAAGGTTGGTGTTCTGCGCTCTATTTCCATTATCTTTGCCGACAAAATGTATATACTAATATCTATATCGACATAAGCACAATGGAATACAATTTCAGGGAAATAGAGAAGAAGTGGCATCAACGCTGGATAGAGAACAAAACCTATCTGGTGAAGGAAGATGACTCGAAAAAGAAATTCTACGTATTGAACATGTTCCCTTACCCCTCCGGAGCGGGTCTGCATGTGGGACACCCACTCGGATACATCGCGTCGGACATCTACGCACGCTACAAACGCCTGCAAGGATATAACGTGCTCAACCCTATGGGCTACGACGCTTACGGCTTGCCGGCTGAGCAGTACGCCATACAGACCGGACAGCACCCGGCCATCACCACCGTCAACAATATCAACAGATACCGCGAGCAGTTGGACAAGATCGGTTTCTCGTTCGACTGGAGCCGCGAGGTTCGCACCTGCGAGCCGGATTATTACCACTGGACACAGTGGGCGTTCCAGAAGATGTTCGCCTCTTACTACGACAACACGAAGAAGCAGGCACGCCCCATCAGTGAGCTGATTGCCGCCTTCGAGGCGAACGGCACCACGGGAGTGGACGCCGCGTGCAGCGAGGAACTCTCGTTCACCGCGGCCGAATGGAAGGCTATGAACCACAAACAGCAGCAGGAGACGCTGATGAACTACCGCATCGCCTACCTTGGCGAGACGATGGTCAACTGGTGTCCGCAGCTGGGTACGGTGTTGGCCAACGATGAGGTGGTGGACGGCGTGTCGGAGCGCGGCGGCTATCCGGTGGTGCAGAAGAAGATGCGCCAATGGTGCCTTCGCGTGTCGGCCTACGCGCAGCGTTTGCTCGACGGACTGGAGACCATCGACTGGACAGACTCGCTGAAAGAGACACAGCGCAACTGGATTGGCCGTTCCGAAGGTACGGAGGTCGTGTTCCGCGTGAAGCGGGACGACCAACGCGACGAGGCCGGAAGCGAAGAGATTGCGTTCACTATCTTCACCACCCGTGCCGACACGATGTTCGGTGTCACCTTCATGGTGCTGGCTCCTGAGAGCGAGATAGTCGCCCAAGTGACCACTCCGGCACAGAGGGCGGAGGTGGAGGCTTATCTGGAAGCCACCAAGAAACGTACCGAACGGGAGCGTATCGCTGACCGCCGCGTGACGGGAGTCTTCTCGGGAGCCTATGCCATCAATCCGATGACAGGCGAGGAAGTGCCTATCTGGATTAGCGACTACGTGTTGGCCGGATACGGCACGGGAGCCATCATGGCGGTGCCTGCGCACGACAGCCGCGACTATGCCTTCGCCAACCATTTCGGACTGGAGATTCGTCCGCTTATCGAGGGATGTGACGTGTCGGAAGAGAGTTTCGACGCCAAGGAGGGCATCGTCTGCAACTCACCGAAAGCGGGTGCCAAGGCCTACTGCGACCTGGTGCTTAACGGACTGACCGTGAAAGAGGCCATTGCGGCCACCAAACAATATGTGCGCACGCACAACCTGGGACGCGTGAAGGTGAACTTCCGTCTGCGCGACGCCATCTTCTCGCGCCAGCGTTACTGGGGCGAACCCTTCCCCGTATATTATAAGGACGGCATGCCTTACATGATTGATGAGGATTGTCTGCCGTTGCTGTTGCCCGAAGTGGACAAGTTCCTGCCTACCGAGACGGGCGAACCGCCATTGGGACACGCCACCAAATGGGCGTGGGACACGGTCAACAGGTGCGTGACCGACAACAGCCGTATCGACGACCGGACGGTGTTCCCCATCGAGCTGAACACGATGCCGGGATTCGCCGGCTCTTCGGCCTACTACCTGCGCTATATGGATCCCCACAACAACACCGCGCTGGTGTCCGAGAAGGCCGACCGCTATTGGCAGAACGTAGACCTCTATGTGGGCGGTACGGAGCATGCCACGGGTCACCTTATCTACTCCCGCTTCTGGAACAAGTTCCTCTTCGACCTGGGCGTGAGCGTGAAGGAAGAGCCGTTCCAGAAACTGGTGAACCAAGGCATGATTCAAGGACGAAGCAACTTCGTCTACCGTTACTACTCATGGAAAGAGGTGAACGGCACGAAAGAGGTGACACCGACCAACATCTATGTGTCGAAAGGTATCGCCGACAACATCAACAAGGGTGTCTACTCCGCCGAGGAGCTGGGCCAGCTGTTCAAGGCCTGCGGGGTAGAGGTGCCGACGGAGATGTTGCAGCATCCGGGCGTGAACGAGATTCATGTGGACGTGAACATCGTCTCCAACGACGTGCTCGACGTGGACGCGTTCCGTCAGTGGAGACCCGAGTACCGGGACGCACAGTTGGTGACCGAAGAGGGTAAATACATCTGTGGATGGGCCATCGAAAAGATGAGCAAGTCGATGTACAACGTAGTGAACCCCGATATGATTGTAGAGAAATACGGTGCCGACACACTGCGTATGTACGAGATGTTCCTCGGACCGGTGGAACAGTCGAAACCCTGGGACACTAACGGCATCGACGGCGTACACCGCTTCATCAGGAAGTTGTGGATGCTCTTCTACGGACGCAACGGAGAGTTCCTGCCTACCGATGACGCTCCTTCGAAAGAGGAACTGAAGTCGTTGCACAAACTCATCAAGAAGGTGAGTGAGGACATCGAGAACTTCTCCTACAACACCTCCATCAGTGCCTTCATGATCTGCGTGAATGAATTGTCGCAGCTGAAGTGCAACAAGAGAGCCATTCTGGGCGATGTCGTGGTGCTGATGGCGCCTTTCGCTCCCCACCTCAGCGAAGAGCTGTGGGAAGCGTTGGGACACGACACCTCGGTGTGCGACGCGCAGTGGCCTTCGTTCAACGAGGAGTATCTGAAGGAGGACAACGTGAAGTACACCGTCTCCTTCAACGGCAAGGCGCGCTTCACGCTCAACTTCCCGGTGGACGCGGACAACGCTACCATCGAGAAGACGGTGTTGGAGCATCCCGACTCGCGGAAATACATCGAGGGACGCACTCCGAAGAAGGTTATCATCGTGCCGCGCAAGATTGTGAACGTGGTACTCTGACACCCTTACCCTAACCGACAGACCTAAACCGAACAACTATGAATGTACATGTGCCGTTGAGATTGTGGCGTGAGGCGAGAGACTATCTCGCCATCACGCTGGGAGTGATCATCTACACGTTGGGATGGACCTGCTTCCTCTTGCCGTACCAGATTACGACAGGAGCGGTGACGGGTGTCGCGGCCATCATCTTCTACGCCTCGGGGATACCCATACAGATGTCGTACTTCACCATCAACGCCGTGTTGCTGGTGGTCGCCTTGAAGATTCTCGGGTTCAAGTTCTGCATACGCACCATCTACGGCGTGTTGAGCATGACCTTCTTCCTGTGGTTCTTCCAGGTGGTGCTGAAGGACGACAGCGGGAACTTGGTGAAACTCGTGGGCGAGGGACAGGACTTCATGGGATGCGTGCTGGGTTCGTGCATGTGCGGCGTGGGCATCGCCATGGTGTTCCTCAACAACGGGAGCACCGGCGGTACGGACATCATTGCCGCCATCGTCAACAAATACCGCGACATCACCTTCGGGCGAATGATCATGTACCTGGACATCATCATCATCTCATCGTGCTACTTCGTGTTCCATGATTGGCGACGGGTGATGTTTGGCTACACCACGCTCATCATCACCAGCCTGATACTCGACTATGTCATCAACAGCGCCCGGCAGTCGGTGCAGTTCCTCATCATCTCGAACAAGTATGACGAGATAGCCTCGGCCGTCAACAAAAGCCTCCACCGGGGCGTGACGGTCGTCGACGGCATGGGATGGTACAGCAAGCACTCCGTGAAGATGCTGGTGATATTGGCCCGTCGTAGCCAGAGTGTCTACATCTTCCGCCTGGTGAAGGATATCGACCCCCACGCCTTCGTGTCGCAAAGCAACGTGGTGGGTGTCTATGGCGAAGGGTTCGACCGCATCAAGGTGAAGTAGTGCCGGTTCAACGGTAAGGAGATTTGTATACAATCTAAACGAAAAGAATAAAATGGACAAATTACGTGCGTTAACGTTTTGGAGAGAGTCGCGCGACTATCTGATGATTACCGTGGGACTCGTCATTTATGCAGTCGCATGGACAACCTTCCTGTTGCCCTATCAGATTACAACGGGAGGACTGACCGGCGTTTCGGCCATCATCTTCTATGCCACGGGCATCAAGATGGAGGTTTCCTATTTCTTCTTCAATGTCGTCTTGTTGGTGTTTGCGCTACGTTTGTTGGGTTTGAAGTTCTGCCTCAAAACCATCTACGCGGTCTTCATGCTCACCTTCCTGTTGTGGTTCTTTCAGGAGCTGCTGAAAGACGATGCCGGTAACGCCCGGCAGATTTTGGGCGCGGGACAAGACTTCATGGCCTGTGTGGTAGGTGCCTGTCTGTGCGGTTTGGGCGTGGGTATCGTGTTCAGCCACAACGGCAGCACGGGTGGCACGGACATCATCGCCGCGGCGGTAAACAAATACCGCGACATCTCCATCGGGCGGATGATGATGTATCTCGACATTCTCATCATCTCGTCGTGCTACTTCATCTTCCACGATTGGCGACGCGTGGTGTTCGGCTTTGTGGTGCTGGTCATCATGAGCATCATCATGGACTACATCATCAACAGTTCGCGCCAGTCCGTACAGTTCTTCATCTTCTCGGAGAAGTACGACGAGATTGCCTCGGCCATCAACAAGAACGTACACCGTGGCGTGACCCTGCTCGATGCTACCGGCTGGTACAGCAAGCAACCGACGAAGGTCATTATCGTGATGGCGCGCCGCAGCCAGAGCATATACATCTTCCGGCTGATAAACGACATCGACCCCAACGCCTTTGTCTCCCAAAGCAACGTGGTGGGTGTCTATGGGCAAGGTTTCGACCGCATCAAAGTAAAATAAACCGATAAGAGCAACGCTATAAACATGAAAAGAAAACTCGTATTCGCGACCAACAACGCCCACAAGCTGGCGGAGATTTCCGAGATGCTGGGCGACAAGATAGAACTGCTGAGCCTGAAACAGATAAACTGCGTAGCCGACATCCCCGAGACGGCCGATACGCTGGAGGGAAACGCCCAACTGAAGGCCCGGTATGTGTACGAACGTTACGGGCTGGACTGCTTTGCCGACGACACCGGGTTGGAGGTGGAGGCGTTGGGTGGCGCACCGGGTGTGTACACGGCCCGTTATGGGGGAGAAGCGTGCGACTCGGAGAAGAACATGGACCGCTTGCTCCGCGAACTGGGTGACGAGGAGAACCGGGCGGCACGTTTCCGCACCGTCATCTGCCTCATCCTTCAAGGCAAAACCTATCTGTTCGAGGGTGAGGTGAAAGGCTCCATCCTGAAAGAGCGGCACGGCCACGAAGGCTTTGGTTACGACCCCATATTCGCCCCCGAAGGCTACACCGAGAGCTTCGCCGTGTTGGGGGAGGAACTGAAGAACCAAATCAGCCACCGTGCCCGTGCCGTAGCCAAGCTGATGGAATTCTTGAAACAAATGGATTAGGAAGCGAGGGTGTCTAAAGCCCGTTGTTGGTTTGGCTTGACCTCCCCAACAACGGGCTCTATTTCATTCGCTGATTATGCTAAACGGCAAGCTTACTTGAACGCTTTGCGATAAATGGCCAACACTTCGTCGTCCTGCATCGGACGGGGGTCGAGGGTGAAGAGACGTCCCATCGTTTCGCGGGCGTTGGTCACCATCTTCGGCAGGTCTTCCTCGGTGATGCCATACTCGCTCAGCTTGATGTCTTCCACATGACACTCCCTCTTCATCCGTGCCAACGCCTCGATGAAGTCACTCGGACGGTTGCTCTTCTGCTGCGTCATGCACTCCGCCATCTTCATGTAACGCTTCATGCAATCGTTGCGGAAGGTCTCGAAATAGGGCTCTGACAGAGCTATCAGTCCGGCACCGTGGGGCAACTGAGGATAGAAGGCGCTCATGGCGTGTTCCATGGCGTGTTGCGACACGCATCCGCAGGTCGCTTCGGACATGCCGGCCAACGTACTTGCCCAAGCCACTTTGGCGCGGGCTTTCAGGTTGCGTCCGTCGTTCACGGCTACGGGCAAGTATTTATAGAGCAAACGGATAGCCTCCAGCGCAAAGAGGTCGCTCACGGGAGTGGCATTGGTGGATATATAACCCTCTGCGGCATGGAAGAAGGCATCGAAGCCCTGGTAGGCTGTCAGATGAGCCGGCAAGGAGAGCATCAGCTCGGGGTCTACAATGGAAATGGCGGGGAAGGTGAGAGGACATCCGAAGCCTATCTTCTCCTGACATTCCATGTTGGTGATGACCGCCCACGGGTCTACCTCGGTGCCCGTACCGGCAGTGGTAGGGATGGCCACGACGGGCAACACCTTCTTCACGGGTTGTCCCTTTCCCGAACCTCCGGAGATGTAGTCCCAGTAGTCACCGCTGTTGCAGGCCATGACAGCGATTGCCTTGGCGGAGTCGATGCTGCTGCCGCCGCCCAGTCCGATGACAAAGTCGCAATTCTCCTTTCGGCAAATCTCCGCTGCCTCCATCACATGGTCTTTTATGGGGTTGGGGAGTATCTTGTCATATACCACGCTCTCTACATTGTTATCATTCAGTAGGTTCTGAACTTTCTCCAAATAGCCGTACTTACGCATGGAAGTACCCGATGAAATGACAATCATCGCTTTCTTACCGGGCAGCGTCAACGTGGCCAATTTCTTTATCTCCCCGCATCCGAAGATTAACCGCGTGGGGATGTACATACTGAAAATAGAATTTGTGTTCATGATTTATCACATTTAAGATTCATGTTTCGTGTTCCCAAATATACGAATAAAATGAATTGCCAAATCTTTTTCGGGATATATTCTGCAAAAATTGATAATATTTAGGGGTGTATTTAGGGGAGAGGCTATATCTGTCCGCTCTCCACCAGGTTGATGATACGCTCCACCATGCGGTCTTCGCCCGTAGGGTCATATTCCTTCTTCAGACTGGCACCCAACACCTTGGCAAAGGCCTGGTAGAAGCCTGCCCGTAGGGGTCCCATGAAGGCTTTTACCAGTTCGTAGGTAGACTGGTTACACTCCCTGTCCACCAGTTTGATGAGCAGTTTCCCTTGCGAGAAGGTCAGTTTCTTCATCACGGGCGTATACTGCGCCTTCAGGCTCTTCTCCACCCGTTTGATGTGCTTCTGGCGTTCCTTTTTCGTAGGGATGGTATTGAGGTATTCATACGTCTCGATGATGATGCCGTTGATTTGGCGGGCGATGGGGAGTGTCTTCTTCACGTCGCGCACCAGCTTGTCGTAGCGCGCCTTCTCGCGCTTGTTACGAAACTTGTAGGGAGGGTAGACATGCAACGTGGGCATGGTCGCCATCAGGATGGTGTCGCCTTTGTCCACGCACGCCCGCAGCAGATAGCCTTCGGAGGAAGGCTGCCGCGTCACCTCTTGCGCGTTGGCCGCACAGCACGCGGAGAGCAATACCGCCATCAGCGCGACGACACGTACCCTCCGCTCCCTATCGAAGCAAAGCAAACGAATCTGTCTCCACAAGTCCGACATGAGCCACGCTCCCCTCCATCCGCCACGGCCTGTCAGCCTTGATGCCGTTCGTTGAGGCGTTCCTGCATCCGCTCTTGGTAACTCTTCACTCCGGCAGAAGGCAGGATGAAACAGCAGATGATGTAGAACAACACACCGAATCCGGCACAGAGAACCGCCAACACCCAAATGACGCGCATCAGCGTAGCGTCGATTCCGAAATACTCAGCGAAGCCGGCGCAGACACCGGCAATCATCTTATTGTTTGATTTAGTAAGTTTCTTGTTTGCCATATAATCCCAATTTCATTTAGTGACAGGGTCATACCATATAACCCCCATTCTGATGCAAAAGTAGAAAATAAAGAAATCCCTGTGGATGGGATTGTCTTAAAAGATTATAAATAAACATCCTTCCAACGGCTTTTATTTGTTATTTTGCAGCAAATTTGGGTGGTGTATACCTCATAAGGTAATGGTGAAGTAAATAATAATCTTGCTTTTGATGAATAAACTCACGATAGAGGCTTGTCCGCTCTGTGGCGGCAACCATTTCAGGCATTTTCTGGACTGTACGGACCACTTTGCTACAGGAGAGCGTTTCAGCTTGCTTGAGTGTGAGGAGTGCGGATTCCGTTTCACTCAGGATGCGCCGGTGGAAGCGGAGATGGGACGATACTACGACACCCCCGCCTACATCTCCCACAGCAACACCCACAAAGGCATCGTCAACGCCCTCTACCACCAGGTTCGCCGTTATATGCTTGGCCGCAAGGCGCGATTGGTGCGCAAGGCACTCCATCACCCTACGGGCCGTATCCTCGACATCGGTGCGGGCACAGGCTACTTCATCCATACCATGTTCGAGAAGGGATGGGACGTGGAGGCCGTGGAGAAGAGCCCGCAGGCACGTCAGTTCGCCCTGGATCGCTTCCACCTGCTGATAAGGCCGGAGACGGAACTGACAGCCTTCAAGACGAAGGAGTTCAACGTCATCACCCTGTGGCACTCTATGGAACATATTGAACACCTCAACGAATTGTGGGAGACGCTCTACCGGCTGCTCGATGATAAGGGTGTCCTGGTGGTGGCCGTACCCAACTGCGGGTCGTACGACGCTGAGAAATACGGTGCCCATTGGGCCGCCTACGACACACCTCGCCATCTGTGGCACTTCACCGTCAACTCCATGCGGCGCTTCGCACTGAAGCACAACTTCATCCTCGAAGGACACTACCCCATGCCTTTCGACGCTTTCTACATCTCCATGATGAGCGAGCGTTACAAGAAGCACTACTTCGCCTTCGTGCGCGGTCTCTTTTGGGGGGCGAGGGCTTGGATGGATGCCCGCAGGAGAAGGTCACGCAGCAGTTCCGTCATTTACGTATTCAGAAAGAGACTATAAACGATGAAAAAGAAAACCGGTAATATATGGAGCATGCAGTTCGTCACCTCCTGCATCAGCACCACGATGGTACTCATCCTGCTGGGCATGGTGATGTTCTTCGTCCTCTCGGCACGCAACCTCTCGGTCTACGTCCGCGAGAGCATCAACTTCTCCATCCTCATGAGTGACGATGTCCGTGAAACGGATATCCTCAAGTTCAAGAAAGACCTTGGCGAGAAGGTGTATGTGAAGGAGAGCCAGTACATCTCGAAGAAGGACGCGCTGAAGGAACACTCCGAAGCGATGGGCGCAGACCCCGAGAAGTTCTTGGGATACAACCCTTTCTCGGCTTCGCTGGAGGTAAAGCTCAACTCCGCCTACGCCAACTCCGACTCACTGAAGTGGATAGAGAAGGAAATCAAGAAGAACAAGGGTGTGACGGAGATTGTCTATCCGCAGGCACTGATGGATGCGGTGAACTCCAACATCCGCAAGATAAGCGTTGTCCTGTTGGGCATCGCGGCCCTGCTGACACTGGTGTCGTTCGCCCTCATCAACAATACCATACGGCTCACCATCTATTCACGCCGTTTCCTCATCCACACCATGACGTTGGTGGGAGCGAGCTGGGGTTTCATACGGCGACCCTTCCTGCTGCGCAACGTACGGGTGGGCATCCTCTCCGGCCTGTTGGCCAACGGAGTGCTGTGGGGCGGCTTACGTCTGCTGTTGCGCTACGAGCCTGAACTGACGGCGGTCATCACCCCGGGTGTCATGACGCAGGTAGCCCTTACGGTGCTGCTGTTCGGCGTGGTCATCACGTTCCTTTGCGCCTACCTGTCAATCAACAGATACCTGCGCATGTGCACGAACAAGCTTTATCAGATATAAGATACAACTCAAATAAAGAAAAGATACAAGAATGGACAAGACTAAATTCGCGTTGGACAAGACTAACTTCATCCTGCTGGCCATTGGCATGGCGGTGGTGATTGTCGGATTCCTGTTGATGACCGGACCGGGCTCCACGGAAGAGATGTTTGAACCGGACATATTCAGCGTGCGCCGCATCAAAGTGGCTCCGGCGGTATGCTTCTTCGGTTTCGTGTTTATGATTTACGCCCTTCTGCGCAAACCCAAAAACAACCTGAAGGATAATGAGTGACTTGAATACGCTGCAGACAGTGGTCATCGCCATTGTCGAGGGACTGACGGAATACCTGCCCGTGTCGTCCACGGGACACATGATTATCACGCAGAACCTGTTGGGCGTGAAGAGTACGGAGTTTGTGAAAGCCTTCACCGTCATCATCCAGTTCGGAGCCATCCTCTCTGTGGTGTGCCTCTACTGGAAACGGTTCTTCCGCCTCAACCATACGCCGGCTCCCGAAGGGGCGGGCGCACTGAAGCTGTTCCTGCACCGGTTCGATTTCTATTGGAAGCTGTTGGTGGCCTTTATCCCCGCCGCCGTGTTGGGATTCCTCTTCAGCGACTTGATTGACCAACTGCTGGAGAGCGTGATGGTGGTTGCCGTGATGCTGGTGATAGGAGGCGTGTTCATGCTCTTCTGCGACCGCATCTTCAACAAGGGCAGTGAGGAGACCGAGCTCACCGAACGCCGCGCCTTCCGCATCGGACTGTTCCAGTGCATCGCCATGATACCGGGAGTCTCGCGCTCTATGGCTACCATCGTGGGAGGTATGTCGCAGAGGCTCACACGCAAGACAGCGGCGGAGTTCTCGTTCTTCCTGGCCGTGCCCACCATGTTCGCCGCTACGGCTTACAAACTGCTGAAGCTCGTCATGTCGGGCGACCCCTCCGTGCTGCTCGACAATATGGGCGCGCTCATCGTGGGCAATGTGGTTGCCTTTGTGGTCGCCCTGCTGGCTATCAAGTTCTTCATCCACTTCGTCACCAAGTACGGCTTCAAGGCTTTCGGTTGGTATCGCATCATTGTGGGTGGAGTGATTATTGTAATGATGCTCTGTGGCTATAGTCTCGAAATCATGTAATTTGAATCGTCAGGATGAATTTCAAGGAAGGAGAGATTCTCTACATCAACAAGCCCTATAAGTGGACGTCGTTTGGCGCGGTGAACAAGGTGCGCTATTTCCTTTGCCAAAAGCAGGGGGTGAAGAAGCTGAAGGTAGGCCATGCCGGCACGCTCGACCCCCTCGCCACGGGTGTGATGATACTTTGCACGGGCAAGGCCACCAAGCGGATAGAGGAGTTTCAGTACCACACGAAGGAGTATGTGGCGACCTTGATGCTGGGAGCTACCACGCCCTCGTTCGACCTGGAGCATGAGATTGACGCTACCTATCCTACCGAACACATCACGCGGGAACTGGTGGAGCAGACGCTGAAACGCTTCGTGGGCACCATCGAACAGGTGCCGCCCACTTTCTCCGCCTGCAAGGTCAACGGCAAACGGGCCTATGACCTGGCGCGTAAGGGACGTGAGGTGGAGCTGAAACCCAAGACACTGGTCATCGACGAGATAGAACTGCTCCACTGCAACCTGCCCGAGATAACCATACGGGTGGTATGCAGCAAGGGGACTTACATACGGGCATTGGCACGCGACATCGGCGAGGCGTTGCACAGCGGAGCGCACCTCACCGCGCTGGAGCGCACACGGGTGGGCGACGTACGGCTGAGCGACTGCATCGCGCTGGACGAGTTCCCCGCCTGGATAGAGAAACAAGAAATAGAAACAAACGAATAAGATTTTGATATAGTTATGAAACTGTCGCAATTTAAATTTAAGCTTCCCGAAGAGAAGATAGCCCTGTATCCCACCACACACCGCGACGAGTCGCGCCTGATGGTTGTACACAGAAAGACGGGTGAGATAGAGCACAAGACCTTCAAGGACGTGCTGGACTATTTCGACGACAAGGACGTGTTCGTCTTCAACGACACGAAAGTGTTCCCCGCCCGCCTTTACGGAAACAAGGAGAAGACGGGAGCGCGCATCGAAGTGTTCCTGCTTCGTGAGCTGAACGAGGAGTTGCGCCTCTGGGACGTGCTGGTAGACCCCGCCCGCAAGATACGTATCGGCAACAAGCTCTACTTTGGTGAAGACGACTCTATGGTGGCCGAGGTGATTGACAACACCACCTCACGGGGGCGCACGCTGCGTTTCCTCTACGACGGCCCGCACGACGAGTTCAAACGCGCCCTCTACGCGCTGGGTGAAGCTCCGCTGCCAACCTTCATCAACCGTAAGGTGGAACCCGAGGACGCGGAACGTTTCCAGACCATCTTCGCCCGCAACGAAGGAGCTGTGACAGCCCCTACGGCAGGACTTCACTTTAGTCGTGAGCTGATGAAACGGATGGAGATAAAGGGCATTGATTTCGCCTTCATTACCCTGCATGCCGGATTGGGCAACTTCCGTGACATCGATGTGGAAGACCTTACCAAGCACAAGATGGACTCCGAGCAGATGTTCGTCAACGCCGATGCCACGGAGATAGTCAACCGTGCCAAGAAGAGCGGCCACAAGGTGTGCGCCGTGGGCACCACCGTGATGCGCGCCATCGAGACCGCCGTGGGTACGGACGGCAACCTGAAGGAGTATGAGGGATGGACCAACAAGTTCATCTTCCCGCCCTACGAGTTCAATCTGGCCGACGGACTAATCTCCAACTTCCAATTGCCCCTCTCCACCTTGCTGATGATGGTGTGTGCCTATGGCGGCTACGATTTGATTATGAACGCCTACGACATCGCTCTGAACGAGGACTACCGTTTCGGTACCTATGGTGATGCCATGTTGGTGATTGACTAAACGGGTACGGGCGATGCGGGTTTACTTAGGTCTGGGCACCAATCTGGGTGACAAGCAGGCGCAACTCCATCGTGCCGTCAACGAGATAGAAAAGAGGATAGGACGCGTCGTCGCCCTCTCCTCTTTTTACGAGACAGCCCCCTGGGGATTCCAGTCCGACCACTCGTTCCTCAATGCCGCCATGGAGATAGAAACCACCCTGTCTCCCTTGGGCCTGCTCCATGCCACCCAGGCTATTGAGCTCGACTTAGGACGCACGGCCAAGAGCTCCGCAGGCACCTATCACGACCGCCCCATCGACATTGACATCCTCCTCTACGGCAACGATGTCTATCACGACAGTGAGCTTCAGATTCCTCATCCCCTGATGGAGCAACGCGCTTTCGTCCTTCTCCCCCTCTCCGAAATAGCCCCCACAGTGGTGCATCCGGAGCTTCACCGCACCATACGGCAGCTGCTGGATGAGCTGCATGAATCGTCTTAAACGAAAGAAAACGAAAGAAAATGGGTGTAAGGATAAAATTTCTGCGGAAAATGTTTGGTGGTACAGAAATTATGCCTACCTTTGCATCCGCAATCGAGAGAGATTGCCTAAGGTTAATAAATTTCTGGTGTGTTAGTTCAGCTGGTTAGAATACATGCCTGTCACGCATGGGGTCACGGGTTCGAGTCCCGTACGCACCGCTTCCGCTTGCCGCTCTTGTTATGCAAACCAAGGCTTTCGGCCATGGTGCGTTAGTTCAGCTGGTTAGAATACATGCCTGTCACGCATGGGGTCACGGGTTCGAGTCCCGTACGCACCGCACTATAAAACGGGGGATTAGCTCAGCTGGCTAGAGCATCTGCTTTGCACGCAGAGGGTCAA
>CAVFNZ010000046.1:0-17668 GCA_963624095.1 Clostridium sp. CAG:217 | reverse complement strand
CTGACGGCAAGCGGTTGGTGAAGGTAGGTGTCAACTATGACAGCGACCAGCGCACCATCGGTGACTGGATTGTCCGCGAAGGATAAGGCAATCCGGAACAAAAAGTCATGTCCTGCTTTCACTCGTCGAATTTTGTTGTCAACAAGAAAGGAATAAGTATAGGAAAAAGTAATATTGAGAGTATATGGAACAGAATAACAACCATCTGGTGATTATGGCCGGCGGCGTAGGAAGTCGCTTTTGGCCGATGAGTACCCCCGACAAGCCCAAACAATTTATCGATGTGTTGGGTTGCGGACGGACGCTGATTCAGTTGACCGTTGACCGCTTTGCGGGTATCTGTCCTCCGGAAAACATCTGGGTCGTTACCTCCGACAAATATGTTTCGCTGGTAAGGGAACAGCTGCCGGACCTCCCCGAAGACAACATCCTGAAAGAACCCTGCCGCCGCAACACGGCACCCTGCATAGCCTACGTCAGTTGGAAAATAAAGGCGCGCAACCCGAAGGCCAACATCGTGGTGACTCCGAGTGACCATGTGGTGATGAACGTGAAGGAGTTTCAGCGGGTGGTCCGGTCGGCCATGGACTTCACGGAAGGCACTGACGCTATCCTTACCCTGGGAATGAAACCCACGCGTCCGGAGACCGGCTACGGATACATCGAAGCGGACTTGACCGCCGCATCGGCCATCAACAAGGAGGTCTACCGGGTGGACTCTTTCAAGGAAAAGCCCGACCTGCAGACGGCCGAACAGTATATCCGCCACGACAACTACTTTTGGAACGCGGGCATCTTCGTGTGGAACGTCAATACCATTGTCAACGCTTTCCGCGTGTACCAACCCGGTATCGCCTCCATCTTCGAGAACCTCTCGCACCTCTACTTCACGGCCGATGAACAGACCGCCATCAACAACGAATTCCCCAACTGCGAGAATATCTCCGTGGACTACGCTATCCTGGAGAAGGCGGAGGAAATCTTCGTGCTGCCTGCTGACTTCGGATGGAGCGACCTCGGCACATGGGGCTCGCTGCACGAACGGATGCCCAAGGACTTGGCGCACAACGTGGCCATCGGCCCCAATATCCGTCTCTACGATTCCGCCAACTGCATCGTACACGCTACGGAAGAGAAGAAAGTGGTGGTGCAGGGTCTGGACGGATATATCGTCGCCGAGAAAGACGACACCCTGCTGATTTGTAAACTGAGTGAGGAACAACGTATCAAACTGTTTTCGTCCATCGACTGACGACCTCATAACCAAGCATACTGAACATGAAAAAGCTGTTGTCCCTTCCGCCTAACTTGGTGGAGTGTTTTCACGAAATAGAGAACGTAAGTCGCGATGAATGGTTCTGTACCTCCGACCCCATCGGCTGTAAATTGGGGTCGGGTGGCGGCACCACCTGGTTGTTGGAGGCTTGTGCCCGTGCATGGGCGCCCGACGAGGATTTCTTCCAGTGGCTGGGTCGCGAGAAACGCATCCTTCTGCATGCAGGAGGACAGAGCAGGAGATTGCCCGCTTACGCGCCTTCGGGTAAAGTGCTCACGCCCGTACCCGTGTTCCGTTGGGCCAAGGGACAACCGCTCAAGCAAAATCTGCTGTCGTTGCAGTTGCCGCTCTACAACAAAATCATGGAGGAGGCACCCGACAGCCTGCATACGCTCATTGCCAGTGGCGACGTATACATCCGTTCCTCGGAACCTCTGCAGCCCATTCCCGAAGCCGACGTGGTTTGCTACGGCTTGTGGGTAGACCCCAACCTGGCGAAGAACCACGGCGTGTTCGTCTCTTCACGGAACACGCCGGACAGGCTCGACTATATGTTGCAGAAACCCTCCGTGGAGACGTTGGGCAAGCTCATGCAGACCCATCTCTTCCTGATGGACATCGGCATCTGGCTCTTGAGCGACAAAGCCGTGCGTCTGCTGATGGCGCGTTCCAAAGAGGGCGACAAGATTCGCAACTACGACCTCTATTCCGACTTTGGTTGTGCACTGGGCGAACATCCGCAACGGATTGACGAGGAGGTGCAACAGCTGAATGTCGCCATCTTGCCGTTGCCGGGCGGAGAGTTCTACCACTACGGAACCAGCCGCGAGCTGATTTCGTCCACTGTGGCCGTGCAGAATCTGGTCAACGACCAACGTGAAATCATACACCGCAGCGTGAAACCCCATCCCGCCATGTTCGTGCAGAACGCGCAAGTGGAGATAAAGCTGACGGCGGACAATTCCCAACTGTGGATAGAGAACGCCTATGTGGGTAAAGGGTGGACCATCTCCAACCACAACATCATCACCGGCATTCCCGAGAACGACTGGCGACTGACGCTGAAACCGGAAGTCTGCGTGGACGTGGTGCCTATGGGCGACCGCGACTATGTGGCCCGTTGCTATGGATTCCACGACTCCTTCAAGGGGCGGATCGACAATAACGAAACCCTCTTCATGGGTGCACCTGTCACCGACTGGCTGACCGACCGCGGGCTCACGGCCTCGGACATCGAAGGAAACGCCGACCTGCAGTCCGCCCGCATCTTCCCGGTGTGTCAATCCGTGGAAGAGCTGGGCAAGGCGATGCGATACCTCCTGGACGCTTCCGAAGAGGAGGGGGCGCGGATATGGAAAGCGAGCCGAAAGGTCTCCGCGGACGAAATCTCCGCCTACGCCAACCTGCGCAGACTGGTAGCGCAACGCGAACATCTGCGGGCACTCAACTGGCCCATGTTGGCCAAAAACTATCAGAAGAGCGTATTCTATCAACTCAACCTGAAGGATGCCGCCGAAGAGTATGTACGGTTTGGCTTGGCCGAACCCTCACCGCTGCCCGGGGCGACACCCATCATGACCCGTATCAACGACCAGATGTTCAGGGCGCAACTGCGACAACTGAGAGGCGAAGACTATAAGCAAGCGGAGAACGCCGCCTTCGGATTGCTCCGCGAGGGACTGACCGCCGCGGTGCTTACACACAAACAACAACCCAGGCTGGATGTCTATGCCGACCAAATCGTTTGGTCGCGCAGCCCGGTACGCATCGATTTGGCCGGAGGATGGACGGACACACCGCCTTTCTGCCTCAATGAGGGAGGAAACGTGGTGAACATCGCCATTGAACTGAACGGACAACAACCCCTCCAAACCTATGTGAAGCCTTGCAAGGAACCCGTGGTGGTGTTGCGCTCTATCGACCTCGGGGCCATGGAAGTGGTGCGCACTTACGAGGAGTTGAACGACTTCGCCAAGGTGGGGTCTCCCTTCTCCATACCCAAAGCGGCGTTGGTGTTGGCCGGATTCCAACCCGGATATTCCAAGAACTCCTACCGCTCGCTGCGCGAACAATTGGAGGATTTCGGCTCGGGTATTGAAGTGACCCTCTTGTCCGCCGTTCCCGCAGGGTCAGGGTTGGGCACAAGCTCCATCCTCGCCTCCACGGTGTTGGCGGCGGTCGCTGACTTCTGTGGACTCAATTGGGACAAGAACGAGATATGCCAGCGTACGCTGGTGCTGGAGCAACTCCTTACTACCGGTGGGGGATGGCAAGACCAGTACGGCGGTGTGCTCCAAGGCGTGAAGCTGTTGCAGACACACAGCGGATTCGACCAATGTCCCGTGGCCCGTTGGCTACCCGACACGCTGTTCACCGACCCGGAGTTTGCCCAGTGCCATCTGCTCTATTACACAGGCATCACCCGTACCGCCAAGGGAATCTTGGCGGAAATCGTGCGAGGCATGTTCCTCAATTCCACGGAACACCTGCGCCTGTTGAACGAGATGAAAGCCCACGCCTGTGACCTCTTCGAGGCCATCCAACGGGGCGGGTTTGAAGAATACGGACACCTGATAGCCAAGACGTGGGAACAGAACAAACGGCTGGATGCCGGAACCAATCCGGAGAGCGTGGAACGTATCATCCGGCAGGTTCACGACTACTGTTTGGGCTATAAACTCCCCGGGGCCGGTGGAGGAGGTTTCCTCTACATGGTGGCCAAATCGCCCGAAGCGGCCACGCGCATCCGACAGACACTGACGCAGAATCCGCCAAACGCCTGCGCACGCTTCGTGGACATGCGGCTGTCCGCCAAGGGCTTGGAGGTTAGTCGCAGCTGAGAGAATCCTTCTCTTCGACTTGCTTCTTTGCCGTCTTCGACGAGAGTTTCTCGATGAAGTACACGGCAACGAAGCCGATGACCATGAGCAGGACGGCTTGCCATACAAGTTCGTTGGGGGCGCAGTTTATCTCTTTTACGAATTCCTCGCCATTAGAGTCCATGTGAGTCTCCGTAATTTTCCAGGGCCACACCTTGTTGAGCGAACCCAACATGAATCCGCAGAGCATGGCCAGCGTGACGTTGCGCAACTTGTGCAAGGCGTATGACAGCAGGTGCGAGAAAGAGGTGATGCCGATGAACGCACCCGCGGCGAATACGAGCAGGATGTCAATCTTGAAGTTCTTCACCGCCTCCATGATGTAGAAGTACTTGCCCAGCAACACTAAGATGAAGCTACCCGAGATGCCCGGCAATATCATGGCGCAGATGGCTATCGCTCCACAGAGGAAGATGAAGAAGAGGTTCGTCGGTGTCTCCGATGGAGTGGCAACGGTGATGTAATAAGCGACCACGGCACCTATGAGGAACGAAATCACGGTCTTGTAGTTCCACCCTTTGATGTCCTTGCCCACAAACCAGGTGGAGGCCAGCACCAAACCGAAGAAGAACGCCCACACCAAGATGGGGTGCGTTTCGAGCAGATAGGTGATGACTTTCGCCAGCGAGAAGATGCTGACCCCGATGCCGAGCAACAACGAGAAGAGGAAGGTTCCGTTAATCTGTTTCCAGAAGGTTCCCCATTTTCCGGTGAAGAAGTACTTCAGGTTCCGTGCGTTGAAGCTTTTTATCGTGTCGATCAGTTCATCGTAGATACCTACAATGAAGGCGATGGTACCTCCCGAGACTCCGGGGACAACGTCAGCGGCACCCATACCCAACCCTTTCAGGGTGATGGCCGCGTAATCTTTGATTGTTCTTTTCATAATAAAATCTGTTATTAAATCTGTTAGGTGTGTATCACTTGTTTTCCAATTCTCTTTTCTCGTGGTCGTAGAACTCATCGGGTGTCATGTCTCCCATTCTGTCGGAGAAGGCTTTGTACACGGACTTCGGATTCTTCTTGCAGGCTATCCTCAAGTGTTTCAGGTAGAGTTTGTAGTTCTCCGTGTCGTAAGCGAAATCCGCTATCAATACATTGAGCGGGAGCAGATATTCCTTCTTCTGCGCATCCGTCATGTACTTGTCCACCGCCAAATAGAGCCTTAGTGAAATGCTCGGGTGCGACAAGCCGAGCGAAATGGCCGCATAGTATAGCACGATGGGGTCGGCGTAAAAAAACTCGATGCACAGATTGAGGTAATAGTTGGCTTGCTCCGTCTGGCCTATGTCAAACAACACGATGGCTTTCAACAGGTACATACCCTCCGGAACGTAGTTCGCCTCGATGGCTTTGTCCAGCAGATAGATTGCCTCGCGGGATTTCCCGTGTTCGTTATGCAGTTCCGACAGGAGGGTGAAAAAGGCTTCGTTCTCCACTCCCGGGCTTATTGACAGAAGATGGTCGCATAGCCTGTGCGCTTCGTCCGCGTTGTCCGTGAGGATGAGTGCTTCGATGTAACCGGACAGGAAGTCCGGGTTATCCGGATTTTCGGCAAACAGGTATCGGAACAGCTCCGCCGCCTCGGAAAAGTTGCCCATTGCCAGCAGAAGTCTGCCTTTGGCGAGAATCAATTCCAGATTGTCGGGGGCTTTGGCGATAGCCTGTGTGAGTCTGTCCAGCTCTTTTGTGTCTTGTTCTTTCACTTTCCTGTGTTTTGGCGTTTACATTCAGGCTCGTAAAGCGTTTCCAGTGGGGGAGGGGAGAAGCCTCTTCCACGGGAAACGGCTATGATTGTTTATTTGTTAATCTTGCTCCAGGTATCCTTCAGGGACACGGTACGGTTGAACACCAGATGGTCAGGCGTAGAGTCCTTGTCCACGTTGAAGTATCCGATGCGTTGGAACTGCAGGTAGTCGTACGGCTTGGCATCGGCGAGGAACTTCTCCACATAGCAGTTGGTACGAACCTCCAGTGAGTCGGGGTTGATCATCTGCTTCATGGCGTCCAGCGACGAGCAGTTGTCACGCTCTTTGATGGCCGTCAGCTCGTCGCGCGGGTTCTCCACTTTCCAAAGTCTGTCGTAGAGGCGAACCTCAGCGGGCAGGCAGTGCGCGCAACTTACCCAGTGGAGCGTACCCTTCACCTTGCGGTCGCTGCCCGGCATGCCGCTGCGGGTATCGGGGTCGTATTCGCAATAGACCTCTTCCACTTCACCCGCCTCGTTCTTCTTGCAGCCGGTACATTTCACGATGTAGGCGTTCTTCAGGCGCACCTCTTGTCCCGGTGTCATGCGGAAGTATTTCTTGGGCGCGTCCTCCATGAAGTCCTCGCGTTCCATCCACAACTCGCGGCTGAACTCGATGGTGTGTGAACCGGCCGTCGGGTCTTCGGGATTGTTGATGGCTTCCATCTCCTCCGTCTTTCCTTCGGGATAGTTGGTGATGACCAACTTCACGGGGTTCACCACGGCGGAGACCCGTGTGGCACGGGCGTTCAGGTCTTCGCGCACGGCACTCTCCAACAGGCTGAACTCGTTGAGCGCGTCGTAGGTGGTGTAGCCAATCTTGTCGATGAACTTATGGATGGATTCCGGTGAATAGCCGCGTCGGCGGAATCCGCAGATGGTCGGCATACGGGGGTCGTCCCATCCGTTGACCAGTCCCTCTTTCACTAAGATGAGCAGGTTGCGCTTGCTCATGAGCGTATAGTTCAGGTTCAGCTTGTTGAACTCCGTCTGGCGCGGACGGTTGTCGTCCAGGTCCTTACCCTCTTTCAGCCAATCGATGAAGAGGTCGTAGAGCGGGCGGTGCACCACAAACTCCAAGGTACAGAGCGAGTGGGTCACGCCTTCGAAGTAGTCGCTCTGTCCGTGAGCGAAGTCATACATCGGGTAAGCTTTCCACTTGTCGCCCGTGCGGTGGTGCGGCACGTTCAGTATGCGGTAGATGATCGGGTCGCGGAAGTGCATGTTCGGGTTCGCCATGTCAATCTTGGCGCGCAGCACCATGGAGCCTTCTTCCGCCTCGCCGCTGTTCATCTTTTCGAACAGGCGCAGGTTCTCTTCGACGGGACGGTTGCGGAACGGGCTCTCTACGCCCGGTTGGGTTGGCGTGCCTTTCTGTTTGGCGATCTCCTCCGCCGACTGCTCGTCGATGTACGCCTTGCCCTCTTTGATGAGTTGCACGGCGAAGTCCCACAACTGCTGGAAATAGTCAGAAGCATAGTAGACGTTTCCCCACTGGAAGCCCAGCCAGCGGATATCCTCCATGATGGAGTCCACATACTCCATGTCCTCCTTGGTGGGGTTGGTGTCGTCGAACCGCAGGTTGCACACGCCTCCGTATTTCGCTGCGATGCCGAAGTCCAGGCAGATAGCCTTGGCGTGTCCGATGTGCAGGTAGCCGTTCGGTTCCGGCGGGAAACGGGTCTGCACCCTGCCTCCGTTCTTACCCTCGCGCAAGTCCTTCTCCACGGCCTGCTCTATGAAGTTCAAGCTTTTCTTCTCGGTGATTTCTGTCTCTTTCTCAGCCATAATGCTCAATGTTTACAATTTCATTCTGCGAAAGTAGTGATTCTTTTTGGTCTGTTCCTTATCTCCCGTTGTTTATTAACAAGAAAAAACATCCATACGGCCGCTTTTCGGGGCGTTCAGGCCCAATTTCGCCGTGTTCGAACAACAATTTTGCGTTCGGTCTGATAATTTCCTTAAAAATGTTAGGTGCGGCGTTAAACTTTTGTTACCTTTGCGCCCACTTGACCTGTAAAGGAAGTCGGAAGTAACAACAAAAGTTAACAGCTTTGAGGTCAAATGAAGAAATATGTTATAAGACATACGATTTTATTTGGCAGTTGTGAAAAAAGGCTTCATCTTTGCAGTGTTATCCTGAAAACAATCTTTTTACCTTTAAAAAACTAATACCTATTGAAAACTAAAAGATGGACCTTTGTGAAAAGGCCCATTTTTTGCTATTATGCGGTTCGGTCTTGTTGGAACAGCCCGAACTTATGCAGGTGAAGTTGACCCTCCATATTCAGAATGAACCTGTAAATGGACCTGTAAATGTACGGCAACAGGTAAACGTGCTATTTTCCGCCCATGACAACTCTAACCGCCTGCAGTAAGGCGGTTGGAGTTCTTTGGGCTGACGATAAAAATTCTGATTTTCGAGATTACGTTAGTAATGTCTCAACTCATCCTTCTTGAAATGGAAGACCGATACCCAGAGGGTACTCTCGTCTCCGTCGAAGAAGAACCATGGATTCTCCAGCGGATTCAGATTGCGCACGATGTGCGCCTCCCTTGCCGGAGTGTTGCCCTCCGCGCACATGATGGCGACCTTCTTGCCCTTCCGGGCGACATCCACCACAATCAGCGCGTGCCCCATCCCTTCCAACTTACGGGCTGGATAGACAAGCACATCGCCCGGCTGCACCTCGCTTATCGGACGAGGCTTCGTCTCCCGGCTCACGGAGAACGTGCTGCACACGCCATAGGCGTTTCTCAGGAACTTCTCCAATGCCTTACGCGAAGCACCTCCTTGGTACCTTAGCGTGTTTCCGTTCACGTCACGAAACTTTATTTCCGAGTAGCGTCCCTGACTGAACAGATACTCCGCCCTCAGTCTCATGGTCATGTCGGCGCACTGTTCCGAGTTACTCAGCAGCGGCAAGTCTATCACGCCGGTGGACAACCACTGGAAGTGAGCGTCTCCACCCGTATAGAGTTGCACCTTGCTTCCACGTTTCTTCAGCGGTAGGCTGCGCATAAACTCAGCGTAGCTACCTTCTACCCTTGTATAGCCCATCGGTGCGGAAATCTCTCCTATGGTTTTTGCGTTCCATGGGTTGCTCGTGCGTGAATACCACCACACAATACCTACCGTAATAATACCCAACAGGGCCAACACTCCTAATGCTATCAGTACTTTCTTCATGGTTATTTCATTATAACTTGTGTATTACGTTTTTTTATCGCCAGATTGGTCTTGTTCACCATTACACTTCCCGGATAATAGTGGACTCGCCCCATTCACGGTTTTGATGAAGCAAAGGTACAACTAAGCATCTATATGAACGGATTATAGTCTGTCGCTTGTATGAAATGGCGGAGATAATGTATGAAACTTCTTGGCTACGGGCGTAATCTTGCCGAGGTCTTTTAGCGAGTCTCCGATGTGATATATCAGTCCCGTCGGTAATCAGAAAGCGGTCGTGGCTCTTCTTGTAGGTGTGCAGCCTTATCGGAGGATATTGGCTGTTATGCTTCTGCAAGTCTAACTGCAATTGGTGGCTAACGGACTGCGTATAGATGTCGGCAGTCACACCAGCATTTCGTTTGCTCAGCATCAGCAGCACCGATTCGTCCACATAGTTGTCTATCAGCAGCAGGGATTTCTTGGCGGAACGTATCAGATTGGTGGCGAACTTATAGGCATCGAACAACTGCCCATCGTAGAAAATGCCTTCCACGGGTGGCAGAGAGGTGCGGACAAAGAAATCTATCTTCTTGGAATGTTCCGCCACGACATGTTCCAGTTCGGTCAAGCGGCGGTTCACAGAATAGCCTTTCAGCAGGTACTCTTTTAATACGCTGTTCGCCCAACGCCTGAAAAGGGTCGCGTTCCTGCTGTTTACCCGGTAGCCTACAGACAGGATTGCGTCCAGGTTATAAAACTTGGTCACATACTTCTGCTTGCCATCGTTGCCCATGTGTTCCAAAATGGAACATGTGCTCTCCCTGTCCAATTCACCGCTATTGTATATGTTATTGAGATGTTTGGTGATAGCAGGTCTTTTCGTACCGAATAGGGTGGCTATCTGTTCTTGCGTCAGCCAAACCGTCTCTTCTTCCAGCCTCACCTCCAACTTCACTTCGCTGTCTGGCTGGTAAAGTATGATTTCGCCTTGATTTTCCATTGATGTCGCATTTTTTCGTTCAGAAAAGCAAAGATACGATATTTATCTACTTCTCCATCAAATGACCCGGCTTTTCTGGGTCACCCGGTAAATCCGATTAAGGACACCCTCTCCGAAAACGGACGGATTTTGATTCCCTGGAACTATCTTTTTTCAGCAGCCGGTTAATTGTCGGTCAATGGCGGTGACCAGTGGTGTCCAAAAGCCATTTCCATATAGGCATAACCTCTATCGTATGGTCTCCTTCCACTATCTGGGCTTGGGAATCACGGGTGATGATGCTTTTGACTACTTGTTTGTCCATCTGCGAATTATCTTGAAGTATACTTTGCGGAAATACGAAAATATTTTGAAGTATACTTTGGAATAATTCGTAAATCGTGCTGATTTAAGAAGAATTTACCATTCCGCATGGCTTTGGTCACTATTCAGCGAATAGGTTAGGCTACCAACTTGCATATATCGCTTTTATTACCCGACTGTTCTTATCTATCGTAATGCCTTCTGAATAGTTGTTGTACTTACCCCATTCGCAACTATAGGTGCCGTCCTCGTTCTTAGTCCATCTCGGCGAGTCCTCCAATTGCTTGATAAATTGCCTTGATGGTTTCTTGTCCAGCAACAAGTAATAAGTGACCGTGTAATCAAGCCATCCTCCTTCCTCATGATAGTTGACTACCTTATATTCAGGAAATGTTACCCCTGTGTTTTTATTGAGACTATCCCTTTCTTCGAAATTCTCCATATGGATGCTGCAACCAAGTTTCTGATTGATGACAAAGCCATTTTGACCGATTGTCAATTCTATTTGACCACCACATAACGATGAATTGATGTATTTCGTAAGATTTAAAAAATAACTTGCGCAGAAAAGCACAATCAAGAGCATCTAATGAGATAATTCCATTTAGGAAGCTCATCGTCAAAAACGATACGTCTGCTCTTCTCTGATTCGTAGGATTCTTTAATGGGTCTTTTCGTTTCATACGTTCTTTGATTTATTGTAGCGATAATGGATAGTCCTTTCTTTGTGACAGTGTTCTCAGCTCTAAGACTTAGCGGATGGAACAGACCATCCAATTAAACCTACATAGGCTACTTGTATGCTGAATGGATATTCTTCGGAATTGGTGAACGGGTATCGACCGGAATACGGATTTATCTCTTTTTGTGAGGGAAATTGCCCCTAATTTTATATGGTTCGTTATGCTTTCCGGTCTTAATTTTATAAGATTCGATTCGTTTTCCGCCCCTATTTTTGTAAAAAACATGTACCTTTGCACATGTAAACCAGTAATATAAAGAATATGAGCAAATATTTGAAAAGGCATATAGACCGCGAGTTACAGCTTTGGGCTCAGTCCTCAGCAAGAAAGCCATTGCTGTTGCGAGGAGCGAGACAAGTGGGGAAAACAACGGCCGTGCGACAACTGGCTACGCGGTTTGACAACTTGGCGGAGATAGATTTCAACGAGCGACAAGACATACATTATATGTTCGACGGCTCTTATTCTCCACAGGAAATCTGCCAGCTTCTTTCCATCCAACTGCATACCCCCATTGTCGCGGGAAAGACGCTTCTGTTCTTCGATGAGATACAGGCATGTCCGCAGGCTATCAACCGTTTGAGGTATTTTTATGAGAAATATCCAGAGCAACATCTCATCGCGGCCGGATCGTTGTTGGAGTTCGCCTTGGAGACCCTTCCGTCGTATGGTGTGGGCAGGATAAGGAGCATCTTCATGTATCCCTTCAGTTTTGAGGAGTTTCTTTGGGCCACAGGCGATGAGATGTTGGCGGATATGATTAACCGCGCTACGCCCGACACTCCACTCCCCGATCCTATCCATCAACAAGCGGTCCGTCAACTGCGCAAGTTCATGGTGTTGGGTGGAATGCCAGCTGTGATGGCAAGGTATTGCGAAGACGGCAACATTATTGAATGCCAACACATTCTCCGTGAACTTATTCGCTCCTTCCGTGACGACTTTGCCAAATATCGCCAACGAGTGCCAACCACTAGAATCGATGCCGTATTCCGCTCGGTTGCCGAACAGGGACTGGGGAAATTTATATACAATAAGGTGAACTGTGAGGGCAATAGCGAACAGGTAAGGATGGCTCTTAATACCTTGATACTGGCTGGTTTGGTATATCCTGTGACTCACACCTCTGCAAACGGTATTCCGCTCGGCGCGGAAATCAATGAGAAATATCGTCGTATGATATTCCTTGATACGGGGATCCTGCAAAGCATGCTCGGCCTTGACTTGGGCGAGTACCTTGCCTCTTCCGATATGCAAGTCATCAACCGTGGAGCCATCGCCGAGACATTTGTTGGCGATGAGATTGTCAAGTCTTCACCCTGTTACGATCCCAGAACGCTTTTTTGTTGGCATCGGGAGAAAAGCGGCAGTAGTGCAGGGGTTGACTATGTGGTGCAGATAGCTGACAAGATTCATCCCATCGAAGTGAAATCAGGGACGAAAGGGTCGATGCAGAGCATGCGTCTTTTCCTCCAGCAGAAAGGCGTTGACTATGGTATCCGCACATCCTTGGAAAATTTTTCTCGCTACGATGACATTAGAGTCTATCCCTTGTATGCCATCAAGAATGTCTTCAGCGATCGCTGACTGGCATAATGTAAAACGGTGTAAAGTCCGGCTAAGTTAATGTGTCGTTAGGGACATTCGTGAAAAAGAATCGGCCCAAACGGGAGCGGTTTGATTCTCCTCGTTTGAGCCGAAAACCCGGTTTATTACAGCTATGTTATCGTTCTGACGAACGTTTCGGGTCTTGTCCTTTACCTGTTTTTATTCGTTTGCGGGAGCCAGCTCGATGGTGAAGTGACGCATGATGGGCAGCTCTTTCGTGATTCTGTATCCGTGGGTAATCTGTTCACGACGGTCATACACGTTCTTCAGCGCCGCGGCAATCACGTCCATGTGATTGTTGGTGTAGGTGCGGCGCGGAATAGCCAGACGGAGCAGTTCCAGTGTCGGATAGCGGTTCTCGCGGGTAACCGGATCGCGGTCCGCCAGGATGGCGCCAATCTCCACACCGCGGATTCCCGCTTCCAAGTAAAGCTCGATGCCTAACGTCTGCGCTTGGAACTCTTCCTTGGGTACATGCGTCAACACCTTCTTCGCGTCCACGAAGATGGCGTGTCCGCCCGCCGGACGTTGGTAGGGAATGCCATATTCGTCCAGCTTGGAAGCCAGGTAAGCCACTTGCCGGATGCGGGTCTCCAGGTACTCAAACTCCGTACCCTCGTCAAGCCCCTGCGCCAAGGCGCTCATGTCGCGTCCGGACATTCCGCCGTAGGTGACGAAACCCTCGTTCATCACGCAGAACATCTGGCACTTGCGCCACAACTCTTCGTCCTTGAAGGCGATAAATCCACCCATGTTCACGATGGCATCCTTCTTGCTCGACATGGTGGCAATGTCGGCATACGAGAATATCTCTTTCACGATTTCCTTGATGCTCTTGTTTGCATAGCCGGCCTCGCGGGTCTTGATGAAATAGGCGTTCTCGGCGAAACGGGCGGAGTCAATCTGCAGCTTCACTCCGTACTTCTTGCACAGGGCACTGACGCCTCGGATGTTTTCCATGGAGACGGGCTGTCCGCCTGCCGTGTTGTTGGTGATGGTGAGCACTACCATCGGTATCTGCTCGGCCGGATATTTCTTCATTACCTCTTCCAGCTTCTGCAAGTCCATGTTTCCCTTGAACGGCAGTTCCAGTTGCGTGTCGCCGGCCTCGGTGATGGTGCAGTCTACCGCCACGGCTTTGCGAAACTCAATGTGTCCCTTGGTGGTGTCGAAGTGTGAGTTGCCCGGCACGATGTCTCCGGCTTTCAGCAACGACGAATAGAGCACGTTCTCCGCCGCGCGGCCTTGGTGGGCGGGCAGGAAATAGTCGAAACCGAGCACCTCCTTGATGGCGTTCTTCATCTCGAAGTAGGAGCGTGCGCCGGCGTAACTTTCGTCGCCTGTCATCATGGCCGCCCATTGTTTGTCGCTCATGGCACCCGTGCCCGAGTCGGTCAGCAGGTCGATGAACACTTGGTCGCTACGCAGGTTGAACAGGTTGTAGTGCGCTTCCTTTATCCAGGCTTCGCGCTCTTCACGGGTACTCTTGTGGATGTTCTCCACCATTTTGATTTTGTACGATTCGGCAAATGGTAATTCCATATTAGATGATTTTTATAAGGTTTAGTAAAAAGGGATTCATCGGAAGCCGTCGATGCAACGACACTCGTTGCCGCGCCTGTCGGGACGGACAACAACCATCACTGTAACGAACGGTTGATAAAATAGGATAGGGGAGGAGGTGCAACTGTTCCCGGACGGACAGCTCACCTGCCTGTCAGGAAAGGAATTCGTCCCGCTTCTTGATGTTCACAAAGCGGAGACTAAACGCGGATATGTGACTTCCTTGTGTCATTATGCCACAAAGGAAGCGTAATTTCCCTTATTCTCCAAATAAAAAGACGGAAAAATTGAAGGTTTTTTACGAAACCTGACGATGCGCTTTTATGCACTCTAACGATGCGCTTTTATACACCCTCATTATGCGCTTCGTTAGCACTCAAGGAAGCGCATGATTAACACCTAACGATGCGCTTCCTTGGATTTTAAGAAAAAACGGCCTAAAAACCATAGGCGACGGCACCGATAAATCCGCAGATTACAATCATCAGAATGGGGTTGACCTTGAAGAAACGGGTGCCCACAAAGGCGGCGACGAAGAGCGTCACGCTGATGATGAACTGGTAGAGATTCGTGTCGGGACTGCTGAAGTTCTCCGGGGTCATCAGCAGCAGGGCGGCGGCTGCCAACAAGCCGACCACGGCCGGACGGAGACCCTTGAACACCGACTCCACCAACGGATGCTTCTTGTATTTCAGCAGGAACTTGCTAATGGTCAGCATCAGGATGAACGAGGGGAGCACCACGGCGAAGGTGGCGAGGATGCTGCCCAGGATGCCGACCTCGTGCGGGTAGCCGGCGTTCACAATGGCGGTGTAGCCTATGTAGGTGGCGGAGTTGATGCCGATGGGGCCGGGGGTCATCTGGCTGATGGCCACAATGTCGGTGAACTCCGAGCTGCTAATCCAGTTGTGGTGAGTCACCACTTCGCCTTGTATGAGCGAAAGCATGGCGTAGCCTCCGCCAAAACCGAAGAGACCTATCTTCAGGAAGGTATAGAACAGTTGCAGGAATATCATGGCTTTTCAGTTTTGGAGTTAGACTTGAAGCGACCCCACAGGTAGCCGCTCACACCGGCAATGATGATGATGTAGATGGGTGAAACGCCAAGACACCAAATCAGCAGTGCGCTCACGACGGGAATCCAGACGGTGTACTTGTTGATTTTGCTCGACTTCGCCACCGAAAACGTGGGGGCGGCAATCAGTGCCACCACGGCCGGACGGATGCCCTTGAAGATATTCTCCACCAAACGGTTGTCCTTGAACTGCTGGAAGAACAGCGCGATGGCCAGTATGATGAGAAACGAGGGGAGTATCGTGCCGAGAGCCGTGGTCAGACTGCCCTTCAGCCCACGAAGTTTGTAACCGATGAAGATGGCCATGTTGACGGCGAACACACCGGGCGACGACTGTGCCACGGCCATGAGGTCGACAAATTCTTCCTTGCCGATCCATCCTTTCTTGTTCACCACCTCTTCTTCAATCAGCGGTATCATGGCGTAGCCGCCACCGATGGTGAAGAGCCCTATCTTGAAGAAGATGCTGAAAGATTCCCAATAGATGTTCATACCTATTATTAATGTATAACGTAACGACTTCCCGTGAGCGGGTTTCATAGTAAAAGAGGCACTCCGCCCCGTCGTGTCTCGCCAACCCCTTTGGCAAGGGATGGAAAGACGAAACGCGAGCGGACAGCCTCTTTCAGTGTGCCGCAACCCTGCGGCCATTCATTATTTTTTGTTCTTGACGACCCAGTTCTTGGCGTTGACGAACGCTTCAATCCACGGTGTAACCTGGTCCGTTTCCTTGCGGTCGGCAGGGTAGTATGCGCACTGCCAGGGGAAGAACGCGCGCTCCAAGTGGGGCATCAACGCCACATGACGGCCATCGTCGCTGGCCAGTCCGGCTACCGAGTAGTCGGAACCGTTCGGGTTGCCGGGATACTCGTCGTAGCTGTACTTGGCGATGACGTTGTAACGGTCCTCCTCGTAAGGCAACGAGAACTTGCCCTCTCCGTGAGCTACCCAGATTCCCAGTTTGTAGCCGCTGAGCGAACCGAAGAGCACGCTGCGGTTGGTCGGGATGGTCAGTCCCAGGAACGCGGACTCGAATTTGTGCGAGTTGTTGTGCAACATGCGTCCCTTCTTCTCGTGGTCGGGATTGATCAGTCCGAGCTCCATCATCAGCTGGCAACCGTTGCAGATGCCGAGTGACAGGGTGTCCTTGCGGCTGTAGAACTTGTCCAGCGTGGCTTTCGCCTTCGGGTTGAAGAGGAAGCCTCCCGCCCATCCTTTGGCCGAACCGAGTACGTCGGAGTTGGAGAAGCCGCCGCAGAAGACGATGAAGTTAATGTCTTCCAGTGTCTCGCGTCCGCTGATAAGGTCTGTCATGGTGACATCCTTCACGTCGAAGCCGGCCAGATAGAGCATGTAGGCCATTTCGCGCTCGCCGTTCGTTCCCTTCTCGCGGATGATGGCCGCCTTGACACCACTCGGCGTGCGGCGGTTGGGGTCGATGCCGTATTGTGACAGCTTGCCGGTGAAGCTCTTGCCGAAGGCCATCTCCAGCGGTTGTTTCTTGTAGTTGTCGAAACGCTCCTTGGCGCAGCCGTTCATGCTCTGTTTGCGGTCGAGCAGGTAAGACGAGGAGTACCAGACGTCGCGCAGGTAGTCGATGCCGAACTGGTAGGTGGCATCGCCCTTGGTGACGAGGATGTGACGCTCGTTGGTCGGCGCGCCAAGTTTCACATAGCCTACGCCGGCATCTTCCAGTATCTTCTTCACCTCTTCCTTGTGTTTGTTCTTCACCTGGATGACTACGCCCGGGTTCTCGGCAAACAGTATCTTGATGAGGTCATCTTCCTTAATCTTGTTGAGGCTGATTTCCATACCGCCCTCGGTGTTGGAGAAGCACATCTCCAACAGGGTGGTGATGAGACCTCCGGCGGAGATGTCGTGGCCGGCAAGCAGCAGGCCTTTGTTCACCAGCTCCTGGATAGCGAGGAACGCGTCGCGGAAATACTCCGGGTTCTTCACCGTGGGCACGTCGTCGCCAACCTTACCCAGTGACTGGGCAAAGGCGGAACCGCCCAGCCGGAGCTGGTCGAAACTGAAGTCCACATGGAAGATAGTCGTCTTCGGGTCGTTCACCAACACGGGCGACACCACCTTCTTGATGTCCGAGACTTCGCCACCGGCGGAAACGATGACCGTTCCCGGGCTGATGACCTTCTCTCCGTTGGGGTATTTCTGGGTCATGGACAACGAGTCCTTGCCCGTAGGCACGTTGATGTGCAGCTCGCAGCAGAAGTCCGACAGTGCCTTTACGGCCGTGTAGAGGTGCGCGTCCTCTCCTTCCTGTGAGCGGCAAGGCCACATC
>CAVFNZ010000045.1:0-17766 GCA_963624095.1 Clostridium sp. CAG:217 | reverse complement strand
GCGTGCGCTGACGTAAGTACTTGCGTTTTTGGCTTGCATTTCCGTCCAACGAGCCTTCTTAAATGAACGGGCCGAGCGTATACAAAAAGGGGATGCATCTTTTGGACGCATCCCCTCTTCCTTATAATCAAACAACACCGGTTATTTAATCTCGATAGTCCTCTTGGCCTTCACGGTATCCTTGGCGAGTTTAGGCAACCCCACGCTGAGCACACCGTTGTTGACTTCGGCGGAAATCTTCTCCTTGTCCACATCGTCCGGCAGAATCAAAGCTTGCTGGAACTTGGTGTAAGAGAATTCGCGGCGCAGGTAGCGACCCTCCTTCTTCTCCTCCTTGTTCTCGTTCTTCTTTTCCATCGTGATGACCAAGTTGTTGTCTTCGTCTACGTGGACGTTGAAGTCTTCCTTCGTCATACCCGGAGCGGCAACCTCTATCTTGTAGTCATTCTCGTTCTCGATAACGTTAATAGCAGGGGCCGTAGCGTTGGTTTTAACCATCAAGTCGTTGTCAAAGAAATCATTGAAGATATCCGGCAACCAATTCTGAGTTCTTCTTACAGGCATCATAATCATAATCTCCTATTCTTTAGTTTTACATATTCTATTGTTGAACTCCGGCTCTTTTCAGAGCCTTCGTTCACCTTATAGATTGCAAACCCTGTGCCAAGAGATTTCGCCGCCGAACAGTGACATATTGACGCCGCCTCGCAGAAAATCTGTCCGAATTTCGGTCACATTTGCAGTCATCACTACCATTCCTCCCGCCTTTCATTGACTTTTTATCGTTAGTCCCTTAGGCATCCTATGGGGATGACGTACACGCCATCCTTTCTTCGGTAAGCGTATGGACCGACCCCGACAATCACCGCCATGAAAGTTAAAGGTTTTATATTGAATATCAAAGGTTTTCTTTCACTATTCAGTAATTTGGAGGCAATTCATTCAGTAATTTGTGGGAGTTTTGTTCAGTAACTTGTGGAAGTTTTGTTGAGCAACTTGTGGAATCCCGCCATTACAGTGCCTCCAACTCGGGCAGGATGACGGAGCTGTCCGGATCGCCATTACTAAGGAACATACAATAGTAGACGGGTAGATAGGTCACACCCTTTCGGGTGAAGACATTCCGTTCGTTGGAAAAAACAATCGCACGGTTTATATGATAGTCAGGAGTGTCGAGAAACTTCGTCAGCGCACTATGCTCCGTATAGTCCTTTCCCGACTTTATCTCCAAGGGCAACACCTGCAACCTTTCATAGTCGTCCACGAGAAAATCCACTTCACCCTTCTGCTTGTTGTCATAATAGTGAAGGCTGAACCCATGGGCAGCCAATTCCTGCGCGACGACGGACTCATACACCGTACCCAGATTGATGCTTCTGATATCCTGCAACACAGCGTTCACGTTCAGCTCATAGAGCAGGTTGGTAAGCAACCCTACATCGTTGAGATATAGCTTCACAAGACGCTTCTGCTGTGACTCGACGAGAGGGAAACGCGGATTGCTGATTGCCGACACTTCCAAGGCAACGCCCGAATTGGTCAGATATTCGAATTCATCGGCATAGTCCGAAAAGCTCTTACCGCTTTTCCCTTCTATGTTTTTGTATACGACACGCTTTTTCTTGTTTTCCAGGGTACTCGGAATCAAATCATAAATCTTTCGGATAATCAACTTATGCTCCTCGTCATACTGCGAAGCGTCAATCTTGTAAAGATTGTGTATATCCCTGTGCGTCTGGCGTACCCGTGTCATGTTCCTATCCGCCATATAGTTGTTCACAGCCTCCGGCATGCCTCCTACGAGCAGGTAATACTGAAACCGCTTCAGCAGAATGTTGTGCATGGTTTCGTCCAAAGCCTCCTCGTGAAGATAACTGTCACGCACGCTGTCTATCCATTCGCTCCCCACGCCGGTGGCCCAAAGGAACTCCTCAAAGTCGAGAGGGTACATCTGGCGTATGGTAACACTGCCAAGAGGGACGGAGGGTGTCTGGGACAGAGCCACCCCGAGTTGGGATCCGCTGGCAATAAACCTGTAACGTGATTCTTGATTGAGGAACTTCAGCAAGGTCATTAGATGGGGATAACTTTGAATCTCGTCCAAGAAAACCAATGTGTCCGACTTGTCGCCCAGAGGCCCGGAACAGTAATTACTCAGACGGATATAGAGGTCGTTGGTCGTGTGGACATCGGCAAATACCCGCTCACCTTCCCTGTCCTCCTTCAGATTTATTTCAACATAATGCGGAAAGAGCCGTTGCCCCACATATCTTATAAGAAAAGACTTGCCGATCTGACGTGCGCCATTGACAAGCAGAATCTTGTTATTCTCCTCTGTCAGAAAGCGTTCCAAGTAACGTGTAAATTTTCGTTTGAGCATAATCGTATTGTCTAAAGCCTGCACAAAGATACATTATTTACGCTATCCCAACAGCATGAAAGCCACTTATTCCGTTTTTTAAGGCATGATTTCACCCACTTATTCCGTTTTTAGAGGAGCAAAAACGACCACTTATTCCGTTTTCGGGGGATAATACAACCGGAGAGGTAGAGGGTTTCATCAAGATAAAACAAAAAGCTATTCACTATTTTTGTGGATATTCTATAGAAAAGCATTATCTTTGCATATTGTCACAATGAAATACATAACGGGGTTATGCATATCGAGTTCGATAAAGACTATTTGCGGGAGTTGTTTGAACAAGGACATACAAGCGACAAGAAGCACCGCTATCAACCCGAAGTAATTCGAGGCTACTACAAGTGCGTGATGTTTCTTAAACGCGCTGAAAACTTGGAACAACTTTATCCGATTCATTCCTTGAATTATGAAGTACTACAAGGCGACAAGAGTGGCATCTCATCTGTTCGCATCAACATCAAATACCGTCTTGAATTTACAGTCAGGAGGGTTCACGATGAACAAATAATCACCGTATGTCGTTTGTTGGACATAAGTAACCATTATAAATAACTGAGATATGGGAACAAAAGTAAAGAGAATCTATGCGCCTAATGAACTGGTTTGTGCGGAAGCTATACATCCGGGGGAGATGCTCAAAGATGAGTTGCAGGCGCGGGGGATGTCGCAAAGGAGATTCGCGGAAATCATCAGTATGCCTTACACGGCATTCAACGAGATTATCAACGGAAAACGCCCGATAAGCACCGATACGGCGTTAAAGATAGAAGCGGCGACAGGAATAACGGCAACAATATGGCTCGGATTGCAGGCCGACTATAACATGCAGACCGCCCGCCATGACAGCAAGCTCTCAGCCATACTGGAGAACATTCGTAAAACGGTGGCGGTACTCTGACATTAACCCCGGCAGGATGACGGAGCTATCCGGATTGCCGTTGCTAAGGATTTCCGGGTGAGCCGCGTCATCGGCTTCCCCTTTCATTAACCGATGAACGAAAACAGAGACGTTCTCTCCTTTTGCGGGGAGAGAACGTCTCTGTTTTATATCGTAGCCGGACGATGCCGGACTAACTCTCTTTAGGCTTTGGCACCTTCAGCCGGGGTCTTTGCCTCATCCGGCATCCGGTGACCCATCGTCAGGTAGGCGATAGGAGCGGCGATGAAGAGGGAGGTCAACGTACCGATGACGACACCGAGAATCATCGCGAAGGAGAAGCTGCGGATGCTGTCTCCACCCAACACGAAGATACATATCAATACGACCAACGTACTGAGAGAGGTGTTGATGGTACGGGACAACGTGGTGTTCAGTGAGTCGTTGAACAGCTGGAAGCGGTTGCGCTTCGGATAGAGCCGGAAGAACTCACGGATACGGTCGAAGATAACCACCTTATCGTTGATAGAGTAACCGATGGCGGTCAGGATGGCACCGATGAAGGTCTGGTCGATTTCCAACGACATGGGCATCCAGCCGTAGCACAACGAGTAAGCACCGATAATCAGCAGGGTGTCGATGGTCAACGCCACGACAGAGCCGACACTATAGGCCACATTGTGGAAACGGAGAAGGATGTAGAGGAAGATGGCCACCAGGGCGAAGATGACGGACCAAACGGCCGATGTCTTGATGTCGTCCGCCATACTCGGTCCCACCTTCTGTGAACTGATGATGGAGCCGCCCGCACGGTTGTCGCGGTCGATGAAGACTTCCAGTGTAGTGCCCTCGGTAAGGAGCTTGCCCTCGGTCAAGGCGTTGTAGAGGAAGGTCTCTATCTGCTGGTCGATATCCGTATCGTTGTCATGGATGCGGTAGTTGGTGGTGACACGCACCGTACGGTGGTCAGTACCCAAGGCAATGGCCTGCACGTTGGCATCGCCCACTTTCTCCTGCAACAGGGCGCGCACGGTCTCCGGCTCGGTCGGTTGCTCGAACTGAACCACGAAGTTGCGTCCACCCGTGAAGTCGATACTCTGTGACAAGCCTCTCACGCAGAATGATATGACGCAGATGGCCAGCACGATGCCGAATACGGTGAAGGAACGTTTCCACATACCCATGAACTTGTAGTTCGTGTCCCGCATGAGGTTCCGTGAGAACTTCGTCGTGAAGGTGAGGTTCAACCACTTGTCCTTGTTCATGAAGTGTTCGTAAACGATACGTGTCAAGAACACGGCCGAGAAGAACGAGCAGAGGATACCGATAATCAACGTGGTGGCAAATCCGCGGATAGGTCCCGTACCGAAGTAGAAGAGGATGATACCCGTGATGATGGATGTCAAGTTGGAGTCGAAGATGGCCGAGAAGGCGTTTGAGTAACCGTCGGCCAACGCGGCCTTCACCGTCTTGCCGGCTCTCAGCTCCTCCTTGGTACGTTCGTAAATCAGCACGTTAGCGTCCACCGCCATACCGAGGGAGAGCACCATACCGGCGATACCGGACATGGTCAGGGCCGCCTGGAAGGAGGTGAGGATACCCAACGTGAAGAAGAAGTTGACGAACAGGGCGCAGTTGGCGACCATGCCCGGGATGAACCCGTAGATGACGCACATGTAGAGCATCAGCAATACCAACGCAACGATGAACGAACGGACACCCTGGTTGATGGACTCCTGTCCGAGTGACGGACCAACGATGTCCTCCTGAACGATACGCGCCGGTGCCGGCATCTTACCGGAACGGAGCACATTGGCCAAGTCTTTCGTGTCTTCTACCGTGAAGTTACCCGTAATCTGTGAGTTACCGCCGGTAATCTCACCGTTTACGTTCGGCGCGCTGTAGACGCAGCCGTCCAACACGATGGCGATGGCGTGGTTGATGTTCTGCTTGGTCAGCTGAGCCCAACGACGGGAACCGTCGTTGTTCATGCTCATGCTCACGCAAGGCTTGCCGAAGTTGTCGAAACCGTCGGAAGCGGAAACGACCACGTCGCCTTCGAGCGGCGCGCGTCCGTTGCGCTCCGTAACCTTGATGGCATAGAGCTCGAATATCTGACCGGTCTTATCCACCTCGCTGCCTTTCACGCCCCATTTCAGACGGAGCTCGCGAGGCAGAGTGCCTTGAGCCTCCTGCGTGGCAACCAAACGGTTCACCTCCGCGGTGTCGGTGTAATGGGCATAACCCACGATGCAGCCATAGCCCGAATTGTTGAGCTGGAGGATAGAGAGCAACGGGTGGTCTTTCTTAGCCTGTTCCAAAGAAACGGTCTGACCGGCCGATGCGTTCTGGTTCTTCAGTGCGGCAGCCAAGCTGTCAGCGGCACTGACGGTTGCGGCCACGCTGTCGGTAGGGGTCTCAACGGCTGCGGATTCCTCGTTAGCCTCAACCTCGTCTTTTGTTTCCGTCTGAGCCACAAGACGCAGCTTCTGGTCGAGCTCCATCAGGTAAGGAACAATCTCCTTGGAGTCGAAAGTCTCCCAGAACTCAAGGTTGGCAGAGCCCTGGAGCAGCTTTCTTACGCGCTCGGGTTCTTTGATACCCGGCAGCTCCACCATAATACGTCCCATGCCACCTTCCAAAGTCTGGATGTTGGGCTGTACCACACCGAAGCGGTCGATACGGGTACGCAATACGTTGTATGAGTTGTCGATGGCTGCCTTCACTTCGGAGCGGAGCACCTTCTCCACTTCCGCGTCGGAGCTCTTGGTGTTGACCTTGTCCTTCAACTGTTGCGTTGCGAAAATCTCGGCGAGCTTGCCTTCGGGGGCCAACTTGTGGTATTCCGACACGAATAGGGTAATGAAGTCGCTCTGACTGGTAATCTGCAGCTTGGCGGCGTTGGCCAAAGCCTGGTTGAAAGCCTCGTCGGTCTTGTGATCGGCCAGCGTCTTCACCACATCCGGAACGGAAACTTCCAGGATGACGTTCATACCGCCCTTCAAGTCCAAGCCCAAACCGATTTCCATCTCGCGACATTGTTTCAGCGTGTACACGCCCAGGTAGACCTTCTCGTTCTGCATGGAATCGATGTAATGTGTCGCTCCCTTCGGGTCTTGCTCCGCCTTACTCATGTAATGGCGGGTCACAAAAGAGAAGGAGAGGTAGAACACACAGACTAACGTGAGCAGTACCGCAATAACTTTGATGAATCCTTTGTTTTGCATGTTACTTTATTGTTTGTTTTATTTTAATTTATTTATATGCAAGTTTACAAGGTTGCAAATATAATCCTTTTTTCTTTTCCATGAGATTTAATCGGTTCTATTTTTGCGAAAAGGGGCAGAAAAGAGGTGTCAGCGTGCCTTTCGGGGGTAGATATAGCACCAAATCGGGTAATGGTCAGAATCTTTTATGGAGGAGTCTACCGTGCAGTGACCGGTCTTGAGGTCGGGACTGACCAAGATGTGGTCGATGCGGAAAAGGAAGTCGTTCTCGTGGTAGGAGATGCCCAGTCCGCAGCCGGACTGACGGAAAGCGTCCGTCAGACGCTCGGAGATGACCCGGTGGGCATAGGAGATGGCGGAGGTGTTGAAGTCGCCACAGACCACCAGGCGGTTGGCACCCCGTTTGGCTATCAGACCGGCGATGGCATCGGCCTGCGCGGCTCGTGTGGGAACGGTCTTCTTGAGCTTCCGTATCAGCATTCGGGAGTTCTTCTTCACCTGTTCCGTTTCCGGGTCTTCAATCATCTTCTGGTAGGTGGCGCGCTCGTCCATTGTCAGTTGGTTGGACTCCAGGTGGTTGTTGATGACCGTAAGGGTGTCCTCCCCTACCTTTATCTCGTAGACAATGCTGCCATTGGCGCGGCTGGCATAGTCGACCGGCGTGGCCGAAAGGATGGGATAGCGCGAGTAGCAGCCCAGCCCGTTGCCTCCCCCACCCATACGGTAGTGGTGGCGGTATTTGTAGTCCTTCAGGGCGCGGTCAATCTCCTCCTTCTTCAAGTGGACTCCGGTGATAAATTCCTGCATGCAGATGATGTCGGCATCGCTCTTTTGCAGGTAAGCGAGCACCCGGTTAGGCTCACCCTTCTCACGGGGTGCGTCCATGTTGAAACCCATCACGTTGTAGGAGAGCAGCTTCAGTCGCTCCTTAGGGGGTTCGGACTGAAAGAGGTTCATCGGGCAGGTAGTCCATACCGCCTGGGCGCAACAGAGCATGCCGACAACCGGCAACAGTACCAGCTTTCGGCAAAACACAAGCCACAGGATGACGAACAGGAGGTTCACGCAAAGGGTGATAGGGAACGCCAGTCCGCAACACGAGAGGGTGGGATGCTCCACGGGGTTGACGTAGGGGCTGTAGGCGCAGAAGAGCATGGCGAGCACACAACAGATGTTCACCATCATCAGGCAGAATCGGACTATTTTACGCAGGGTTTTCATCCGTCAGTTCCTATTGCTCGCGTCAAACAGGCTCTTCTTCTCCTCGTCCGTCAGGCTGCTGTAGCCCGACTGTTTCAGTTTGTCCAAGATGCGGTCTATCTCAGCCGACCGTTTACGAGGCGCGGAGGCGGTTCGTTGGGCGTTGTTCTCCTGGAAGTGATAAGTCACTTTCATCTTGGGCTTGCGTGGCCGGGGCTTGCCAATGGCCGTGAAAAGGTTGACGACGACATCGATGACGCGGTTTATCCAGGCGGTGATGTCGCGCCCTTTGCGCAGCGAAACGGCAAACCACCATCCGCTGAGCGCGCCTCCCAAGTGGGCGATGTGTCCGCCGGCGTTGCCGGAGGTCATCAGCAGCAAGTCCATCCCCACCATGGCAAGGGCGATATATTTCAGCCGTATCTCCCCAAAGAGGAAGAGGCGTACCCGAAGGTCCGGCTCGCGCACCGCGGTAGCCACCGTGATGGCCAGCACCGATGCCGAAGCACCCAGCAGATAAGCCACCTGCACCCTGTCGCTGAAATAGGGGAACAGGTTGTAGCAGAGCATGTACAACGCCCCGCCGCACAAGCCGCCAAAGAAGTAGAGGCCACAGAAGTGACGCTCCGAGAAAAGATAGAGAAAGAGGCGGCCAAACCAGTAGAGCCACAACATGTTGAAGAGCAGATGGAACACATCGGCATGCATGAACATGTAGGTGACAATGCTCCAAGGTTGGCGGAGGAAACGGGCGGGCCAGGCGGGCAGTTCGAGCCAACGTTGCAGGGCACTGCCATCGAGGTTGAACAGCATCAGAACGACGATGACCAGCCACACGAGGAGGAACAGTGCCACGTTCACATAGATGAAGCGCTGCGGCATCGACGCCTGCACGAAGCGTTGCCTCAGTTTAGTAATAGTAATTCCCATTGCCGTTCTTTTTTCGCCAATACATTATTATAAGGAACGCGAAGAGCATACCTCCCAGGTGGGCGAAGTGGGCGATGCCGTCACCCTTTTGCGACAAGCCGAGCACCAGCTCCAATACTATATATATAAGGACAAAGTACTTCGCCTTGAGGGGCAACAGGAAATAGATGTAGACGGGTTCGTTGGGGAACGTCATGCCGTACGCCAGCAAGACGGCGTAGACCGCGCCCGAAGCGCCTACGGTAGTCATCAGGTTGAGGTACTGGCTCATGGGAACGCTGTAGCCGCCCCCCATGTTCACATATTGGTAGCCGGACAGCACCGTCTCGTACTGGACAAACTGCACCACCTCCTGCACCAAGCCGGCACCCACACCGCAAGCGATATAGAAGAAGAGGTAACGCCGCGGCCCCCATATCCGTTCGAACACCTGGCCGAACATCCACACGGCGAACATATTGAAGAAGAGATGTTCGAAACCGCCATGCATAAACATATAGGTAAACAACTGGTGCGGCCGGAAGTCGGAAGCCATGAAGAAGTGCAGACCGAGCCATTCGGTCAGGTCAACGCCATAACGCTCGCCCACCAGCGTGGCGAGGAAAAGGATGACGTTGATGATAAGGATATGTTTAGTAACAGGAGTTATGTTCATCGTTCCATGTTTAGGCCGCAAAAATACGAATATTTTCTGTTATAGAGCATTTCCTATGCTCTTCTTAGGTTTTTTTACGCTCTTTCGATGCATTTTTTGTCCTAAATATTTGTTTTGTGAGTTGGATTACATATTTTTGCCAACTGAATGCACAGAAGATTTTATTAATACTCAATATTTTATTAATTCTTTTACGTTATGAATAAAGCAGATCTCATCAACGCAATGGCGGAAGGATCAGGCTTGAGCAAAGCTGACTCCAAGAAGGCCCTGGACGCTTTTGTTAGCGCAGTTTCTAAAGCACTGAAAGAGGGTGACAAAATCGCTCTTGTTGGTTTCGGAACATTCTCTGTAGCAGAGAGAGGCGAAAGAACAGGTATCAACCCTGCAACTAAGGCAGCTATCAAAATCCCGGCAAAGAAAGTCGCAAAGTTCAAGGCTGGTGCAGAATTGGCTGAGGCTATCAAATAAGCGCTTAGGAAGAAACTATTAGAGGAAAGAGGTATTCATTCGAATATCTCTTTTTTCGTATATCTGCCGTTTTTTAGCTAATTTTGCGCACGAAATCAAGCAAGCAGACAATATGAAGATAGAACAGAAGATTACCGATTCGGTGATTAAGGGCATCCAGTCTCTTTACGGACAGGAAGTGACCGCCTCACAGGTACAGTTGCAGAAAACAAAGAAGGAGTTCGAGGGACACCTCACACTGGTGGTGTTCCCTTTCCTGCGCATCTCACGCAAGTCGCCCGAACAGACGGCGCAGGAGATAGGCGCTTATCTGCAAACGAACGAGCCGGCAGTGGCGGCGTACAATGTCATCAAGGGATTCCTCAACCTGACGGTCTCCTCGGACTGCTGGGTGGATATGCTCAACGATATACAGGCCGACCCGAACTACGGCATCCAACAAGCGACAGCCTCATCGCCGCTGGTGATGATTGAATATTCGTCGCCCAACACCAACAAACCACTCCACTTGGGACACGTGCGCAACAACCTGTTGGGCAACGCGCTGGCGAACATCATCGCCGCCAACGGCAACCGGGTGGTGAAGACCAACATCGTGAACGACCGCGGCATACACATCTGCAAGTCGATGCTGGCCTGGCTCAAGTACGGCAACGGGGAGACCCCGGAATCGTCCGGCAAGAAGGGCGACCACCTGATTGGCGACTACTATGTGGCCTTCGACAAGCACTTCAAGGAGGAGGTGAAGGAGCTGACCGCCAAATACCAGAAAGAGGGCATGAGTGAGGAAGAGGCGAAGGCAAAGGCCGAAAAGGACTCTCCCCTGATGAACGAAGCCCGCGAGATGTTGGTGAAGTGGGAAGCCAACGACCCCGAGGTGCGCGCCCTGTGGAAAAAGATGAACGATTGGGTGTATGCCGGCTTCGACGAGACCTACAAGAGCCTCGGCGTAAGTTTCGACAAGATATATTATGAATCGGAGACCTACCTCGAAGGGAAGGAAAAGGTGATGGAGGGACTGGAGAAAGGGTTCTTCTACCGCAAGGAGGATGGCTCGGTGTGGGCGGACCTGACACCCGAGGGACTGGACCACAAACTGTTGCTCCGTTCCGACGGCACATCGGTCTACATGACACAGGATATCGGCACGGCCAAGTTGCGCTTCCAGGACTTCCCCATCGACAAGATGATTTATGTGGTGGGCAACGAGCAGAACTATCACTTCCAGGTGCTCTCTATCCTGCTCGACAAATTAGGATTCGAGTGGGGCAAGAGCCTGGTACACTTCTCTTACGGAATGGTGGAACTGCCCGAAGGCAAGATGAAGAGCCGCGAGGGTACGGTGGTGGATGCCGACGACCTGATAGCGGAGATGATACAGACCGCACGCGACACCTCCGCCGAACTGGGCAAGCTGGACAACATCAGCAAGGAGGAGGCCGACAACATCGCCCGCATCGTGGGACTGGGCGCACTGAAGTATTTCATCCTGAAGGTGGACGCACGCAAGAACATGACCTTCAACCCGAAAGAGTCTATCGACTTCAACGGCAACACGGGTCCGTTCATCCAATATACCTACGCACGTATCCGCTCCGTGCTGCGCAAGGCCGCCGACATGGGTATCACGGTGCCGGAGGCTCTTCCGCATCACCTGCAGCTCTCCGCCAAGGAGGAGAACCTCATCCAGATGCTTTCGGACTTCAAGGCCATCGTGAAGCAGGCGGGTGACGACTACAGTCCCTCGGCGATAGCCAACTATTGCTACGATTTGGTGAAGGAGTACAACCAGTTCTACCACGACTTCAGCATCCTCCACGAAGAGAACGCCGACCTGAAGGTGTTCCGTCTGGCCCTCTCACAGAACGTGGCCAAGATTGTCCGCTCGGGCATGGAGTTGCTGGGCATCGAAGTGCCGGAACGAATGTAGTTCTACCTTATATTATAGCTCTACCTTATATTAGGAGAATCCCCTTGCTTGACGAAATGCAAGCAAGGGGATTCTTATTTTTTGGTCGTCACTTCGCGTCCAGCTCACGGAGCGATTCCTGTCTTCGCCATTGGGACACCCAAGCTGTTGTCAAAGCGTCACTTCGCGTCCAGCTCTCGGAGCAACTCCTCCACGGCGGTACGCAGTTGGGTGTCCTCACCCTTCACAATCTCCTCGGGCGAGTTCGCCACTTCGATGTCGGGCTCCAGCTGGGTGTTCTCCAGGTAGCTGCCGTCGGGCAGGCGATATCCGATGATGGGGATGCCGAACACCAACGAGGGGTCTTGCAGGTTCTCCCAGTTTACGCTGGTCATGGTTCCCGGCACGGGCATACCCACCAACTTGCCGATGCCCGTGTGGCGGTACACCCAAGGCGTGCCGTGCGCGTTGGAATAGTTCGCCTCGCAGGTAATCATGATGGAAGGCTTGTTCCAGCGACGGCTCGGCATGTCACACGCTTCGCGGCCGCGGACCACCTGCGTCAGGTATTTCTTGCCGCTAAACAGCACCTCGATGTCTTCGTGCAAACGTCCGCCTCCATTGAAACGGGTATCGATGACGATGCCCTCACAGTTGTTGTACTTGCCCAACAGGTCGGAGTAGACCGTACGGAAACTCTCGTCGTCCATCGATTCGATGTGGACATATCCCAGTCTGCCTCCCGACCATTTGGCGACATCCGCCGCACGCCGCTTCACCCAACGGTGATAGAGCAACGTGGAGACCTCGTTCGGCGTGGTGGGTTTCACCACCTCGTCCCAACGTTCCTTGGTGTCGGGGTTATAGAGCGACACCAGCACTTTCTGTCCGGCCTTGCCGTTCAACAGCGCAGTGTAGTCCATGTCGGCGGTCAGTTCCGTTCCGTCAATCTTCTCGATGACCGTACCCGCCGCCACTTTCGACTGTTTGTTGCCGAAAGGTCCCTTTTCTATCACCTCATCGACGCGGAGTCCCTTGCCCGTGTAGTTCCAGTCGAAGAGAAGTCCCAGCGAAGCGGTTGTCTCCTTGCGTGCGTTAGGGCGATAGCTGGCCCCGGTGTGCGACACGTTCAGCTCGCCCAACAGTTCGCTGAGCATCTCGGCGAAATCATCGTTGTTGTTGATGTGCGGCAGGAACTTGCGATAGTGTTGCGTCAGTCCCTTCCAGTCCACTCCGTGAAGGTCCGTCCGGTAGAAGCGTTTCTCTATCTGCAGGCAGACATGATTGTACATCGCCTCACGCTCTTCCGCCGCATTGATCTTGAAGGTGCCGCTCACCTTGACGGGCGTTCCCGCACCCGATTTGCTGTCTACCTTGCGCAGGTTGTTGCTCAAGGCGAACAGGTTGCCTTTGCCGTCCATCTCCATAGCGGCGAAGCCGAAGCCTTTCTGCGCCAGTTCGGGCGTGCGCTTCTTCACGTCCAGTTTCCAAAGGTCGTAAGACCCTTCGAAAGAGGAGATGTAGAACAGGGTGGACCCGTCCTTCGTGACGATGGCATCGCCCAGGTTCGAGGAGTTGGGTGTCAGGCGCACGATGCGGTCTTCCAGTCCTTCCAGTTCCACCACGATATCCTTGACGGCTTCTTTCTCTTTCTCCTTCTCCTCCTTTTTCTTGTCGTCCTTGGCGGCCTTGGAGTCTTTCGTCTTCGACTTCTCCGCCTCCGCGGCCTTCTTCCGCTCAGCCTCCATCTCCTTCTGCAGTTCCAGTTCCTCCTTGCTCATGCGGTACTCGTCGTATGCCTTGCCGTTGAGGAACACCAGCATGTAGTCGTTCAGCGAGCCCCAGGAGGCATGGTTGCGCATGCCGTAGCGTTCGGTCCTGAAGAGAACCGCGTTGCCGTCCATCACGAAACGGGGGTTGTCGTTCATGTATCCGCTTTTGGTCAGGTTCACAATCGCCTCACCTCCCTTGGCACTCACCAGGCCGATGTCGTAATAGGGGTCGTGGTGACTGGCCACATACTCCAGCGTGAACCATTTGCCGTCCGGCGACCAGCGATACGTGAAGTTCCCGTTGGTGTCGAACTGGGTCGACCCGTCCGTTATCCGGCGCACCTTCTTGGTCTCCATATTCATCACCATCAGGCGGCTGCGCTCTTCCACGAAAGCCAGTTCCTTGCCGTCGGGCGAGAACTGCGGATTGGTCCGTTCGATGCTTTTCGACGGCAACAACGGAGTCTCCTCTATCAACGTCGCGTTGGGGAAGTTCAGCTCTTCCTTCCGGGCGATGGTGGCTTTGTAGAGTTGCCACAGGCCATCGCGCTCACTGGCGTAGACAATCGTACGGTTGTCGGCGCCGAAGGTGACGCACCGCTCCGTTGCCGCCGTATGGGTAATCTGCTTGGTGGTGCCGTATTCTACCGAGGTGACGAACACCTCGCCCCGCGAGACGAAGGCTATCTGCTTGCCGTCCGGCGAGACGGAAGCGTCATAGTTGCTGGCGACGCTAAACTGGTTGATTTGCGCTTCCTCGTCGCGCACCAGGTCAATCCTTACCTTTTTGGGCGACGCTCCTTTGGCTTGGGTATAGATTTCACCGTCATAGGTGTAGCAGAGTGTTCCGTTGTTGTCGGCCGAGAGGAAACGGACGGGATGGGTCTTGAAGTGTGTCACCGCCTTCACCTGCTCCGGCTGGTCCGGCTGCAGAGCGTAGACATTCATGCTGCCGCCGCGTTCGCTGAGGATATAGAGGGTCTTTCCGTCGGGCGAGACAGCCGGATTACGGTCTTCCCCTCCCCTGCGGGTCAGTTGGGTATGCTTGCCGCTCCGCGTGTCGTACCTCCAGATGTCGCGGGTGATGGACGACGTGTGGTGCTTGCGCCACTCGTTCTCGAAGCCTTTCTGATCCTGATAGTAGAAGGACTTCCCGTCCGGTGCGTAGCAGACCATCTCGGCCGGGGTGGCCAGCACCTGTTCGGTGCGTCCGCCATCGACGGGCACGCGGTAGAGTTCGCTCATCGCCGACGTGGGGAAGAGGGCACTGCTTGCCGGGTCTTGTATGGAGGCGTTGAAGAGCACATACTTGCCGTCGGGCGTGAAGGCCGTGGGACGTTCGCTCACGGAGTTGACCGTCAGCCGCTTGGCGGAGCCGCCTTCAGCGGGCATCACGAAGATGTCGAAAGAACCGTAGCGGTCGCTCGCGAAAGCAATCCGTTTGCTGTCGGGCGACCATACCGGCAGACACTCATAGGAATCCTGACTGGTGAGGCGAATGGCCGAGCCTCCCTCCGCAGGGACTTTGTAAACATCCCCCTTATAACAGAAGGCAATCTGCTTGCCGTCGGGAGAGATTTTCACGTCGCGCATCCATAGGGGTGTCTGCGCCATGACATTCCACACCGCCAGTGCGGAAACTGCCGTCAGATAGAGCTTTTTCATAGTTACTTTGGCTATTGAATAAATTTGTTCACCGCACAAAGATACAACTTTTCGCCATAATACGCGCGTCAACTACTTGGCGGAGGCGGATTGGTTCACCAGCTCGGTGGCCTTGGCCAACGCCTCGTTGATGTTGGAACAGATGTTCTCCTTGCCCAACAGCTCGTAGAAACCCGACTTCTGCAACACGGCATGCACCTTCTCGTTGACACCGGAGAGGACAATGGTAATGTTCTCCTTCTGGCTCATCACGCAGAGGTTGGTCAGGTTGTGGATGCCGGTGGAGTCGATGAACGGCACTCTACGCATACGCACCACACGCACCTTGGGACGGTCGCCCAGTTGCGCCATCATCTCCTCGAACTTGGTGGCTATGCCGAAGAAGTACGGACCATTGATTTCGTACACCTCCACTCCCTTGGGAATGACCAGATGCTCCTCGTGCACCTCCAGGTCGGACTCCTTGTTGGGGTCTATCTCGTTCTTGATGACGGAGATTTCGGTCGTCTCCATCACACGCCGCATGAAGAGGACGCAGGCGATGACCAGTCCCACCTCGATGGCGATGGTCAGGTCGAAGATGACGGTGAGGAAGAATGTTACCAGCAGCACGGCCACGTCGCTCTTCGGATTGCGGAGCAACGCCTTGAAGGTGCGCCAGCCGCTCATGTTGTACGAGACGATGACGAGCACGCCGGCCAGGCAGGCCATGGGGATATATTGCGCCAACGGCATCAGGAAGAGGAGGATGAGCAGCAACACCACGGCATGGATGATGCCGGCCACGGGAGTCTTACCCCCGTTGTTGATGTTGGTCATGGTACGGGCGATGGCCCCCGTAGCGGGGATTCCGCCAAAGAGCGGAGCCACGATGTTGGCCGCACCCTGTGCAATCAGCTCCGTGTTGGAGTCGTGACGGTCGCCAATGACACCGTCCGCCACCGTTGCGGAGAGCAACGACTCGATGGCTCCCAGCACCGCAATGGTGATGGCTACGGGGAAGAGGTTCTTGATGGCTTCCCAGTCGAGCGCGGGCATCACCGCGTCAGGCAGCTCACTGTGAATGGTGAAGCGGTCGCCGATGGTATCGATGCAGTCGATGCCGCCGTAGGTCTTCATTAGGTAAACCGCCAAAGTCACCAGTATGATAGCTACCAGTGAGCCGGGAATCTTCTTCGAGAAACGCGGCGTGATGGCAATGATGAAGATGCTGACGAGACTGACAACCGTGTTCCACCAGTTGACGCTGTCGAAGTGGCGGAAGTAGACAATCCACTTACCCACGAAGTCGCCCGGCACCTTGTCGTCCCCAAAAGAGAGGCCGAAGACATCGGCTATCTGGGTGGTGAAGATGGTGACGGCGATACCGCTGGTGAATCCCACAATGATAGGATAAGGAATGAACTTGATGACCGCTCCCAACTTGAGCACGCCCAGCACCACAAGGATGACACCCGCCATGAGTGTCGCCACGGTGAGTCCGCTGATGCCGTACTGTTGGATGATGCCGTAGATGATGACGATGAAGGCACCCGTAGGGCCACCTATCTGCACCTTACTGCCTCCTAAGACGGAGATGATGAAACCAGCCACGATGGCGGTGATGATACCTTTCTCGGGGGTCACGCCCGAGGCGATACCGAAGGCGATGGCCAACGGAAGGGCGACGATGCCCACAATGATACCGGCCATCAGGTCGGCCGTAAACGTTGATTTGTCGTAATGCTTTAATGTCGATAGCAACTTGGGTTTAAACGCGAACGCTTTCATTTGTCTGAATCAATCTTGTACCTAATTAATCTCTAATACCTTCTCTTTTATGAAAAAGAGGCCGCAAAATTAAGCCTTTTTAAGAAGTCACACAAGTTTTTCCCTCAAAAACCGCGCCGTACGCATCCGTACGCATCCGTGAGAAGGAATGGTATTGCTGTGATTGCACTTCCATCTCGAATCTATACCGTGAGAAGAAGATAGCGGATGGTCAGCCTGTCCAATGGGGTGTCCGGATAACGACCAAGTGTTAAAAGCCGAGCCCAAAACAATATAAATCCCGCAGGTCATGCGCTATTGTGCAGAGACTATTTTATCTTTGTGTCAAGATAAATCATAAGGGATGAAATGACAAAAAGCGAACTACAAGACAGAGCGACGTTTGTATCGTTCTGCATAGAGCAGTATGCTAAAACAAAAGGTATGACTACGGACGATGTGGTGAATCTGTTCGAGCAATATGGCATTGCCGAGCATTTCTGCCAATTTTATGAGGTTCTTCACACCCAAGGAGGACAATGGCTTGTGGAAGAAATTGACGAAATGATAAACAGAAGAAAAAGATGAGCAAGATATACCATAATACCTTTTCCATACGGAGAGAGCATTGGAGGCTATCCGTTTTGTTGAATCCATAAAAATTGAGTTATGAGTACTAAAATAACACAGGACAATCTTTATTTACTGCTGCCGTGCAAAATAGGCTGGCTCGCACCGTGGCTTTCAGAAGACAAAGGCATAAGCCTGACTGAAGCAATCAGCCAAATCTATCATTCACAACTCTATAAAAAGCTGTCGACCGAGAGCACCAAGTACTGGCACTTGGGTCCGGTGGACCTGTACAACGAGCTGAAAACGGAGCTTGAAT
>CAVFNZ010000044.1:8936-17824 GCA_963624095.1 Clostridium sp. CAG:217 | reverse complement strand
CATCGATGATTTGCTCGAAGTCGTGCTGGATTTGCCCGTCCAGTTTCACCATTCCAAAGTCATCTATTATGAGCAGGTCATGCGCGTTGACCCTGCGGAAGAAGTTCTATTTTGCTACATTTTAATGTCGTATTAAAACGTTGCAAACGTAACGAAATTATTTGAATGATAGCAATAAAACCACGACAAAGTTCTTGCCAAAGGTTGCTTTACGAATAAACCCCAATGAGTATTCACCGGCCTATGAAACTACACCTCATGTGTCAACGAGGTATACCTTGTTTTCCGATGTCGCTAGGTCATCTCTTGCGGTATTCGCGCTTGAGGCCGAAGTTGAATCCTATGTAGAACTGGAGAGTGCCTAAGGAGTTGCTGGTCTGGAGGTTGTGACGGCGGTAGTCGTAGGTGTGGTTGACCCAGGAGAGTCCGGCGAAGTACTTGGCGTTGTTGTAGACCAAGGCCGCACGGGTGATGAAGTCGAAGTTGAGCCCGTGGTGGCTCTCGTCGCCCGCTTCGTACGACGAGTGGATGCGGGAACGTTTGTAGGCCACGGCTGGAGCCAAGGAGAGGCACGCGAGGCAGTTGTGGGCAAAGACCCAGTTGTAGGCGTAGCCGAAGTGTAGACTGAGGTCGGCATACTGGAGCTTGTCCACCCGCAGGGGCGTGACCGTCTGGGTGAGAATCCACTCGGGGAGCTTGGCGTAGTCGAACGTCATGCGGTGCTGGGAGTAGGAGAAGCCGCTGAGGAAGGAACCGGCACTTTTGCGCTGGTTGGTGCTCTGTGAGAAAGCGGCCGGGTAGGAGAAGTGGCGGTTGTTGAAGATGTAGTAGAGGTTGAAGCCTTTGACGGAGGCCCGCAAGCCATCGAAGTTGACGGACACGTCCTGCTTGTTCAGCACTTCCGAGGAGCTGCCGTCGGTGAAGCCTTGGAGCTCCTTAATCTTGAAATCGTTGCCTATCTTCCAGTAGTAGAAGTCGACACCGATTTTGGAACTGTAGAGGTTGAGGGTGAACTCGGTCTTCTTGCTGTTCTCCTTGCCGCTGCCGTCGAAGAGCTGACGGGCATCGACGGACCAGCCGATGAATATCCAACGCCAACCGAAGTAGGCTCCAATCTTGTAGCTGGGATTGGGGGCGAAACTGAACTGTTGTCGCCGGGGTTCGGTGGTGCCGATGCGGTAACTCTCGAAGATGGAGTTGTTACAGAGCATGATGGCATAGTTGTAGCGGTTGGGCGAGATATAGGTGGTGTCGTAGTTGTTGAAGTCGATGAATCGTTTGACGAACCGCTCGAAGCGACGGTCGATGCGTTGGCTCCTGGACCGCTGCGCAATGGTGTCGGCCGTCTCGGTCTGGGCGCAAAGAGGCGGCGCGGACAGCAGCGCAAGGGCAAGGAACAGCAGGGCGACGAGGCGATTCATGGAGACAAGCGGACGTGTGAGGTGTCAGAACTTTCCGAGAATCTTGTCGATGACCCAGTTCGTAGGGGTGGCACTTAGGCCGTTGCACGAGCAGATGGCTTTGCCCTGAAGGTGCTCCACCACGGCACGGATGAGGGGGAGCTGCACATAGGTCGGATTCTCCACGGGAATTTCCTCGCGGCCTCGCTCCGTATGGAGGGCGATGGGGTCGAACGTGAAGACGGAGAAGCAAATCATGCCCTTGTCACCGATAATCTCGATGCGGTCTTCCTTGGCGGACTCGTGCGCCACGAAGCACCATGAGCCGGAACCGGGGAGTCCGCTCTCGAACTTGAAGCAGGCACTGACGGAGTCCTCCACCTCATAGAGCCCGGCACGGTTGCAACAATAGCCTTCGGCTTCGAGGATGCATCCGAACATGTCCTGAAGGATGTCGAGCTGATGGGGAGCCAGGTCGTAGAAGTATCCACCGCCGGCGATGTCGGGCTGAAGCCGCCACGGCAGGTTGTTTCGGTTGTAGTCCATCTCGCCGGCAGGTTGGGCGAAGCGTATCTGCACGTTGATGATGGTGCCTATCCGTCCGGCGTTGATGAGCTCCTTTACCTTGAGGAAGTAGGGGAGGTAGCGACGGTAGTACGCCACGAAGCAGGGAACGCCCGTCTCCTGACTGATGCGGTTGATGCGCGTGCAGTCCTCGTAGCTTGCCGCCATGGGTTTCTCGATGTAGACGGGCTTGCCGGCCTTCATCGCCATGATGGCGAAGGTGGCGTGGGAGGAGGGCGGCGTGGCGATGTAGATGGCGTTGACCTCGGGGTCGTCCACCAACTCCTGCGCGTCGTCGTACCATTTGGATATGTGGTGACGCTCGGCGTAGGAGCGCGCCTTGTTGATGTCGCGGCTCATGACAGCCACTACCATCGAATCCTCAACCATATTGAATGCCGGGCCGCTCTTGCGTTCGGTGACGTCGCCGCAGCCAATGAATCCCCATTTGATAACCATCTCTTTTATCCTTTCTTCTTGTTATAACAGATGCAAATGTAGGTATAAATCATGATTTATGGGTCAGTCCGTAAGAAAAAGTAATCGAAATTCCCTCTCCATAGCTACTAAATGTCTGTTCCATGTCTTGAAATGTCCATTCCATGTCTTGGAATGTCCGTTCCGTGTCTTGGAATGTATGTTCCAAGTCTTGGAACGGAGAATTTGATTAGTCTCGCAGACAACTGCGAGCAGTCCCGTTGGTCATCACGATTGCCTTGCCAAAGCTATGGATTCCGGAGCGGAAGCTCTCCGCGAAGGGACGGAAAGAGGGGTCAGCGCAACTGATACTTGTCGAGCAGACGTTGGTAGGAGGGTTGTTGCATGTAGTGGGTGAGCCATGCGTTGAGGGTGTCGCGCAGGGCGGTGTTCAAGGGACTGACTCCCCAAGCGTAGAACTGGTTGAAGCTGATTTGCGTGGAGATGTCCAGTTGGGGGAAGTCCGGGAGGAGGTGACGGGCGATATGTTCCTCGCAGACGGCATAGTCGATGTCGCCGTGAGCAACCCGGAAGAGAAGCTGCTCCTCGCCGTACGCGTCGTCCTCGCGGATGAGGATGGTGTCGCCAATCTCGTGACTGAGATTGTGGATGCGGTGGGCGATGGAGGAGCGGGAGGATATGTAGACGGTCTTGCCGGCAAGGTCGAGCTGGTTGCGGACATAGCGCAGGGAGTCGTCGGCTTGAGGCTTGCGTTGCACAAGGACTTGCCTGTTCTTGAGGATGGGCTTGGTGAAGAGGAGCAGCGAGTCCTTGGACTCGACGGTGACGAGCAAGCCGTTGGCTATCACATCGTACTCACCCCGGCGGATGCCTTCAATCTGACGGCCGATGGACATCTCCGGCAACACCTTGAGCTGGAGTCCCTTGTCGTGGGCAAAGGCGCGCGCCAACTCATAGTGAAACCCTTGGAGGGAGTCTCCGCTGACATGGAAGCTGACGGTGTTGTATTCCGTGGTGACGCGCAGCGTGTCCGAGGCGAGAATCTCTTCATAGCCGCGGGGCGTGCCTGTGACTTGGGGACGGGAGCGGCGCGGAAAGAGAAGCGAGGCGACCGTGACGGAGACGACGCCAAGAAAGAGGTATTTCAGATAGCGGCGGCGCATAGGCGGTTAGTTGAAGAAGTTCCACGAGATGCCCCACTTGAACGCCATGGGGTTGATGGGGTAGTGAGGCACGAGGAAAGAGTTGGGAGTGCCCATCCCTTCGTTGACATGATACATCATGACGTAGATGCGCGTATGCTTCAGGTGGAGGTTGGCGTAGAGGTTCACGATGGGGTAGTTGCCAATCTCGATGCGGTTGGAGGTGTTCTGCGCATAGAACTGTCCCAAGGCGGGAGCGTAGTCCTCGGCGTAGTATTTGGTGAAGTAGCGCACGTCCGCACCGAGTTCTATCTTGAGCACCTTCTTGGCGATGGCAAAGTCGAGGTAGAGATTATGGTAGAGCGAGAGGTCGGGCAGGGGGAGCACTTCCTGGTTGCTGCTCTTTTGGTAGGCAATCTCGTTGTCGAGGTGGAGGATGCCGAACTTGAAGTTCTGTCGAAGCACCGCACTGAGCACCTGTATGTTGTCCGGGCACTGGCGCACGTCCATGTTGATGCGGTAAGCGTCGTCGGAGGCTTGCGTGGAGGCGTTGCCGAAGTAGGTGTAGTTCTTGAGGTTCTCCACGCCGATGCGCAGGTTGGTGCCGAGCCGCTTGGCGGTGAACTCACCCTCTATGCGGGTACGGAACTCTTGGCTGAGGTCGTTGTCCCACCAAAGGTGTTGCGAGTGGTAGTGACGTTGGTAGAACGACGGGTTGAACCGCTTGGTGAAGGCGTGTGCCGCCAGCTGTATGGTGTCCTTGAAGAGGCGGAAGTTGAGGTCGATGCGTCCGTCGAGCTCGAACCGTCCTGCATCCTCGCCGGTGAGCACCGTCTCGCCCCTCGCGCGGTAGTGAAGCGTGTTGCCTTGCGTACGCGACAGTTCGCCGCCCACGGAGAGCACGTTCTCGGAGTATTTGTGGGTGTAGCTGTTCGTGGCGAGGTCGAGGGTGTCGGGCAGCTCATACTTGCGGAGCTCGTGCGAGACGAACGCCGTGATGCCTGCCTGCGCCCACTTGTTGAACCCCTCGCGCAAGGCGATGGCGAAGGTGTTCTTCACGGAGAAGTGTCGGGTGACATCGAGCGTGGAGTCGCCCGGCAGGTAGGTCTGGTCGTAATAGTTGTCCGGCGTGTCGTAGGCGATGTACTTGCGCTTGTTGTTCTGCACTTTCACGGAGTGGATGAAGCTGGTGACGGGTACGAACTCCTGGTCAATCTGTGCCGTGTCCTTCGGCTCGCGGTAGAAGCCGAGGTTGTAGCGGTGGGTGAGGTAGAGGTAGTAGTTGTCGTTGCGCGCCCACGTCTTGTCGAGCACGGTAGGAATGTCCGTGGAGTTGTAGGTGTTGGGCAAGTCTTCGGGGTGGGTGATGTAGACATCGTCCTCGATGCCTCCGTTCTCGGCCATCTTCATGTGGTTCTTGCTGAAGATGAAGTGCAGGTTGTAGTGGTCGCCCATGTAGGAGGAGAAGAGCGTGCCGTTGAAGAACGAGGTGGACTGGTTGTTGTACATGCCCCGGCCGTAGAGGTAGTCGGTGGTGAAGCCAAAGCCGAGCCGGCGGTTGGCGTTGACACCGAAATAGGAGCGGAAGCGGTCCTCGCCGTCCGTCTGGTTGCCTGCCGAGTAGTAGGAGAGGTTGGTGAAGGGCGATTTGGTGTTGATGAAGTTGAAGTCTTCGGTGCGCACCATCCAATAGTCCAACGGGTCGGTGAAGAGGAACTGCGATGCCGGGCGACGGTCGAAGAAGAGCCGCGAGTAGCGCGGCGCGCCCATGTTGCCCAAGTAGTTGTAGTGTCCGTTCATGCCGTCGGTGAGCTGCACGTTTTGGAACTGGTGGCGCAGGGTGTCCACCTCGGTGGGCGTGACGTTGCCGAGCCAGTCGACCTTCCAGGTGGAGATGCCGATGGGCACCGTCTTGGAGTCCATGGTGGTGGAGTCGCCCCGCTCGAACTCACTGCGTTGCGTGGTCCTCCGCGGTCCGAAGGTGGTGCCGTCGTAATTGGTGTTCTGTGCCCGGACGTATGGGGCGGCTGCGCTCAGCAGGAGCAGTATGGCAAGTATGTGATGTTTCATCTGTCAGTAGGCTGAAAAGTGATTGATTCTCCGTGCAAAAGTAGTATAAAAATCAGAACGAAGCCACCTTTCCATGTGAAAAACCGCTACCGGGTGACAACGGGGTCACAACGGTAGCGGTTTCTCATGTGTTCGCGGCAGCCGGAAAGTGTCGGCGCGTCAAGCGTGCGGACGGATAATCTCCATGCCTTTGCGGATGGCCTCCTCATTCATCGGGATGAGGTGGTGATGACGCTCGGGGAGTGTCTTGCGCAGGCCTTTGAGGACACTCTCGATGGAGACGATGGGGTGGAGCTTGAGCAGTCCGCCCAGTACGATCATGTTGAACGCTTTGGTGTTGTTCATCTCGGCGGCGGCATCCATGGCGTCGATGCGATAGATGTCGATGTCCGTACGGGTGGGAGGCTCCATGATGCCGTAGCCGTCATAGATGAGGGTGCCGCCCGGTTTGATCTTGTCCTCGAACTTCGCCATGGAAGGTTGGTTGAGGATGATGGCCGTGTCGTAGCGGCTCAGGATGGGCGACGAGATGCGCTCGTCGCTGATGATGACGGTGACGTTGGCCGTTCCGCCCCGCTGTTCGGGACCGTAAGCCGGCATCCATGTGACCTCCTTGCCCTCCATCAGACCCGAGTAGGCCAGGATTTTACCCATTGACAGTACGCCCTGTCCGCCGAATCCGGCGATGATTATCTCTTCTTTCATAACGATTCTACTCCTTATCTTTTAAATCTCCTAACGGATAATAGGGGAACATATTCTCTTCCATCCACTTGTTGGCCGCCACGGGCGACATCTTCCAACCCGAGTTGCAGGTGGAGACAATCTCCACCAGGTTAGAACCCTTGCCGTTCATGGAATTCTCGAACGCCTTGCGGATGGCCTTCTTTGCCTTGCGGATGGCCGCCACCGTCTGCACCGACTGGCGGGTGACGTAGCAGGTGCCCTCCAGCGTGGCGGCTATCTCGGTGATGTGGAGCGGATAGCCGTGGATGTGGACATCGCGGCCGTAGGGACAGGTGGAGGTCTTCATGCCCACCAGCGTGGTGGGTGCCATCTGTCCGCCCGTCATGCCGTAGATGGCGTTGTTGATGAAGATGATGGTGATGTTCTCACCGCGGTTGAGCGCGTGGATGGTCTCCGCCGTACCGATGCAGGCAAGGTCGCCGTCGCCCTGATAGGTGAAGACCAGACGGCTGGGCCACAAACGTTTGATGGCCGTGGCTACGGCAGGCGCACGTCCGTGAGCCGCCTCTTCCCAATCGATGTCGACATAGTTGTACATGAACACGGCACACCCTACGGGGGAGATGCCGATGGCGTTCTCTTCCATGCCCATCTCCTCAATCACTTCGGCCACCAGCTTGTGGACCACACCGTGACTGCATCCCGGACAATAGTGCATGGGATTGTCGTTGAGTAACTTGGGTTTAGCGTAGACCAAGTTCTCTGGCTTTATGATATCTTCTTTTGTCATAACTCGGTATTTTTAGTGTATTGACTCAACGCATGATACGCAGGACGATTTCGATGAACTTCAGCGTGAGGGCTGCGGAGCAGGCGTAGAAGAACGCGTGCCTGTCCTCCACGGCGAAGTAGAGGATTATCGAAACCACTGCTCCTACGAGGAAGAGCGTGTTCAATACGGTTCTGATTGTATATCTGTCCATCTCTGTAGTGTGGGCTTTTAGCGTTTCAACTCATTGAGCCAGCCTACTACCTCGTCCGGGTCGGGCACGATGCCGCCCAGGCGACCGGCGTGGTTGATGGGTATATCCTTCTTCACGGCCAGCCGCACGTCCTCAATCATCTGTCCGGCGTTGAGCTCCAGGGTGAGGATGCCTTTCATCTGACGCGAGAGCCGTTCGATTTGCCGCGTGGGGAAGGGCCAGAGGGTGATGGGGCGGAAGAGTCCCACCTTGAGACCTTGCTCACGGGCTATCTCCAGTGCCTTCATGCCGATGCGAGCGCATGAGCCGAAGGCCACGATGAGGTACTCTGCGTCGTCGCACTGTATCTCTTCGTAGCGCACCTCGTTCTGTTCGATGGTGCGGTATTTCTCCTGCAAGTGGATGTTGCGCTGCTCCATGATGTTGGGGTCGAGCTCCAGCGAGGTGATGATGTTCGGTTTGCGTCCGCCGCGTTTGCCGGTGGCTGCCCAGGGGCATTGCGCGATGACCTCTTCTTCCGTGCGACGGGGGCGGAAGGGAGGCAGTGTCACCTTCTCCATCATCTGACCGATGACGCCATCGGCGAGAATCAGGGCGGGGTTGCGGTACTTGAACGCCAGCTCGAAGGCCAGTCCTACGAAGTCAGCCATCTCCTGCACGGACGAGGGGGCGAGTACGATGAGCCGGTAGTCACCGTGGCCACCGCCCTTGGTGCTCTGGAAATAGTCCGATTGGCTGGGCTGGATGGTTCCCAGTCCCGGACCGCCTCGCTGTACGTTGACGATGAGCGCGGGCAGTTCGGCACCGGCGATGTAGGAGATGCCCTCCTGTTTCAGGCTCACACCGGGACTTGACGAGGAGGTCATGACCATCTTGCCCGTGGCCGCGCCTCCGTATACCATATTAATAGCGGCGAGTTCGCTTTCTGCTTGGAGCACTACCATGCCCGTGGTTTCCCAGGGCTTCTCTTCGGCGAGTGTCTCCAATACCTCCGACTGCGGAGTAATGGGATATCCGAAGTAGCCGTCAACGCCATAGCGGATGGCGGCGCGGGCTATCGCTTCGTTCCCTTTCATTAAAACAACTTCTTCTGCCATATGCTTGATTTCTTAAAGTTTGGCTTTGTAAACGGTGATGCACCCGTCCGGACAGACGATGGCGCAGGAGGCGCAGCCGGTGCAGCGGTCCTCGTCCACTTGAGAGGCGAAGGGGTAACCTTTCTTGTTCACTTCTTTCTTTGTAAGTTCCAAAATCTTGAAGGGACACGCCACGACGCACAGGCTGCAGCCCTTGCAACGTTCCGTGTCCACTACGATTGTACCTTTTATTGTAGCCATAATAAACTATTTTATTATTGATTGTACATGTCTTTGTTATAGAATTCGAGGATGTCCATGAGCATGTCGCGTGCCGCGCAGGCGGGACTCTCGGGGTTGATGTCGATGGCCATGAGGTAGTTGTTGAGTGCCAGCTGCCAATTGCCCTGCTTGCGATAAGCGTTGCCGCGCAAGTAGAATAGCTCGTCCAAGTCCGTGGGGGCGGTGGCTATGAGCGCATCCAGTCGTTGGATTGCTCCGGCAACGTTCCCCTCTTGAAGCAGCCGC
>CAVFNZ010000044.1:0-8926 GCA_963624095.1 Clostridium sp. CAG:217 | reverse complement strand
CTTCACGTCTGTCAGTTCCTTCATAGTTAGTCCACATTCATAAACCGCTACAAAGATAACTTTTTTATCGTTGCGGTAAGCCCGTTCTCTTGACAAATTTCAAACCGTAATCGCTTTTTTAACATTGTTAATCGTAAGACACGTCCCCACCTGCCCTGAAGAAGGCCGATAAGTCTGTCACTATGAAACCGCCGTGGGGTTCGTCGGACGGTGAGTCTTCTCCAGTTAGGGAGGGAAATGTCTTCGGTTAGGGAAAATTATTTCCTTGGTCAGGGAAAAACTTATCCCCCTTACCTGTCCAATACGGGAGAGGTAAGGGGGAGGTCTTTTATCTCATCCAAACGTTTGTTCCGTCTAAACGTTTCATCCAGACGTTTGTTTTATCAATCCGTTTACTTCATCCGGTTGTTTACTTCATCCAGACGTTGACAATCTCTCCGATGTACATTTTGTGCATCGCCTTGCCTTCCCATTGTTGCTTCAGCTCTTCCTGCTTCACCACGTCGGGGTTGAACGACTGGGCAATCATCTTCTTGCACTCGATGATGAGCCATGCCTCCTTGAAGGCTTTGTTGCCGGAGGGAGTGGTGATGGGGGTGAGGCCGGAAGCCTTCACCTTGTCGCCGTCGCGGCCGGAGGTGGTGCCGCAGACCTTCAATGCCTCACGGCTGCTCTCGTTGTAGAACGACAGCGTGTAGGTGTCGCCCTTCTCCATGAGCTGGTATGTGTAGCGGCTGGGGTTGATGAAGCAGAAAGCCACGGGCTTCTGGTAGAGGTTGCCCAGTCCGCCCCAGCTGGCGGTCATCATGTTGAACTGCGTGCCGTTGCCCGCGGTGATGAGCATCCAGTCCTCGGAGAGTAACTTGTAGATGTTGCCCGGTATGTCCCTTACCTCCACCTTGCGGTAGCCCTCCATGTCGGAGTTGGAGGGAGTGGCCGTAGTGGCAACCGTTGCCGTGGCGACGGTGACGGCAGGCACGGCTACCGTGGTCGTCGGTGCGGTCTGCGCTGCCTGGATGGCTGCGGGGTCGATGGTGACTACGCTCGGGTCGGCAATCTGCACGGCGGGAGTCTCCTCTTTCGGCTGTGCCGCCTTGGCGGTCTGTTGCAGCTGCTCCATGATGGAGGTGGAGACGGACTTGAAGAGGTTGTCCTTATAGTCGATGGTCTCGCGGCGGAACTTGCCGATGACGCGCGCCAGCTTGTCTTTCTTCTTGTTGAGGCCGGTCTCGTCGGTGATAATCTCCTCGGCGGTGTAACGTTCGCCGCCGTTGCGCGCCTCATTGTAGAGGTAGCGGATGCGCGAGATGGTCATTTGGCACTTGCCGTCGGAACATTTGGCGGTGAACTGGTAGTACATGCGGGTGCGGTCCAGCGATAGCACGCTGTTGGAGAAGACCACATACGCCTCGCCGATGGCACCAATCTCGCCGGTGGCGGCATCCTCGGAAATCAGTCTGTTGTTGGGAAATCCGTCCATCGCCTTGAACTGCTCCTTTGCCCAAGTGTCCAAGTAGTTAAAGAGTACGTCCTTGGTGAGTCCGGGTACGTTGATGGTCTGTGTGAAGGTGACTCTTCCATCGACCACGGGTACGGCCCCTGCCAAGTATTTGGCATCGGTCTGTGCCCAAACCATCGCCGGAATCATTAGTAACAGGTAGAGAATTTTCTTCATAATTGGTATAATGTTAGAATAGTTGCCACAAACTTACGGAAAAAGACGCTTGGGGCACAACAAATTTGAAAGAATTAAACAAAATACTTGCTTCTTTACTCTTGGAGCACTCCTTTCCCCTCACGGACAATCTCGAACGTCTCTTCCGTGCAACGCACCACGGTGCTGGGCTCCACGCCTCCGATGCCGCCATCGAGGACCAGGTCCACCCGGTTGCCGAACTTCTCTTCGATGAGTTCGGGCGTGGTGACGTACTCCACGTCCTCTCCCTCATCGAGGGGCAAGGTGGTGGTGAGGATGGGAGCTTCCAACTGCCGGCATATTTCGCGGATGAGCGGATGGTCCGGCACGCGGATGCCCACCTCCTTGCGGTTCTTGTAGACCTTTGGAAGGCGGCTTCCGGCAGGGAGGATGAAGGTGAAGGGTCCGGGGAGGTTGCGCTTCATCAGCTTGAAGGTGGCGTTGTCCACGCGGGCGTACTCGCTGATGTCGCTCAGGTCGTAGCAGATGATGGAGAGGTTGCACTTGCGCGGGTCTACCCCCTTGAGGCGGCAGATGCGTTCGATGGCCCGCTCCTTGAGGGCGTGGCAGCCGATGGCGTACATCGTGTCGGTGGGATAGATAATCAGTCCCCCGTCGTTGAGAATCCGGAGGACTTCATAGAGGTCCTTCGGATTCGTCTCTTTCTCATAGAGCTTGCGTAACATCTTACTTCTTCTTCTTGAAAAGGTCAAGTACTTTGTTCACCGCCTTCTCGGTTATTTTCTGCTTGAGCGAGTCCGCGTTGGAGGTGACGGTGGAGTCGAGTCCCAACTTCTGCGCCGCCTTCCCGATGGCCTTGTCGGTGACGGACTTCACCGCTTGGTTGGCCATGCTTTGGGTGTCGATGGATACCTTGGGAGAGGTGAGCGTGCCGCCAATCTTCAGGTCGAGCGTGGAGAGCTGCGCGACGGAACCCGCGGAAGCCGGCAGCTTAATCTTTCCGCTGTAGTTCACCGTCTGGTCCAGCCCCGTGTCACCGGATAGGTTGATGGTCGTGTCACCCAGTTTGATGTCGAACGGCTTGGTGCTGAGCCGTCCGTCCTTGATGGTGAAGTCCAGCGTCAGGTCTTTGGCGCTCAGGTTCTTCAGGCTGGGCTTGTTCACCAGTTCGGCAATCTGACCGATGCACTTCACGCCGCTCAGGCTGACATCCTTTGTCCGCACCTGTCCGTCCGCTTGCAGGGTATTCATGACGGGCGACATGGTGCTGTCGAGCGCGGCGGTGAGGTTCATCCTGCCCGAGAAGTTGCCTTCCATGCCTTCGAAGATGGGGGCGAACTGCTGAATCATGTCCAGCTCCTTGAAGGTCTGCGCAAAGGAGAGGTCGTTCATGTTGAGCGATGCCTTCAGGTCCGGATTCTGGTTCTTCGGGGTGGAGTAGCTTCCGCTCATCACTATCTGGCCGCCCATGGTGCCCATGGAGAGATTCTTCATCTCCACCGTGCTGTTTCTCACCGTCAGCGCGCCATTGAGATTCTTTAGCGTCATCTTGTCGAAGAGTACCTCCTTCATGTCCACGTTCATGCTGAAGTCGATGTTGTCCGGGACGCGGATGACACCCGTCGCCTCCGTAGCCGATGCCGCCTGTGTGGAGTCCGGGGCTTGGGCGGAAACAGCGGTGCTGTCCGCCGCCGTCTTGAAGTCGTTCAGGTTGAAGTGGTTGGAGGAGGCGTTGACACGTCCTTTCAGCGTCTTGCCCTTGAGCGCGTAAGCCATATAGTTCTCGAAACGGCAGTCCGCGGTAAGGTCGTTCTGTCCGATGTTCACCGTTGTCTCGCTCAGGTTGAGGTATTGCGGGGTGAAGGTGAAGACCGACTGCTTGATGCCAATCCGCGGCATCTCCTTCAGGTTGAGGTTCATGTCGTTCAGCTTGACGGTGCCCGAGGCGGATATTTTGTCATACTGTTCCTTGTCGATGTAGGAGAGCTTGCCTGCCACGCTCATGGCCGCCGTGACCACCCCGTTGAGCGAGATGTCTTCCAGCGGATAGATTTCCTTCACCTTGCCCAGGTTGAGCACACCGTTGGCGGAGAATTGGAACTCCGGGTCGCTGACGGGTGTCTTGATGATGGCCGTAGCGGCGAAGGGGTTGCCGGCCATGGTGAAGCTGAACGGGTTGATGTTCACCTCCGTGAGGTCTGCGCTGCCGCCCGGGTTGGTCACCTCGGCGAGCACCTCAATCTTCTCCACCCCTGCGGGCAGTGACGGGTAGCGGAACTGTCCGTCCTCCACCTTCAGCTTCACCTCCATGGCCGGAACGTTCGTCTGGTCGAGCGTGCCTTTGGCCCATGCTTCCATGGATACCTTGCCGCTGGTCTGCAGCGACGCGAAGTCTTTCATGTAGATGGCAGGGATGAGCGAGAGAATCTCCTTGAACTGAATCTCCGAGGTGTTCATCTTCAAGTCCATCCGGGTGGTGCTGTCCGCCATGGCCACCCAGCCGTCGAGGTTCGCCTCGATGGCGTTGAGGCGGAACCGGTTCTTCTGCAGCGTGTATTTTTGGTTCTGCAAGTCCGCGTCCACGTTCACCGTGGCGGCAATCTCCGCGTCCTTGAGGAAGGGGATGTTGTTCATGCGGAACGACAACGCCTTGATTCCCGACTCCAGCCGGAGGTCTGTACGCTCCGCGCTCATGTCGCCCGAGCAGGTCAGGTCCAGCCCCTTCACCGAGGCGTACATGTTTCCTTGGCGGTCGTCGTAGACGATGTCCACATCGGACAGGGTCAGCTTCCGCAGCTTTACGCGGAACGAGCTCTCCGTGGCGGTGTCCGCGGCGTCCGTGGCGGTGGAGTCGCTCTTCATCACGTCCCAGTTGACCCGTCCGTCGCTCAGCGTGACGGCTTTCACCTTCGTGTCGCTGACCTTCACCCGTGATATCTCATAGCCCGAGTTGCCGAAGAGCGACAGCAGGTTGACCGACACCGAGATTTCGTCGGCATCGATTAAGGTATCGTTGGCGAAGTCGCCCACGCCCTTGAGCCAGAAACGCTCCAGCGAGAGTGTCGCTTTGGGGAAGTTGCGCACGAGGCTGATGTCGACATCGTCGAAATAGAACTCCGCGTTCAGCAACCTGTTTCCTTCGTTGATGGCCAACTCCTTGATTTTCCCCTTGAACGCATAGGGGAGAACCCACAGTAAGACGAAGATTGACGCGATGACCAGCACCGCGATTGTAAGACCTTTCTTCATGATTCGTATCCTTTATCTTTAAGAATTCTTTTTTCTCCTTTTCTCTTTCGCCTTCGCGCGCTGCCGCTTGCGCAGGCGTTCCGCCAATTCCCATTGCAGCTCCGCTTCGTCCGCCATACCCTGTTGCGCCAAGGCCTTGCCGAACCACTCATGCGCGTCGGCATCCTCGGGAGCCAGCGAGGTGGCTTTGTCGAAGTCCGCCACGGCCCCCGTCACGTTGTTGAGCTGCAATCGTGCCTGTCCGCGCAGCAGGCGTGCCTCCACGTGCTGCCGGCTCCGCTTCACCACGTGAGAGAGGCACGCTTCCGCCTCGGCATACCGTTTCAGGCCGAGCAGTGCCGTCGCCTTCCCCATCCAGCCGGGCAGGTAGAGCGGCGACAGCTCTATGGCCTTGCCGTAGTTGGCCAGTGCCGCCTCCACCTCTTCGGGGCGCGAGCCGCACATCTTGCCCATCTCGCAATATTCCGCCGCGAGCTTCTCGATGGTCTTCTGTTTACGCAGCAGCTCCTCTTTCAGGTGGTCGATGGTGGCCTGCTGCGTGCGGATGATGCCCAGCTTGCGGCGGATGAACCGCTTTGCCAGTGGGCGTTCAATGTCGTAGCGGGCGTGGATGGCCTGGAAGAAGGAGTTGAGGCACGCTTCGAAGTCCCCCTCGTTGAAGTGCCGCACCGTGTCGCGGTAGAGGATGTCCGCCTGTGCCTGTTTCATCGCCTTGTCGTACACCTGCTGGTTGTTGAACCGGCTGGCGAACTGCACGATGGCGGGACTGACGAAGATGTCGGTGTGAGCGATTTGTTTCTTCAGCTGGATGCCGTCTAATGAGGTGCAACGGGAGAGTGCCACGTAGGTTTGTCCTCCGGTGAAGGCCCCTCCGGTGAGGTCGATGATGACCCTGCTGAAGGTGAGGCCCTGACTCTTGTGGATGGTGATGGCCCATGCCAACCGGATGGGGAACTGCGTGAAGACCCCCAGTTCCTCCTCCTCGATTTTCTTCTCCTCCTCGTTGTAGGTATAGCGTATGTTTTGCCACTGCTCCAACTCCACGTCGTAGTCCTCGCCGTTCTCCGTGGTGACGTAGAGCACGCTCTGCTCCTCGTCGAAGCCCGACACCACGCCGATGGTGCCGTTGACCCAGCGGTGATCCTTGTCGTTCTTGATGAAGATGATCTGCGCCCCGGGCTTGAGGCTCAGCTCCATGGAGGTGGGGAGGCTGTTCTCGGGGAACTCCCCTTTGATGGTTCCCTTGAAGAGTGTCGGTTCTCCCGGCAGCTCCTCCAGCTTGTGTTCGTTGATGTAGTCCACCACGTCGCGTCGGGTGGCGAGGGTGATGCTCAGCTTCTCGCTCTCCGCGCTGAGGTTCGCCCCCACGCGGGTGTTGAGCAGCTGCAGGTCGGCACTCCCCGCCGTGTTGGTGCGTATGTGGTCGAGCACGTTGATGAAGACCCGGTCCGTCTGTCGGTAGACTTTCTTCAGTTCGATGGACACCAGGTCCATCTCCCCGAACACGCGCGCCGAGAAGAAGAACGGAGTGGGGTAGAAGCGGTTCAGGATGCTGCGCTCGTCCGCCTTCACCACGGGCTCCAGTTGGTAGACGTCGCCCACCAGCAGCAGCTGTTTGCCGCCGAAGGGCGTGCGCATGTTGCGCGAGTAGACGCGAAGCACCTTGTCGATGAAGTCGATGATGTCCGCCCGAACCATGGAAATCTCATCGATGATGATGAGCTCCACTTCGTTGATGAGCTGCCGGTGCGACGAGCTGTACTTGAGGAAATCCTTAATCTTGCGGGGGCTGAACCTCGGGTCGTCCGGCAGTAGTGGGTGAAAAGGCAGCTTGAAGAAGCTGTGGAGGGTGCTGCCGCCCGCGTTGATGGCGGCGATGCCGGTGGGGGCGAGCACAATGTGTTTCTTCTTGGTGACGCTGCACACGTATTTCAGGAAGGTAGACTTGCCCGTGCCCGCCTTGCCGGTGAGGAACACCGACTGGTGGGTAAACTGAATCAGGTTCAGTGCGTTCTGAAACTCCTGGTTCGTCGTGTCTATCTTGTTCATCTCTTCCATAATCCAAAGTGCAAAGATAGTGCAAATCGAATACAGAATATCAAGCTTGCTTGAATATTATGTTGAGATGCAGCCTATCTTATCCAAAGATAATGCTTTTTGTCAATTGGTTAGTTCGATTTACCTTTATTTAGTCTCAATTGCCAACTGCACAAAAGGTTGACAAGAAATTTAGTTATATAACCGGAAAACTGACAAGTGAATTCAGGATATGACAGCAAGTACTTACATGTGCCAACGTAAGTACTTGCGTTGGTCATCGTAAGTACTTTCATCCGCCATCGTAAGTACTTGCGTTTTTTGGGATCCGCATACGCGATGATTTATCGGGTGAACCTCCTCATGTCAAACGACTTGGAATTGCCGGGCAAAGACAAGAACCGGGCTTTAACTCAGAAAAAAGCGAGATAAAGCCAAGTTTCAACATTGTCCTCCACTAAGACCGAAGGGGTTAATTACCTCCAACACAGGATAATAGTACTGATATAGAGAGGCCGTGAAAGGGATTATAGGAACATGGTCATATAGGCCGGAAGATACAATACGTATGCCTCCTTACGCAGGTCTTTTGTATAGACCAGATATTTGTTTCTTATCCGGGATGAAAACTTTTTGCAGAAGGCATCCAGCGAGGCGTGTGCCTTGTAACCGGAAGATTTCACCTCGACAGGACTGACCTTGTCACCGTCGGCAATCAGGAAGTCTACTTCATAGTTGTGCTTTCCGCTTTCGGTGGGAAACGTATAATAGTACAGTTCGTGCCCGGCGGCTTTCAGCATTTGCGCGACAACATTTTCATACACATAACCGAGGTCCGCACTCAATTTGTCACTGAGCAGCTTTTCATAGATTATATTGTCTGTAAACTGTTTGTCCCAGAAGGCAAGGGTGACAAACAGTCCCGTATCGCCCACAAACATTTTATATCTGTCCGTATCACGGTGCAATGCCATACCCGCGCTTGGGTCGTTTGCATGGTATGCAAGGTTCACAACCATAGAATCCTGCATGTCAGAAATTGTTTCCAACATGCGTTGTGGGCGCCCACCGTCCGTAGCGGATCTTACAATGTACCGTGATGCGTTCCGTGTAAGTTCGCCGGGAATGCCATGAAAGAGTTTGGAGGCATTGCCTGTAGGGTCAATCTTGTTGAAATCCTTTTCGTACAAAGATATGATGGAACGTTTTACCACATCCACTTTGCTCAGGCTTTTTGTTTCTATGTATGATTTGACTGCCTGCGGCATCCCTCCCACAAGCATATACAGGCGGAAATCGCGCATAAGGCTTCTGTTACCGTCATCGCCCATAGGCTTTCTGCTGTCATATAGTTTTTTCAGAAGCGGAATGGAAACATTGTCATCCAACGCCCATTTGAACTCCTCGTAGTCCAACGGAAACAGGCACAGCTCATGTTCCTCGCTCGGAATTAAAATGTCTTTCACATTCTGTTTGATGGATAAAAGAGAGCCGGTTTCAATATAATCATACCGGCCGTCTTCGACCAGGTATTTTATTGCCTGTCGCGCATTGGGACACTTTTGTACCTCGTCGAATATGATGACAGACTTCCGGCGGACAAGGTCTGTCTTGAACAATATCTGTAGCCGCATGAAAATGTAATCGAGGTCGGAAATGTCATCAAAAAGATTCCTGACCTCTTTCTTGCAGCGGGCAAAGTCTATTGCGATGTGACTGTCATATTCGTTCTGCGCAAACTGTTGCGCAAGCGTGGATTTACCGACACGACGTGCCCCCTTGATAAGCAGCGCGGACTCTCCGTTGCTGTCATGCTTCCATTGAAGCATCCTCTCATATAGTTTTCGTTTGAATATCATATTTGGATACTACATTTTGTTATTCAGGGACAAAGGTAGTATGTTTGGTTAATATCTCAAAATGTTTTTCGCATATAATGGCTATTTTCTCACAATTTAAATTGCAGGTATCGGCTAAAATCTC
>CAVFNZ010000043.1:3026-18044 GCA_963624095.1 Clostridium sp. CAG:217 | reverse complement strand
GCCTACCGAAGAATAGGTAAGTGCCTACAGTTTGATTTCGTTCAGCTCCACGAGTTTGTTCACGATGGCGTAGATGGTCAGCCCCGAGGGGGAGTGAATCTGCAGCTTGCGTGAGATGTTGCGCCGGTGCGTGATGACGGTGTGGATGGAGATGTTCAGCTGGTCGGCAATCTCCTTGTTTATCATGCCTTTCACCACGCAGACGATGATTTCCTTTTCGCGTTGGCTCAACGATTCCTGCTCGGGCTCGTCGTCCTGGTCTTCCTTGCCCTGGTGCAGCAAACGGCCAACGAGGGCACCGACCGTCCGCGGGTCATCGAGGATGGTCATCCTCTCGTCGTACTCCCTCAACAAGGCGGGGTCGGTGAGGCCGGTCACCAAGGCCACAATCTTCACGGCGGAGACACCGTAGGTGCTCCTGAAGGCTTCAATGTCGAACCACCCGCCAAACGTGGGGTTGATGATGAGGATGTCTGGGACGTGCGCCTGCATGCAGTCGTGCAACCCTTCGGGCGAGGTCAACTCCAAGGGTTGGACAATGACATCCGGCAAGTGCTTCAGCAGCACCGCCACCCCACTCCGAACGATAATGGAGGTCTCGGCTATCGCTATTCGGGCAACTTCGTTTTTCATTTTTCGTTTCTCGCTTTCTCCAGATGCCTTACGGCGGGAACAAACAGCAGGTCTTCCACCCTGCAGTGGGAGGAGAGGTCCTGTTCACAACTGAATATGTCGAACAGCACGGCGTTCAGCAGATGGTTGTTCCCCTTTTCGGGATAATACTTGATGATGATATTCTTCAGTTCGGTGAGTTTCGCCTCAATCTGGTTGTGCTTGCGGGCGAAGACGTTGATGCCGAACCCTTCCTTGGTGGCCCCGCCGCCGAGCATCGCCCGCACATAGGTGAAGACGTTCTGGTCTTCGTACTCCATGTGTTTGCGCACTTCGGCCACATACTCGTCGTAGAACTTCAGGATAAGGAAGGCTATCTCGTTGCGTGACGAGCAGTCGATGGCTTCCACCAGCTTACGGCGGATGGAGGGGAGCTGGAAGTCGAGGAAGTAACTGTGCGCCTGCTGCAGGTAGTTCATCAGCGACTCCACGGAGAGCCCGTGCAGTTCCTCGCCCATGATGTCGGCCTCCTCCTGCATGAAGTTGGCCACGGCCAGAAAGGTGGATGTGTCCACGCTCTGTTCCTCGCACACCTCCTTCACGGTCTTGTCGCCAAAACCCAAGGAGAGGCCGAAACGGCTCATCACCAGCAGCAGTTTGTAATCGTTACTGATGAGGTCGCTCATCTTGTCCACGGGGCGGTATTTCATTCCTAATGTCATTGTCTTTTCGAGTTTTCTGATTTCACCGAGCAAAGGTAGTAAGTTCACAGCAATGGGGCAATCCCCATTAATAGGTATTTCAAAAGCCACCCTCCATTGCGGTACTACCGCACGGACGGGTGGCTTCTCGTTATCGTTTGTCTTTCGGAGGACAGTCAGCGGCTGTACGCGCGCCGACGGCCTTACTTGCGGGCTTCGGCGATGTAGCCCAGAGCCTCCTTGCACTTGTTCGTGACGTAGGCCCAGTCCTCAGCGGCCACCTTGTCCTTGGGGAAGAGCTTGGAACCCATTCCCACGCAGAACACGCCGGCCTTGATCCATGAGGTAAGGTTTTCCTGAGTCGGCTCCACACCGCCCGTCACCATCAGTTTCGACCAAGGCATCGGAGCCAACAGACCCTTCACGAGTTTCGGTCCCAGCACGTCGCCCGGGAAAATCTTGCAGAGTTCACAACCGACCTCCTGCGCGAAGCCTACCTCGGAGACACTGCCGCAACCCGGCGTGTAGGCCACGCAACGGCGGTTGCATACCTTGGCGATTTCGGGGTTGAAGAGCGGACCCACAACGAAGTTGGCACCCAGCTGCAGATAGAGAGCGGCGGTAGCGGGGTCAACGACCGAACCTACGCCAAGTGCCATCTCGGGGCACTCCTTGGCAGCGAACTTCACTACTTCGGCGAACACCTCGTGAGCGAAGTCACCGCGGTTGGTGAACTCGAACGCGCGCACGCCACCATCGTAGCAAGCCTTCACTACCTTCTTCGCTATTTCCGCGTCTTTGTGGTAGAACACGGGTACCATACCGGTTGAACCAATCTTGTTCAGCACGGCCAATTTATCGAATTTTGCCATTTTTGTTTTACGGTTTGTGTGTAAGGCGGAGCGCGCCGCATCCGGCGCGACTCCCCGTTTACATGCTTAGGTTATACTTAAATGTTAGACTGTTAGCGTTGAACACGGCCACTTGCGTCGCCACCTGCCAAAGCCTCTACTTCCTCAACGGAAACCATGTTGAAGTCACCGTTGATGGTGTGCTTCAGTGCCGAAGCAGCCACGGCGAACTCAAGGGCTGCGCCCTGGTTAGGCTTGGTCAGCAAACCATGGATGATACCGCCGGAGAAAGAGTCGCCTCCGCCCACGCGGTCGATAATCGGGTTGATGTCGTAGCGTTTGGACTCATAGAACTCCTCACCGTTGTAGATCATAGCCTTCCAGCCGTTGTGAGTAGCCGAGAACGACTCGCGCAGCGTGGAGATGACATACTTGAATCCGAACTCCTTGGCCATAGCCTTGAAGATGCCCTTGTAGCCTTCCGCGTCGGTCTTGCCGCCTTCCACGTCAGCGTCGGGTTTGAAGCCCAAGCAGAGCTCCGCGTCTTCCTCGTTGCCGATGCAGACGTCTACATATTTCATCAAAGGTTTCATGATGGACTGTGCCTTCTCCTTTGTCCACAGTTTCTTGCGGAAGTTCAGGTCTACGGACACGGTCACGCCGTTGCGTTTGGCGGCCTCGCAAGCCAAGCGTGTCAGCTCGGCAGCCTTGTCGCTGATGGCCGGGGTGATGCCAGACCAGTGGAACCAGTCTGCGCCCTTCATGATTGCGTCGAAATCGAAATCAGAGGGATCGGCTTCGGCGATGGAAGAGTGCGCACGGTCATAGATGACCTTGCTCGGACGCATCGAAGCGCCTGTCTCCAGGTAATAGATGCCCACACGGTCGCCACCGCGCGCGATGAAGTCAGTCTTCACACCGAAACGTCTCAGCGCGTTCACGGCGGACTGGCCGATTTCGTGCTTCGGCAGCTTCGTCACGAAGTAAGCCTCATGGCCATAGTTGGCGCAGCTGACGGCTACGTTGGCCTCACCGCCACCATAAACTACGTCGAACACGTCGGACTGAACGAAACGCTTCTGGCCCGGGGTTGACAATCTCAACATGATTTCTCCTAAAGTTACGACTTTTCCCATAATGTTTTTTGTCTTTTAGTTACTTTTATACTAAATGTTCTTCTGATTACAACACAGATTGTGGCGCAAATATATAGGTTTAAATAGGAACGCACAACAGTTTTCGCCACTTTTTGAAAGAAAATCGTGTTCGCACACATTTTTTCGTCGCAAAGCGTGGGTGGTACGGATTTTATGCCTATATTCGTCCCCTGATTTATGACCGAACGCAACATAACTTATTACGAAACAATATGGAAACAAAGTATCTGAAGATTAACGCCGCCGACAATGTGGCCGTGGCCATCTCGGACTTGAAGGCAGGCGAGACCATCACCGTGGACGGCGCGGACATCCGCGTGAACCAAGACGTGCCGGCCGGACACAAGGTCGCCCTCAAGGACTTCGCGGAGGGAGAGAACGTCATCAAGTACGGCTACCCCATCGGACACGCCATGGAGGCCATCCGCAAGGGAGACTGGATTAACGAGCACAAGATAAAGACCAACCTTGCCGGTCTGCTCGACTACACCTACAACCCCGTGAAAGCAGACCTCGACATTCCGCACAAGAACCTCACCTTCAAGGGTTATCGCCGCAAGAACGGCGACGTGGGCGTGCGCAACGAGATTTGGATTATCCCCACCGTGGGCTGCGTCAACGGCATCGCCAACCAACTGGCCGAGAAACTGCGCCAGGAGACCCAATCAATGGGCGTGGACGCCATCGTCGCCTTCCCCCACAACTACGGATGCTCACAACTGGGCGACGACCACGAAAACACGAAGAAGATTCTGCGCAACATGGTGAAGCACCCCAACGCCGGAGCGGTGTTGGTGGTGAGCCTCGGCTGCGAAAACAACCAGCCGGACGTGTTCAAGGAATTCGTGGGCGAAGTAGACCCGGAACGCGTGCAGTACATGACCACGCAGAAGGTGCATGACGAGATGGAGGAGGGAATGAAGATTCTGCGCCGCCTCTACGACGTGGCCAGCAAGGACAAGCGCGAGGACGTGCCCCTGTCGGAGCTTCGCGTGGGACTGAAGTGCGGAGGCTCTGACGGATTCTCGGGCATCACGGCCAACCCGTTGCTGGGCATGTTCTCGGACTTCCTCATCGCTCAGGGCGGAACGTCCGTACTGACCGAAGTGCCCGAGATGTTCGGCGCGGAGACTATCCTGATGAACCGTTGCAAGACCCCGGAACTCTTCGACCAGACAGTGCGTCTCATCAACGACTTCAAATCCTACTTCCTCTCCCACGGCGAGCCTGTCGGCGAGAATCCCTCACCGGGCAACAAGGCCGGCGGCATCTCCACGCTGGAAGAGAAAGCGCTGGGCTGCACGCAGAAGTGCGGCAAGAGCTACGTCATGGGCGTGATGCCTTATGGCGACCGCCTCAGCGTGAAGGGACTGAACCTCCTCTCCGCCCCCGGCAACGACCTCGTGGCCTCCACGGCCCTCGCCTCTTGCGGCTGCCACATGGTGCTCTTCACCACCGGCCGCGGCACGCCTTTCGGCACCTATGTCCCGACGATGAAAGTCTCCACCAACTCCGGCCTTGCCGCCAACAAGCCGACGTGGATTGACTTCAACGCGGGCGTCATCGTGGAGAACGAACCGATGGAAAAGACCTGCGAACGCTTCATCGACTACGTCATCCGCGTGGCCAGCGGCGAACCGGTCAACAACGAGAAGAAGGGTTACCGCGAAATCGCCATCTTCAAAAACGGCGTGACGCTGTAAGCGCGACGTACGCTCCCGCCCCACCGCGGAGGGAGACTGCACACAGACTATTATAGGAGAAGCACCCTACGGGGAAGCTTCTCCTTTTATGTTATCCGTGACACACAATACAGGCTAAAATGAAAACTCCTGACAATCAGCATATAAGTCGCTGCATGCGAAAATATTCAACAAAATATTAGGAGAGTCCGATTTATTATCCTTACCTTTGTGTGTGATATTCCCCTCCCTTAGGGGACAAAAGCCACGACATCGTGGGGCGAAACCGCAGGGAGGAGTGTCTGATTTTTAAAGGATTTGGTTTCTATTGAACTAAGAGATTGTTTCTGCTTCGATGAAATTAATAGTGATAACAACTCCTTCTTTCTTCATTGAGGAGGATAAAATACTGACCACACTATTTGAAGAAGGGCTCGACTATCTTCATATACGCAAACCGGACACGGCTCCCATGTTTTCGGAAAGGCTTCTGACGCTTATCCCCGAGCAGTACCGGAAAAGGATTGTCACGCACGACCACTTCTACCTGAAGGAGGAGTTCAACCTGATGGGCATCCACCTGAACGAGCGCAACCCCGACATTCCGGAGAACTACCGCGGACACGTCAGCTGCTCGTGCCACTCCATCGAGGAGGCGAAACGGAAGAAAGCCTCGTGCAACTACGTCTTCATGAGTCCCGTGTTCGACAGCATTTCCAAACGGGAATACCTCTCCACCTACTCCGCCGAGGACATCCGCAAGGCGGCCAAGGAGGGCATCATCGACAAGAAGGTGATAGCGTTGGGAGGCATCACGGACGAAAACCTGCCGATGATTAAGGATTACGGGTTTGGCGGTGCGGCCATCATGGGCGACCTGTGGAATCGGTTCGACACCCATAACAACATGGACTACAAAGAGTTGATTGACCATTTCAGGGTTCTGAAACGCCTGGCGGACTAAAGCGGGATAAATTCCCTTCGGTTTGTCCACCGTATGTTGCAAAGATTTCATACCTTTGCAGCCATAATTAAAAATCTGTAGACTTAAACTTCTATAATAGAGACATGAGCGATAAAGCATCTTACATGGTATTTTCCGGAACCAATTCGAGATACCTTGCCGAAAAGATTTGCACGAGTCTTAAGTGCGAATTAGGAAATATGAACATTCTGCACTTCGCTGACGGTGAGTTCGCCGTATCTTACGAGGAATCCATCCGTGGCCGTCACGTGTTCTTAGTGCAGTCCACGTTCCCCAACTCCGACAATTTGATGGAACTGTTACTGATGATTGACGCGGCCAAGAGGGCTTCGGCAAAGAGCATCGTAGCGGTTATCCCTTACTTCGGATGGGCGCGTCAGGACAGAAAAGACAAGCCGCGCGTCTCTATCGGCGCCAAGCTGGTTGCCGACCTGCTTAGCGTCGCCGGCATCGACCGTCTGATTACGATGGATTTGCATGCCGACCAGATTCAGGGATTCTTCGACGTGCCCGTAGACCACCTCTACGCGTCTTCGGTGTTCCTCCCCTACATCCAGTCGCTGAAGTTGGACGACCTGGTGATCGCCACCCCCGACGTGGGCGGTTCGAAGCGCGCGAGCACCTTCTCGAAATACCTGGGCGTACCCTTGGTGCTTTGCAACAAGTCGCGCGTGAAGGCCAACGAGGTTGCCTCGATGCAGATTATCGGTGACGTGAAAGGCAAGAACGTGGTACTGATAGACGATATGGTGGACACGGCAGGCACCATCACGATGGCCGCAGACATGATGAAAGCCGCCGGTGCGACGAGCGTGCGCGCCATCGCTTCACACTGCGTGATGTCCGGTCCCGCCTCGGAACGCGTGCAGAACTCCTGCCTCGAAGAGATTGTCTTCACCGACAGCATCCCCTATGCCAACCGCTGCGCGAAGGTCAAGCAACTCTCCATCGCCGACCTCTTCGCCGAGACAATCCGCAGGGTGATGAACAACGAGTCCATCAGTTCGCAGTACATCCTCTAAGCGATCGTATACATATTTATATATAATAAAGGACTGGCGTCGTGCGTCAGTCCTTTATTATATGTATATGAAAATCCCCGCCAACCTCACGGGTTAACGGGGAATTTTCGTCCGCAATCATTATGCGGAGCTTGAATCTGTCCGATTCAACCTTCTCTCTCCTGAAAACTATTATATCTGATTGAACGCCTGTGTGAGGTCATCCAGAATATCGTCGATATGCTCCACTCCGATGGAGAGACGGATGGTGGTCGGAGTGATGTGCTGCGAAGCCAGCTCCTCGGGGGTCATCTGCGAGTGGGTGGTGGTGGCAGGGTGTATCACCAAGCTCTTCACGTCCGCCACGTTGGCGAGCAACGAGAAGATTTTGAGGGAGTCGATAAACTTCCACGCATCCTCTTGCGTGCCGTTAATCTCGAAAGTGAAGATGGAAGCCGCCCCGTTGGGGAAATATTTCTGATACAAGGCATGGTCGGGGTGAGTGGGCAACGAAGGGTGCGAGACGCTCTTCACCTTCGGGTGTTTGGAGAGGAAGTCCACCACCTTGAGGGCATTGTAAACATGACGTTCGATGCGCAGAGGCAAGGACTCCACGCCCTGCAGCAATATCCATGCGTTAAAGGGACTGATGGTGGCTCCCGTGTCACGCAGCAGAACAGCACGGATGCGGGTGACGAAAGCGGCGGCTCCGGCCACATCGGCAAACACGGCACCATGATACGAAGGGTCCGGTTGGGCCAAGGTGGGGTATTTGTCGGCATTGGCCTTGAAGTCGAACTTGCCGCCATCCACAATCACACCGCCCAGGCTGGAGCCGTGTCCGCCGATGAACTTGGTGGCCGAGTGAACCACGATGTCCGCTCCGTGTTCGATGGGACGAATCAGGATGGGAGCGAAGGTGTTGTCGACAATCAGCAGCGTGTGGTGACGGTGCGCTACCTCGGCAATGGCATCGATGTCCGCCACGTCGGAGTTGGGGTTGCCCAACGTCTCAATGTAGACGGCTTTGGTGTTGGGTTTGATGGCGGCATCCAAGGCCGCGAGGTCGTTGCAGTTGACGATGTCATACGTCACGCCGCGGTTGGTGAGCGTGTGTGTAATCAGGTTGAACGTGCCGCCATAGAGGTTGTCGGCCGCCACGATGTGGTCGCCGCAGTTGGCGATGTTCTCCAACGCGTAGGTAACTGCCGCCGCGCCCGAGGCTACCGCCAGTCCGGCCACGCCGCCTTCGAGAGCCGCTACCCTCTCCTCGAACACACCCTGTGTGGAGTTGGTCAGACGGCCATAGATGTTGCCCGCGTCGCGCAAGCCAAAGCGGTCGGCCGCATGCTGGGAGTTGCGGAACACGTACGAGGTAGTCTGATAGATAGGCACGGCACGGGCATCCGTTGCCGGGTCTGCCGTCTCCTGTCCTACATGAAGCGCCAAAGTCTCAAGATGAAGTTTTCTTTCTGCCATAATCGTATATTATTTTAGTTATTGTTATTACGTTACTCGTCTCAGTTGTTTTTTCTGTCGCAAAGGAACAACGTGTCCATTATCCGGCAAAACAATTTTGCACATTTAGAAACATCCACTATTTTTGTACCGTTCAACAGAACATTATTCCAAAAACAATAGTGACATGAACCAGAAAACAGAATCGTACGAGTTAGACGAAAAGGACGCATTGCTGCTCAGGGCACTACAGCAGAACGCACGGCTCACCAACAAGGAGTTGGCGGCCAAGGTACACCTCTCCACCACCCCAACCTTTGAGCGGGTGAAGCGGTTGGAGCAATTGGGATTCATCAAGCAATACGCCACCATATTGGATGCGGGGAAACTGAACAAAGGGTTCGCGGTGTTTCTCAGCATCAAGCTGAAGAGCATCAACAGCGAGCGTGCCCGCGAGTTCACGGAGTTGGTGAACGCCATCCCCGAAGTGACGGAGTGCTACAACATCTCGGGCAGTTTCGACTACCTGCTGCGCGTGCAAGCCCCCGACATGAGGTACTACCAGCAGTTCCTGCTCCATGTGATTGGCCACCACGAGAACATCGCCAACTTAGAGAGCACCTTCGTGATGGAAGAGATAAAGCACGAGTACAGCGTGAGTGTGTAAATGGGTAAAAGGGGGGGGGGGAGAGAAATCGCCCCCTTTACTTCGCCAGCTTGCGCCCTATCAGGTAACAGATGGTGGCGCACACCATTCCGTTGATGGAGGGGATGCCCCACGTCACCAGGTTGGCCACTACGGCACCAACGATGACACCCACCACGGCACCGATGTCCACCGTCCGCTGTTTCTCCTCCAGCGACTTATTCCCATTGGCGAAATAGCCGACTATCAGGATGATGCCGACAGGCGGAAGCGTGCAGTTGAGGATGTTGAGGTAGTCGCAGAAGTGGTTGTAGAGCCACACGGCCGTCAACGTTCCGATGAGTCCGCTGAGGAGCACCATAGGACGTTTGCCGCAATGGAAAATGTTTCCGAGGCCGAGACCGGTTGAGTAGAGGGCGTTATCGTTCGTGGTCCAGATGTTGAGACCCAGCACGAGGATGGCCAGATAGAAGAGGTTGAGGTTAATCATCACGTCGAAGATGTCGTTGCCACCCACATAGATGGAGCTGACGGCACCGAAGAGGAACATCAGGCTGTTGCCGATGAAGAAAGCGACAATGGTCAGGATGCAACCCACCTTGGCGTTCTTGGCGAAGCGGGTGAAGTTGGGCGTGGCCGTACCGCCACTGACGAAGCTGCCTACAACCAATCCGGTGCCGGCTATCACCCCGAGTGTCTTCTCGCCTTCGGCAAACTGGTCAATCAGTCCCTTGTCACCCTGCATCACCGCCATGACCATGGCTATGGAACCCAGGATGGCGACACACGGCACGGCGATGTAACTAATCACGGTCAGTCCCTTGATGCCGAAATAGGCGGAAGCGGTCATGCAGACACCGGCAACCGCCACCATCGCGTAAGTGGCCGTCATGCTGTCGTCAAAGAACACCTTGGCAATGGGAATGGCGAACATGGCCAGGCCGACACCGAACCACCCCATTTGGGTGAAACTGATCATGGCACTGGGCAGGTAACTGCCTTTTGTACCGAATATCCTTACGGAGAGCAAGTCGAGGCTCAGGCCGCTCTTGCCGCCGATGTAGCCCAAGGCTCCCGTGTATGCGCCGAGGATGGCACCGCCCAGCAGCATGGCCCAAATGAAATCATAGAAGTCGAGTCCTTCGGCCAACTTCTGCCCTACCCACATGCTGGCGGAGAAAAAGGTGAAGCCCATCAGGACCATAAACATGCTCATGTTGCTTGAGCGTGATTTCCTGTTTACCGGAGCCGACTGGAAGTCGCGGTCGTTGTTCTTGTTTTCCATAAATTATCCGTTGGTTGACGTTAGTTTTTCTATCTTATCTTTTGTATCTACTCAATTCGTTTTCTATCTCGCGCAAACGCACCTCGGTGATGTGCTTCAGGTTACGTTTGTAGCTCTTCGCACGGAAGACCTCCTCCAGGTGGCAGAGCGTCCGCAAGGCATCCGCCTCGTCGGTCGCCCCCTCCTCATAGTGGTTGACGGCGAGCCAATCCTCATAGGAGGCGGGCAAGGGATATCCTATCTTCTCATCGGTGAAGGCTTTCATGTTCACTCCGTCGGCCACGTGGTTGAGGTCGCGCCAGTACTCCATCACCTCGTCGTAGTGCTCGGGCACTTCGTAGCGACGGGCACCGCCGTCGTAGATGATGCATTTCTCGAAAATCGCGTCGTCACTGGTGAGTACGGCCTTGCGATACTCCGGGGCAAGCACGCTGTCGTTCCAGTAGAAATCGATGTTCGGCACGTTGATGCCGGTCACGCCCCGTGTGGTGTAGACACTGAAGATGCCCTCGTAGAAGATGCAGGTGAAGCCTTCGAAGTCGGGCCAATACCCGCGTATCTCCCGGGTAAAGTTCTCCATCATGTCGAAAGCGCGCGTGCCGCCGATGGTGAAGAATATCACGCGGCGCAACTTCGCTCCGCGCTTGCGGTATTTGTCGATGATGTAATCGAAGCAGAGTTTCATGGTGTCGCCCGTGGCGATGATGTCACCGATGACCATTGTGCCGTCGTTCACGATGTTGTACTTCTGGTACTTGATGTCCAGTCCCGTTATCCGCTTGTCCTGTATGATGCGCTCACAGGAGAGGAAATTCATATTGTCCACCTGGACACCCGCCCGGAAGCAGCTCTCCTCGATGGAATAGTTGAGCCCGCCGCGCAGGATAGTGAGGATGTCCACGCTCTCGGGCAACCCGTGCTCCTTGAAATACCGGAGAGCTTCCACGGTAGGAGGCATCGTGTCGAGATAGGTCTGGAAGCCCACCTCTTCGGGCCGCATCAGCAACCGGCGGGAGAGTTCGTAACTGGTAATGAAATACTGGTTGAGCAGCTTGGGGGTCTCAAGCCTATACAGAGTCACGCCTTCAGTGCGTGATATTTTAGTTAATCGAGTCTGTTCCAAATATTTGCACATGAACGGCGCTATTCTAATATCATACAAGTCGCAAAACTACACATTTTTCCGATACGCTGTTCATCCAGCCCTCATTTTTGCGCACAAATTCCTCAAGTTTACCGACCCGCGCAATATCCGTCGCTCATCCGCCACCCGATTGGATGATTTTCGCTACCTTCGCACCCGTTTTAACGTAGCGAACAACGGAACAACATGAATTTAAGAAAAATAGTTAACAAGATAACCGGAAACCCCACGATGACCGAGGGTACGGTCTATTCGATGCTAATCATCTGCAGCGTCTCGCATTTTCTGAACGACATGATTCAGTCCATCATTCCTTCCATTTACCCGATTGTGAAGGACAAGTTCGACTTTTCGTTCGCCCAGATAGGTGTCATCACGTTTGTGTTTCAGATGACCTCGTCCATCCTGCAACCTTTCACGGGGTTCTACGCTGACAAGCACCCACGCCCCTACGCCTTGTCGGTGGGCATGTGTTTCACCCTGGCGGGGCTGCTGTTGTTGGCCTTTGCCGGGAACTTCCCGCTGATTCTTTTAGCGGTAGGCGTAGTCGGACTCGGTTCCTCGATGTTCCATCCCACCGCGTCACGCGTGGCGCAGATGGCTTCGGGAGGCAAGAAGAGCTTGGCGCAGTCCATCTTCCAGGTGGGCGGCAATGGAGGTTCGGCGGTCGGCCCGTTGCTGGCGGCACTTATCATTCTGCCTTTTGGACAGTGGGCCATTTCGTGGTTCGCCTTGGCAGCGTTGGCGGCCGCGCTCATCATGCTCAGGCTGGGCAAGTGGTACAAGCTGAGGATGAGCTATGTGACGACGCACCCGCAACAGCAACCATCCCTCAACACCAACATATCCCGACGGGCCAAGTATGGCGCATTGCTGATACTCGTGACGCTGATTTTCTCGAAGTATTTCTACACAGCCTGCATCACCAGCTATTTCACCTTCTTCCTTATAGACAAGTTCGGTGTGAGCGTGCAGTCGTCGCAACTCTGCCTGTTCGTGTTCCTCACCGCCTTCGCCGTCGGTACGGTGGCTGGCGGACTCTTCGGCGACCGTTTCGGTCGTAAGTACGTAATCTGGGTTTCGATACTCGGTGCCGCACCTTTCGCCCTGCTGATGCCTTACATGAACTTACCGCTCACGCTCGTCTGCGCCTTCCTCGCCGGACTCATCATCGCCTCTGCGTTCTCGTCCATCGTGGTCTACGCCACGGACTTGATGCCCGACAAGACGGGCATGATAGCCGGCATCTTCTTTGGTCTGATGTTCGGTCTGGGCGGACTCGGCTCGGCCTTCTTCGGGTGGCTTGCCGACCGCACAAGCATCATGTACATCTTTCAGGTAAGCGCCTTCTTGCCGCTGCTCGGTGTGATAGCGGCTTTCTTGCCGAATACGCAGAAAATCCGAACAAACGACAAGACGGCATGAACGCTCAACCCTCCATATTAATGAGGTCAATGACGAGAGAAGCCCTGGAAGAGGATACCATCAGGCACCGCATTCATTTGAGTCGATATGACTCCCCTTGCGGGCCATTGTCGCTCGGGGTTTCCGGTGACGGGCTTTGCCTTTGCGACTGGAACGACAAGCCCCATGCGGAGCGGAACAAGCGGCGACTGCTCCGCTCGTTGAACGCCGAGTTCACCGAAGAGCCATCGGAAGTCCTCCTGCGGGCCAAGCTACAGCTCGACGAGTATTTCGCCGGCAAGCGAAAGGCTTTCGACATCCCCCTGCACCCCGTCGGCACGGACTTTCAGAAAAGAGTATGGAACGCCCTGCTCGAAATTCCGTATGGCGAGACACGCTCTTACAAGGAGATTGCCCTGCGCATAGGAAGCCCCAAAGGCCTCCGTGCAGTGGCGCAAGCCATCGGTGCCAATGGCATCAGCGTCTTCATCCCTTGTCACCGCGTCATCGGCTCCGACCATTCCCTGACAGGCTTCGCAGGCGGACTGGAGGCAAAACGGCTGTTGATAGAATTGGAAGCGCAAAGTCGAGAACAAAGGACGATTTTCGCTACCTTTGCGCCCGAAACAAACAATCGATGATGGGACAAGCACAGAAAACAGACAGCCTGCTCGCACTGATACGACAAGGCAAGCCGATGACGCTCGGGCAACAATTGCGTTTGACGGCTTGGCTCAGCGTCCCGTCCATTATCGCGCAGTTCTCCTCCATCGCAATGCAGTACATTGATGCCTCCATGGTGGGAAGCCTTGGCGCGGAAGCCTCCGCATCCATAGGACTTATGTCTACCACGACCTGGTTGTTTTCCGGGTTGTGCGTCTCCGCCGCCACGGGATTCTCCGTACAGGTGGCGCATCGAATCGGGGCGGGCGAAATGCAAAGGGCGCGTGCGGTGCTGCGCCAGTCGCTCACCGTGATTCCCCTGTTCGCGCTGCTGCTCGCCATCGTCGGCATTTCCATCAGCGGTTCCCTACCCGGTTGGTTGGGCGGAGACCCCTCCATCCGCCGGGACTCGTCCGTCTACTTCTTCATCTATTCACTCGCCCTGCCTGCCCTGCAGATGCAATTCCTGGCGGGAGGGATGTTGCGGTGCAGCGGCAACATGCGCGTGCCGAGTTTGGCGGGCGTAGCGATGTGCCTGCTGGATGTCGTCTTCAATTTCCTGCTGATATTCCCTTCGCGTCCGTGCAGTGTGGCCAACGTCACTTTCACTATGCCGGGTGCCGGATTGGGCGTGGAAGGTGCCGCTCTGGGCACGGCAGCCGCCGAGACGGTGGTAGCGGCAGCAATGGTTTGGTTTCTTCTGACACGTTCTGACAAACTGCGATTGACGGACGAACGGGGGAGCTTTCTGCCTCGGAAAGAAACGTTGATGAGGGCTCTACGCATCAGTGTCCCCATGAGTGCGGAACGCTCCATCTTCTGCTGCGCGCAAATCATGACGACAATCATCGTGGCTCCTCTTGGAGTCTTCTCCATCGCCGCCAACTCGTTCGCCATCACGGCAGAGAGCCTCTGCTACATGCCCGGTTTCGGCATAGCCGACGCCGCCACCACCTTAGTGGGGCAAAGCATCGGTGCCGGCCGCCGGAAGTTGACGCGCAGTTTCGCGCATATCACCGTCTTGTTGGGCATGACAGTGATGAGTGTAATGGGCATACTGATGTACCTCTTCGCTCCGCAAATCATCGGACTGATGACCCCCATCGAGGAGATTCGCCAGTTGGGCGTCATGGCTCTCCGCATCGAGGCTTTCGCCGAACCGATGTTCGCAGCCTCCATCGTGGCGTACGCCGTCTTCATCGGAGCGGCGGACACCCTCATCCCTTGCCTGATGAATTTCTTCAGCATCTGGGCGGTGCGCCTGTCGCTGGCGACCTGGCTCGCCCCCACCTTGGGACTGAAGGGCGTGTGGATTGCCATGTGCGTGGAGCTCTGTTTCCGCGGACTGATTTTCCTCATCCGGCTGAAAAGGGAACGATGGATGAAACATGCTTATAAAAACGACTAAATAAACCGTTATGAACGTACA
>CAVFNZ010000043.1:0-3016 GCA_963624095.1 Clostridium sp. CAG:217 | reverse complement strand
CGTACAACTCGCCCGGTTAATGAGGGCAATGATCGATTACGACAGCGGTGACGCACCGCGCATACAACATTTCGTTAAGGTACACGACTTTGCCGCAACCATCGGCCGGCTTGAGGGATTGGACGAAGAAGTCCTGTTCATCCTCGAAGCGGCTTCCATCCTGCACGACATTGGCATTCATCCCGCCGAAGCCAAGTATGGCAACTGCAACGGCAAGGCGCAGGAGGAACTCGGTCCCGCTGAAGCGCGCCTCTTGTTGACCCGGGCCGGAGGCTTCACTGCCGTCCAGACCGAGCGCATCTGTTGGCTCATAGGCCACCATCACACGTATGACAACGTGACGACCGCCGACCACCGCATCCTTCTCGAAGCGGATTTTCTCGTCAACTCTTTCGAGGACAGCCTGCCCGCGGAAGCCATCGTCACGTTCCGGGAGAAGGTATTCCGCTCCCCTTCCGCCATTCAGATGCTGAACGAGATGTGGGGTCTGACCGATTAATAAAGGAAGAGATTATCCGCTTTGCCGAACGGGCGACCCCGGGCTCTGCATGTCCAGCTATGGTGGCTGCGCAGTGTACTGTCCACAAAACAGCAAGCCTATTTCGCTTGTGCCTATCGATTCAGTACGGTTGTTCTCCATAGAGTGTCTACCGTTTCAGTTAAGGCTCAACATGCCTATAATGTCTCAGGCCCATGCCTATAATGTCTCGGGCACTTGACTATAATGTCTCGGGGGCTTGACTATAATGTCTCGGGGGCTTGACTATAATGTCTCGGAGCCGTGAGCATTTACCCACCTCATCTGACAAATAGTCAGTCGGGAGGCGGAGGAACGGTATCCTTTTCCTGTTCAGTCCCTCTATGCAACTCCTCCTTTGCCACTTTTTCATCCCCACTCCACCTTTCGTCGACCCGTTTTTCCTATCCGGTCAAATGTTTGGCACAGGATTTGTTTACTACTTTGCGTGCGTCGGGCACGGGAAACCTACCGCAACGGGCAGGGGACTTGGCGCGTGAGGCACAAGAGAAATATTAACCGAATAATAATAACAAATAAAAAATACAATTATGGGAAAGATTATTGGAATAGATTTAGGAACTACCAACTCCTGTGTAGCGGTGTTCGAAGGCAACGAACCTGTGGTAATCGCTAACAGTGAAGGTAAACGTACCACTCCGTCCATCGTGGCTTTTGTTGACGGTGGCGAACGTAAGATTGGCGACCCCGCCAAGCGTCAGGCTATCACCAACCCGAAACGTACGGTGTTCTCCATCAAACGTTTCATGGGCGAGACTTTTGACCAAGTGCAGAAAGAGGTTGCCCGCGTGCCCTACACGGTAGTGCGAGGCGACAACAACACACCGCGCGTGGACATCGACGGACGTCTCTACACCCCTCAGGAAATCTCCGCCATGATTCTGCAGAAAATGAAGAAGACCGCGGAGGATTACCTCGGTCAGGAAGTGACCGAAGCCGTCATCACCGTACCGGCCTACTTCTCCGACTCGCAGCGTCAGGCTACCAAAGAGGCCGGACAGATTGCCGGACTGGACGTGAAACGTATCGTCAATGAGCCTACCGCAGCCGCTTTGGCTTACGGTATCGACAAGGCCAACAAGGACATGAAGGTCGCCGTCTTCGACTTGGGTGGCGGTACGTTCGATATTTCCATCCTGGAGTTCGGTGGTGGTGTGTTCGAGGTGCTCTCCACGAATGGTGATACCCACTTGGGTGGCGATGACTTCGACCAGGTAATCATCGACTGGTTGGTTCAGGAGTTCAAGAACGACGAAGGTGCGGACCTGACGACCGACCCGATGGCGATGCAGCGTCTGAAAGAGGCCGCCGAGAAGGCGAAGATAGAACTTTCTTCTTCAACCTCTACCGAGATCAACTTGCCGTACATCATGCCGGTTGGCGGTGTGCCCAAGCACTTGGTAAAGACCTTGACCCGCGCTAAGTTCGAGTCGTTGGCTCATAACTTGATTCAGGCTTGTTTGGAGCCGTGCAAGAAGGCCATGAGCGATGCCGGTCTCAGCAATGCCGACATCGACGAGGTAATCCTCGTGGGAGGTTCGTCACGTATACCTGCCGTGCAGAAACTTGTTGAGGACTTCTTCGGAAAAGTTCCTTCGAAGGGCGTAAACCCCGATGAGGTCGTAGCCGTGGGAGCTGCCGTGCAGGGTGCCGTGTTGACGGACGAAATCAAGGGCGTGGTTCTGTTGGATGTCACCCCGTTGTCAATGGGTATTGAGACCATGGGTGGCGTGATGACCAAACTGATAGACGCCAACACCACCATCCCGTGCAAGAAGAGCGAAGTCTTCTCCACCGCCGCCGACAACCAGACTGAGGTGACCATCCATGTACTGCAGGGCGAGCGTCCTATGGCGGCTCAGAACAAGTCCATCGGCCAGTTCAACTTGACCGGTATCGCTCCGGCCCGTCGTGGAGTTCCGCAGATTGAGGTAACTTTCGACATCGACGCGAACGGTATTCTGAAGGTATCCGCCAAGGATAAGGCCACCGGCAAGGAACAGGCCATCCGTATCGAGGCATCTTCCGGTCTGAGCAAAGAGGAGATAGAGAAGATGAAAGCCGAAGCTGAAGCCAATGCCGAGGCAGACAAGAAAGAGCGCGAGCGTGTGGACAAGATGAACCAAGCCGACAGCATGATTTTCCAAACGGAGAACCAGTTGAAGGAACTCGGTGACAAGATTCCCGCCGACAAGAAAGCTCCTATCGAGGCTGCTTTGCAGAAGTTGAAGGATGCCCACAAGGCTCAGGACGTAGCCGCTTGCGATGCTGCCATGGCTGAGTTGAACACCGCCTTCCAGGCCGCCAGTGCCGAGATGTACGCACAGAGCGGCAATCAGGCCGGCCAACAACAGGCTAACAACGGTGCTAACCAGCAGGCCAACAGCAACCCGAACGGCAACCAAGGTGACAACATCCAGGATGCCGATTTCGAGGAGGTGAAGTAAGTACAGACAACTACCGAAAGGTATAAATAAC
>CAVFNZ010000042.1:0-18322 GCA_963624095.1 Clostridium sp. CAG:217 | reverse complement strand
ATGTAGGTATGCCCGACCTGATGGAGGGACTCGATGTCTTGGCGGCCATCCACGGAACGGACAATGTGTTGATGGACACGATGATGGACCCTGACAAACTGGACCGCCAGTTGAAGCAGGTTAACGAAATCTACTTCCGCGTGTTCAACGAACTCCATGACATCATCCGTGAAGACGACGGCATGGCCTTCTGCTACTTCTCCATCTGGGGACCGGGGACGGTGAGCAAGCTGCAAAGCGACATCTCCATCATGATAAGTGAAGAGGACTACCGCCGGTTCGTGCAGCCCTACATCCGCGAACAATGCCAAAAGATTGACTACACGCTCTATCACCTCGATGGCGTGGGAGCCATCCGCCACCTCGACGCATTGCTGGAGATTGACGAACTCAACGCCATCCAGTGGACACCCGGTGTGGGCGAGCCGCAAGGTGGAGACCCCAAGTGGTACGACCTCTACAAGCGCATCCTCGCAGGGGGCAAGTCGGTGCAGGCCAACTGGATAACATTGCCCGAACTGGAACCTCTGCTCGACAATGTGGGAGCTGACGGCTTGCTGCTCAGCATGGATTTCCATAACGAGGGCGAGGTGGAACAGGCGTTGCGTATCGTGGAGAAATACAGATGAAAATAGATACATATATACATACTATTACAAGCAAAAATAACTATGGCAGAGTTAAGTAAACTGTATGACGCGATTGTGGCGGGCAAACTGGAGCCCGCCGTGGAAGTGACCAAAGAGGCCGTGGCCGAAGGCACGGAGCCGCAGGTAATCATCAATGACTATATGGTGAAAGCCATGGGTGAGGTGGGACAGCGTTTCCAAGACGGAAAGGCGTTTGTCCCGCAGCTGTTGATGGCGGGCCGTGCCATGAAGGGTGCTTTGGAACTGCTGAAACCATTGCTTCAGGGCAACGCTTCGGTGACACTGGGCAAGGTGGTGATAGGCACTGTCAAAGGCGACCTCCACGACATCGGCAAGAACCTGGTGGCTTCCATGTTGGAAGGTTGCGGCTTTGAAGTCATCAATGTCGGCATCGACGTGTCGGCCGACAAATTCGTGGAAGCGGTGAAAGACAATCATGCGGATATCCTCTGCATGAGCGCGCTGCTCACTACCACCATGACCTATATGCCCGAAGTCATCAAGGCTCTCGAAGAGGCCGGCATCCGCGACCAGGTGAAGGTGATGGTGGGAGGTGCGCCCGTTAGCCAGGGTTTCGCTACCGAGATAGGTGCGGACGGCTACAGCGACAACGCCAATTCCGCTGTGACGGTGGCCAAGCAGCTTATAGGCCAGCACTGATTTCCGAATCTTTCGGGTTCACCACATCCGCTTCTCCAACAGGACCCTGTGGGTGCGGTGAACCCTCTTTTGAATTTTAACCTTAAATCAATACAACAACATGCAAAACATTTCATTAGATTCACTGGACTGGGGCATCCTCCTGACCTACTTCGTTATCCTGATGGGCATTGGCATCTGGGCCAGCATGAAACGCAAGAAGGGAAGCAGCCTGTTTATGGCGGAAAACTCGCTCAAGTGGCACCACATCGGTTTTTCCATGTGGGGCACCAACGTAGGGCCATCCATGCTGATTGCCAGTGCCAGTGCGGGATTCACCACCGGCATCGTGTCGGGCAACTACGCCTGGTACGCCTTCGTGTTCATCTTCTTGTTGGCGTTCGTCTTTGCTCCGCGCTACTTAGGCTCCAGAGTGACCACGTTGCCCGAATTCATGGGACACCGCTTTGGACAGTCAACCCGTAACATCCTGGCGTGGTACACCATCGTCACCATCCTCATCTCGTGGTTGGCACTGACCCTGTTTGCGGGCGGTATCCTCATCCGTCAGATTTTCGACATCCCCATGTGGCAGTCGGCTCTCATCCTGCTCCTCATCTCCGCCTTCTTCACCATGGCGGGTGGACTGAAGGCGGTGGCCTATACCAACGTGTTCCAGATGTTGCTGCTCATCTTCGTGTCCGCCACACTGGTCATTGTCGGCCTCTATAAGGTAGGTGGCGTAGAGGGGTTGGTGGCCAATGTGCCTAAGGATTACTGGAACCTGTTCCGTCCCAACAGCGACGTGGACTTCCCTTGGTTGCCCATCATACTGGGCTATCCTGTCATGGGCGTTTGGTTCTGGTGTACCGACCAGTCGATGGTGCAACCCGTGCTGGCCGCCAAGAGTCTGAAGCAAGGACAGCTGGGAGCCAACTTCACCGGCTGGCTCAAGATTCTGGATGTGCCTTTGTACATCCTCCCCGGCATCCTCTGTCTGGCGTTGTATCCTACGCTGTCCAACCCCGACGAGGCGTACATGACCATGGTCACCAACCTCTTCCCTATAGGAATGGTAGGGTTGGTGTTGGCGGTGCTCACCGCAGCCTTGGTCAGCACCATCGGTTCGGCCCTCAACGCACTCAGTACGGTGTTCACCATGGACATCTATCTGAAGAAGTATAAACCCAACGCCAGCAACAAGGAGATTATCCGAACCGGTCAGCTTGTCACCGTGATAGGTGCCGTCATCTCTGTGGTCATTACCATTGCCATCGACAGCATCAAGGGACTCAACCTCTTCAACATCTTCCAGTCCGTGCTGGGTTTCATCGCTCCGCCTATGGCCGCCGTCTTTGTCTTCGGCGTGTTCTGGAAGCGTACTACCACGGCTGCCGCCAACCTCGCCCTCACGGCGGGTACCATCTTCAGTATCGGCGTGGGCATTCTCTACCTCTTCGTCTTCCCGCAAGAGAAGTACGACGTGTGGCCTCACTTCATGATGCTCTCGTTCATCCTCTTCGTTGCCATCAGTCTCGGCATGGTCATTGTCAGCCTGCTGGGCAAGCAGGACACCGAGGGCGACCAGATGAAGAGTATCCCGTTGCAGAAGCCTGCCACCTCCGTGGTTGTGCTGTGGGCTTTGCTGATTGTCGTGATGATAGGTCTCTACGTCTTCTTCAACGGATTCTGATTCCGTAAGAAGGGCAGGGAGGTCTGAAGACTTCTGAGAAAAGAGACTGTTTCTCGAACAAAAGCATTATCTTTGCATTATGAGTTCTTCGTAACGAAGAACTCATAATGATATAAATAATTATGGTACAGGTAAATCCATTTGTTATAGAAGGCTATTTGTCGCCCGAGTACTTTTGCGACAGAGTGGAGGAGACAGCTTTGCTTACCCGTCATTTGACCAATCGATGCAATGTGGCATTGATTGCGCCACGGCGTTTGGGTAAGTCTGGACTCATTTATAATTGTTTTCAACAAGAATGCGTCCGTGAACGTTATCATTGCATCTACATTGATATATACGATACGAAGAACTTAGGCGAGTTCGTTTTTGCCTTGGGCAAGGGAATTCTTACTGCACTCAAACCAAAGGGCAGGAAGGTATGGGAGTTCTTCTTGAACATGCTCCAGTCTTTGAAGTCCACCATCTCTTTTGACATCAATGGGAATCCGGAGTGGAGCGTGGGCATCGGAGATATTCAGACTCCGGACGTGACGTTGGATGAGATTTTCGCTTACCTCGAACAGGCGGATAAGCCTTGTTTGGTGGCGATTGATGAGTTCCAGACGATAGCCGGCTACCCGGAGAAAACCGTTGAGGCTACATTGCGTAAGCGCATACAGAACTGCCATAACGCCAACTTCGTATTTTCGGGTTCCAAGCGCCACATGATGGCGTTGATGTTCACTTCCCAGTCCCGTCCTTTCTATCACAGTTCGAGTATTATGGGTTTAGAGGCTATCAATGAACAGACATACTTGGCTTTTGCCAATCATCATCTCGCGAAAAACAACAGGGAGATAAGTGCTGAGGCGTTTGACTGCTTGTATCATCGATTTGAAGGCATCACTTGGTATATCCAGTATGTGCTCAATATGCTTTATTCTTCCACCTGTGACAATGCGTTGTTGACAGAAGATGATGTCAAGTATTCGATAGACGGCATACTCGCTCAGCATCGCTTTGCCTATCAGGCCTTGCTCTACCAGTTGACAGCCAAGCAGAAGCAGGTGCTTACGGCCATTGCCTTGGAAGATAAGCCATCTTCCCTGATGTCGCAGGAGTTCTTGCGGAAGTACCGCTTGGGGGCAAGTACTGTGCAGGGAGCGGTCAGGACTTTGCTCGACAAGGATTTTATCACGCAAGACGAGGGCGTATTCCAGTTGTGTGATAAGTTCTTGGAGTTGAGCTTGAGGAATAAATGACCGCATGAGGATGCGCCAATCGGTACGACTGGATGATTAGGCAAAGGCATATAATCGCATGCCCCGTACCGGTCGGTTGGTACGCCCGTACCGGTTATTCGGTACTCCAGTCCCGATTGGTCGGTACGCCAGTCCTTGTTGCTTGGTACGAAAAGGAGTACTGGAAGAATGAGGCGACAAAGCCGGTAGCGCAGTCCGACGGATGCGAGTGATGAACCACAGCCGACCATCTCCCTGATGACCTCTTTGGGGTTCACAGTTGCAATATTGTCTTGTCGGTAGAACAACATTACCTGCTGTAAAAAACTGCAAAAGGAGTATGGTTGAAAGAGTTTTTTCGTACTTTTGTTCCAAATAGAACAAAGTAACCTTTTAACTCTCATGAAAAGAACGACAACGATAATCCTGCTGCTGTGCGGATGCCTGTTTGCCAATGCACAGGAGACTCCGCAACTGAAGGGAAACACCCTCCGTTACAAAGGGGAAAAGATTCAACTGAATGAAAAGAATTTGTTGGTCGACGGGACGCTACAGTCTGACGGCCGGGCATCGTCGCCATACGCTTTCGCCACGTTCAACGAAGCGGCGGCACGCTTGAAGGACGGGTCGGCACAGGAACCCATGACGGTGTACATAGCCCCGAATGTCTATTGGGTGGACGACCCCGATGACCCTGCCGTCCGTGAACCCAAACAGGGTGGTACACCCTATGCGTTGGAGATAGCGTGCAACGGTTTGCGGCTGGTTGGACTGGCGGACAATCCGGAGGACGTGGTGCTGGCGTGCAACCGCGGCCAGACACAAGGAGCTGTAGGCAACTTCACCATGTTCCGCATCGAGGGAAACGACGTGTCCGCCGAGAACATCACCTTCGGCAATTACTGCAATGTGGACTTGGTCTATCCGCGCAATCCGTCACTGAACCGGGCCAAACGAATGGACGCCATCGTGCAGGCGCAGTTGATTCTGAACAAGGGCGACCGCTACGTGATGCGCAACTGCCGCTTCATCAGTCGGCTCAATCTCTGTCCGTGCAACGGCGGCGAGCGCACGCTGTTCGACCGCTGCCACTTCGAGAGCACGGACGATGCCCTGTGCGGAACAGGAGTTTATGTGGATTGTGATTTCGTGTTCTACGGAGCGAAACCTTTCTACTCCACCTACGGGACCGGTGCGGTGATGTATCGTTGCCGCTTCGATGTGCAGACCCTCGGTGCACAGTATTTCACGAAGGCTGGCGGACCGTTGACAATCATTGACAGTGAATTCCATACGCATGCGGACAGACAGTTCATAGGATGGACTCCTGTGCCTACTCCCGATGAACGTAACTACCAATACCGCGTGAAACGTGACGGAGAGTCATTCAGCATGCACCCCAATCCCGATGAGCGTTGGCTGACGGTAGACCTGACCGGCAAAAAGGCGTTGGAGGCCTATCTGGTGACGATGGACGGGAAAGAAATCTACAACATCTATAACCTGCTGCGGGGCGATGATGAGTGGGATCCGATGAACCTGAAGAAGACGATACTCAAGGCGGAGAAGAGGAATAAGGCAAGCTACACCAACCGACCGACACTGCTGACGGTGACACCGGCAAAGGCGGAGATAGAGAGCGGCGTGAACGACACGACGCTGACCGCCACCTCCCGCTTGTTCGGTTATTACGACGACCCGAACCCTGAAGCAATCGAATGGTCAGTGATGCCTCCCTACGAGAAGGAGGTGCAATTGTTGCCCACGGCTGACGGACGTTGTAAGGTTATCGGTACGGCTACCGGTGACGAGACCCGTCAGGTGGTGGTGAAGGCCACCTCCGCTTCGGGACTGGAGTCGGCGGCCACGCTGACCGTGAAGCCAAAGATGCTGGCGGCACCGACATTCCTTTCACAACCGACGGTGACCATTGTCCCGGCCGAAGCGTCCAATCTGGCGGGTGCTCCCGGACAGGGAGGGGTCGGCTTTGCCGCCGTAAAGTACGACATAGACCTACAGGGTCGTGCCGACCAGTCGGTTATCACATGGTATCGTTGCGACAGCAACGGAGGCCATGCCGTAGAGGTGGCGCAGTCCCGACTGGACAAACCCGAACAAATCTATCCGTTGAAGGCGGGCGACGTAGGCTACTACCTGATGGCCGTGGTGCGTCCCAAGCATCTCCGTTGCGAGGCTGGAGAACCTGCAAAAGCGATAAGTGCCAGAGCCATCACTGCACAGGATGTATGCACGGGATGTAGCTCCGTGACGGACAAGCATTTCCGTACGGACTTCCATAACTTCCCCACAACGGTGCAGCCCGAGATAAAGGAAGGGTTCTGGACGGTGGATGCCTACAAACCCATCGACACCAAGGACTTTGATTGGCCTGTCATCCAGCCGGGATGCTGGTTTCACGGCAAGGGGACGAACGGAGCTTCGCACCATAATGGACTGTTGCAAGGACGCAAGGGCGCACGCTTGATGTACACGCCTGTAGGAGCGGAGTTTGGCGACATGTCGCTGACGCTGAAAGTAGACCCGGCAAAGACGGCCGGACAAGGATTCGGCAGTGCCACGGGGCAGTATCTCGACGTATGCCTGAAGATGGATACGCGCACGCTGACAGGATACGGACTGCGCATCATCCGCACTCCGGCGAACGATAGTGCCGTGGACTTCTATTTGGTGGAATATGTCAACGGAACGACAAAGGCTATTACTGAGGCTGTTTCCGCATCGTGTTACCTCTCGACCTGCACCATCCGTTTGACGGTGAAGGGCGACAAGCTGACTGCGGCAGTCTGCTCTGACACCTCGCTGCCCCGTACGAACAAACCGGGCGTGCAAAAAGAAGTCTCGCTACAGGCCACCATCCGGCCGAACGCGTTCGGTGGGGTGGCGATACAACACACGGGGTCGCAAGGCGACAGTGCCACACAGTTGCGCCAGTTGGTGGTTGACTGGGAATAAGAGACCGCAGCTAAAAGAGAAAAACAAACGATTAATGGGAAACCGTGACATGAAAGGAACAGTTCAGCTGCGCATTCTCCTCTTTCTGTTGCCGATAGGCTTTGGTCTGTCGGCACTCTGCTCCTGTGGACATCTCTCCACGGCACACAATCGGGAGGTGGACTCACTGAACAGACTGTCATACGACTACCATTACAAGAACCTGGACTCGGTACACCAGTTGGCGGTTCGAGCCTATGATTTGGCCGCAAACTATGCGAACGGGAAAGCCGAGGCTCTCAACAATCTGGCGTTCTGCGCTTTCATGCGCATGGACTTCGAACAGTCGAAGGCTCTGCTCACCAAGGTACATGATGCCTGCAACAATGAGTTGGAACTCTTGATTGCGGACATCGGCATGATGAAGATATGCCAGCGGACGGCTGCCAACAAGGCTTTTTATGACCATCGCAACAGTGCGTTGGCACGCATGCGGCGCGTCAACGAGGAGCGGTCCGCACTGAGTGACGACGAGCGACAGCGGTTCACCTATGCGCTGACGGAATTCCACATCGTGTCGAGCATCTACTATTACTACCTGCAACAGGAGGAACAGTCGATAGAGGAGATTAACCGCATTGACCCGACCACGGGAGTGGAGAAAGACACGGCCCAGTTGCTGTACTACTATTATATGAAAGGGTCGGGCGGACTCTGTCCCGGAAAGGATGAGGCAGAGATTGCCGTGCGTGAGTTCGATTACCTGAGCAAATGCATCGCTGTGAGCCACGAGTGTGGCTTCACCTACTTCGAGGCGAACTGTTTGCAGGCTTACGCCGAACTGCTGATAGACCCCACCCGAGGCAAGGCGATAGAGGAGAACCGCAAGGCAACGCTGAAGCTGCTCAATGCCGATGAAGTGGCGGACTCCCTGTTGCCCGTCACATTGGCACGAAAGGCATTGCTATTGTTCAAACGCTATGGTGATGACTACCAGATTGCCGGCACCTACCGCACCATCGCTTCGTGTCAGATTGCCGCACAACACTATGCCGATGCCATCGTCACGCTGCAACAAGCGCTTGACTATGTGAACAGCCATCACGAACGCTACTATGCCTGCAACGACTCCACGCACCGGCTGCTGACTTACCGCGCCGACGACACTCTCTGTCTGGAGAAACGTTGGCTGACGGATAGCCGCATCCAAACCGTTCCTGAGTGGATAGCGCGCATCCGCGAGCAGTTGTGCTTGGCCTACTCGGGACTTGGCATGAAGCGCGAATCGGACTATAATCGGAATATCTACCTGGATATCTTGGACGTGACCCGACAGGACAAGGAGTTGGAGAGCCGCTATGACTTGCTCGAAGCCGAATCCCGGCAAATCAGCTATTGGCTCAGTGCCATGCTGGCGTTGCTCGTCATCTCCCTGCCGCTCTTTTGGTGGCTCAACAGACGATGGAAACGAAAGAACGCAGAGCAGATAGCGCATTTGAAGCTGATACTGGAGACATGCCGCAAGATAACCGCAGCTCTTCCCTCCAAGGTGGTGGAGATGGACGAGATAGGGGAGTATATACGAAAAGCCGTGCATCCGGGTCTGACCCGACTGCTCGGACCGTGCGAAGTGTCGGTGAACCTTGACAGCAAGCGGTTGTCGTTACGGACTGACCATAAGTTGAACAAGGAACAACAGGCCATGCTGGACGTGCTGACACCCTATGTGGAGTGGACTGTCGAAAACGGCTCCACGCTGTTGTCGCTCGATGAGGAGCGGCAATCCATCGAGGCGGAGCGATACATCCACCAACAACACATTGCCGACAACAAACGACAGAACATCGTGAAGAAGGCCTGTTTCGCTATCCTCACCGGTATCACGCCCTATTTGGACCGCATCATACACGAAGTGAACCGCCTGAGAAACCTGCCCGTCTCCGATGACGGTCCCGAAAGTTACGCCATGCGCCGTAAGAAATACGCCTACATCGAGGAACTGACCGACAAGATAAACGAATACAACGACATTCTGGCCGCATGGATAAAGATGAAGCAAGGCTCTCTGTCGCTGAACATAGAAAACTTCTGCCTGAACGAACTGTTCGACATCGTCCGCAAGGGACGCAAGAAATACGAAGCCAAAGGACAGACATTCAGCGTGGAAACTACGCAAGCGGTAGTGAAGGCCGATAAGGCACTGACACTCTTCATGCTCAACACGCTCACCGAAAACGCGCGGAAGTACACCCCCGAGGGTGGAAGCATTGAAGTGTATGCCAACGAAACGGACACTTACGTGGAGGTGTCGGTGAAAGACAATGGCATAGGACTGTCGGCGGACGACCTGAAACACCTGTTGGAAGAGAAGGTCTACAATCCGGCCAAGATAGGAATGGACGAGAGTGGCAATCGGGAGATGCTACGCCGCAACAAAGGTAACGGCTTCGGACTGATGAACTGCAAGGGCATCATAGAGAAATACCGCAAGACCAATGCGCTCTTTGCCGTCTGCGCGTTCAGCGTCGAGAGCGAGAGAGGGAAGGGGAGCAGGTTCTTCTTCCGCTTGCCGAAGGGCGTTGTGAAGGGTCTGATGGTATGGCAGCTTTTGTTGTTTCCTGTTGTCGGTATGGGCAACGGCAATGACGTGTCCTACTATGACGCGTCCCTGGAAACCGCCTCGCGCTATGCCGACTCGGTCTACTTCAGCAATGTGAACGGACGCTACGCCGACGCTATCCAGTTTGTTGACTCCGCTATCGTCTATCTGAATAGGCATCACCGTCAATACAGTCATGAAACGGCAGACTCCATGGTACTCACCGGCAAAGGTGAAGCCGCTGAGATAACGTGGTGGCATCAATTGTTCGACACGGACTATCATGTGATACTGGATATCCGCAACGAGGCTGCCGTCGCGGCATTGGCCTTGAATGACTGGGAGACCTATCGGTACAACAACCAAGCTTACACGCGGCTCTACAAACTGCTGAGCGAGGACAGCTCGCTGGAGGAATATTGCAAGGAGATGCAACAATCAGCCAACAACAAGACGGTGAGCATCGTCCTCTGTCTGCTCATCCTGATAACCGTGGTGTCGGCCTACTATCTGCTCTACTTCCGACGACGCATCCTCTATCGGCTGAACTTGGAACAGGTGTTGGAGATAAACCGGGAGATTGCCACCTCGTCTATGTCTCCCATGCGGGACACGGACGAAATGGATACCTTGCCGCAGCGCATCCTGCAACATTCGTTTGCCGACATGAACGATTTGCTTGACCTGCGCGCCATTGGCATGGCCGTGTATGACGAGGCTGGGAAGAAGCTCCACTATGCCGTCTATCCGCCTACCTTCCAAAGCGATGGACTTCGGGACGGGCTGAGGCGTTGCTATGAGAAACAGACCGTAACGAAACAGACCGATGACGCTGTGATTTGTCTGCCTCTCAGTGCTGAACTGCAAGACGAGGAGCATTGCTTAGGTGCTTTCGCACTGGTTCGCAGTCGCACCAATGGCTATCACGAAGACGAGCGGCTGCTTGTGCAGCTCATAACGAAATACCTGAGCGTGGTGGTGATGAATGTGGTTGTTCGGATGAACTGCAAGTACAGAGACATCGAACTGGCAAAAGACGAGAAGACGCGCGTCCTGCACGAGGAGAACCAAATCTACGTACAGAACCAGGTGCTGGACAACTGCCTCTCTGCCGTGAAGCACGAGACGCTGTACTATCCTAACCGCATCAAACAGATAGCGGAACGGCTGCTGCAGCCCGTTACCCCGGAAGAGGAACGGGAACAGACGACCGCTATGGAAGAGCTGGTCAGTTACTACAAGGATGTATTCACCATTCTCTGTTCGTGCGCCTCGCGCCAGTTGGAAGAGACCACCTTCAAACGAACGGTCGTGGCGGTGGACGATTTGATGGCCTATGCACAAAAATACTTGGGCAAACAAAACAAGAAACGGAATCATCCCCTAACTTTGCATACGCAAGTCAGCGCGTTGCGCGTCATAGGCGACGAGGTGCTGCTTAGATTCTTGTTGGAGAACCTCATTCTGGCGGCTTGCGCCCGTGCGGAAGAGGGGAATCTGAGGCTCTCGGCCGTGGCGGAAGCGGGTTTCGTGCGCTTCAGCCTAAGCGACGACCGCGGACACTATAACGAAGAGGAACTCAACAGCCTCTTCTATCCCGACAAGCAACGCATGCGGACTGATGAGGCGGGACGGCTCAGCGGTACGGAGTATCTGCTCTGCAAACAGATTGTACGCGACCATGACGAACACGCCGGTATGCGAGGTTGTCGCATGAACGCCGAACCGCTGGAAGGAGGAGGGTTCACCGTCTGGTTTACCATCCCCCGCAAACCATAAAACGATAGAAGGAGTAAAAGATGTATGGGAAACAAATTCAAAGTAATCATCGTTGAAGATGTAAAGCTGGAACTGAAAGGTACGGAAGAGATATTCCGTAACGAGATACCCGATGCGGAGGTCATCGGCACCGCCATGACGGAGAAAGAGTTGTGGCAACTGCTGGAGACCGTGGAGACACCGGACCTTGTGCTGCTCGACCTTGGACTGGGAGGCTCCACCACTATCGGTGTGGAGATATGCCGCATGCTTCGACAGAAGTACAAGACCTTGCATATCCTCATCTTCACGGGCGAGATTCTGAACGAACGGCTGTGGGTGGACGCGCTGGACGCAGGCACCGACGGCATCATTCTGAAGACGGGTGAACTGCTGACGAAGAACGACGTGCAGAGCGTGATGGACGGCAAGAAGTTAGTCTTCAACCAACCGATATTGGAGAAGATTGTGGCACGCTTCAAACAGTCGGTACTCAACGAACAGAAGAAACAGGAAGCCTTCATCCAATACGACATCGATGAGTACGACGAGCGTCTGTTGCGCCACCTCGCCTTGGGCTACACCAAAGAGATGATAACCAACCTGAAAGGAATTCCCTTTGGCGTGAAGTCATTGGAGAAACGGCAGAACGACCTTGTCAATCGGCTATTCACCGCCGACGAGCGGAGCGGTGTGAACGCTACCCGTCTGGTGGTGAGGGCTTTTGAACTGGGCATTCTTTCCATCGACAATCTGGAGGAGGATGAAGAATAGGGTGTACATGCCTCATCCGGCCACGTTGCTGTTCATCGCCACCTTGTCGCTCGTCCTCCTCTCGTGGATAGGGAGCGTCAATGGTTGGCCCGTGCAGAATATGCTCAGTGTCGAAGGCGTTCGGTTGACCTTGCGCCATGCCATGGAACATCTGCGTCAGTCACCCCTCATCCCTGTGTTCGTTCTGCTGACGGGAATCAGTCTCGCTTACGCCTCCGGAATGCTGAAGACATTGCTGCGACAACTGCAATTGTGGAGAGGTCGGACGTACTTGTCGCACAGGCAGCGCAGGGCGTTGCAGCTGGCGGTTCTTGCCTTCATCGTCTATGTGGTATGCGTCGCCGTGGCCACTTTCTCACCGTTTGCCATCCTGTTGGGTGTCACGGGCACGCTCAACCGGTCGCCCTTCATCGAGGGAATTGTACCCATCGTCGCCTTGGCGTTCATGCTTCCCGGTACCTTGTTCGGCATCGCTTCGGGAACATTCCGCAACGACCGCGACATCCTTGTCGGCATGAGCCGTCTACCGATACGCTTCATCGATTACTTCATCTATCTCCTGGTGACATCCCTCTTCTTGGGTACGCTGCAAACCGCTCTGCTGGACGTGTACTTCGGGATAGGGAAGGATGGTATGCGCCTTATCAGCTATGCGATTTATTACATTCCGCTCGTCGGAAAACTGTTACGAATGCTACACAATAACAAACTATGCGACTGACACTTATCAGACATACATCGGTGGACGTAGCTCCCGGCACCTGCTATGGGCAGACGGACGTTCCCGTACGTTCCACCTTTGCCGAAGAGGCTGAACTAACCCGACAGACGCTCCGTGGAAAGACGTTCGACAAAGTCTACATGAGTCCGCTGAGCCGTTGCGTGAAGTTGGCTGCCTATTGTGGCTATGGCGACGCGGAGCGCGACGCGCGGCTGAAGGAACTCAACTTCGGGGAGTGGGAGATGCGGAAGTTTAACGAAATCACCGACCCGCGCCTACAACTTTGGTACGCCGACTATCAGAACGTGGCGGCCACGGGAGGCGAGTCCTTCGCCCAACAATATGTCCGTGTGGCTGAGTTCCTCGACGAGCTGCGCACTCAGCCGTACCGACAAGTGGCTCTCTTCGTGCATGGTGGTGTGATAGGTTGCGCCCAAGTCTATGCCGGAGTATACACCGTGGAAGGAGCCTTTGCCCACCTGACACCCTACGGCGGAGCGGTTGAGATTGAACTGATGAAGCGTTGTCGTTGACCAACCGTTCACTGGCCGTTGAAAAATCAATGGCCTATGGAATCAGAATTCGTTCATGCGAAGAGGGCGGTCTGACAACTGTCGGTGAAATGTTCACAATTTGCTTTTTTCAAAACTAAAGCATATATTTGCAGGGAATAAAAGCGTAAAGAGATGGACGAAATCAATGACAGATATATCCGGTTCGACTGGGCTATCAAGCGGTTGCTCCGTCAGAAGGCTAACTTTGATGTGCTCGAAGGGTTTCTGACCGTGTTTATCGGTGAGCCGATAAAGATTATAGAGATACTCGAAAGCGAGGGCAATCAGGAGTCTCCAGAAGATAAATTCAACCGAGTGGACATAAAGGCCAAGAACAACAAGGATGAGATAATCATCGTGGAGGTGCAGAACACCAGCGAGTTGTATTATCTCGAACGGGTGCTCTATGGGGTAGCCAAAGCCATCACGGAACACATCCGTCTCGGCAATACCTACCGCGAAGTGAAGAAGGTCTATTCCATCAGCATCCTCTATTTCGACATCGGCAAGGGCAGTGACTACATTTATAAGGGACAGAACCGGTTCATTGGACTGAACACAGGCGATAGTCTCGAAATCAGTACAAAGGAGAAGAATACCATCGTGCGGAAGCAGCCGGAGGAGATATTCCCTACCTATATTCTTGTTCGCATCAACGAGTTTGACTTCAATAAAGCCTCGAAATCTCCTCTCAACGAATGGATGGAATATCTGAAGAACGGATACATAGCTCCCGACACCAAGGCTCCCGGTCTGCAGGAGGCCCGTGAGAAGCTGAAATATTACTCCATGTCGAAAGCGGAACGCTATTCCTACGATGAGCACGTCAATGCCATCATGATACAGAACGACGTGCTTGGCAATGCCCGGCAGGAGGGCCTTGCGGAAGGTCGGGCGAAAGGACGTGCGGAAGGAATGGCCAAAGGTCTTGAACGTGGTAAAGCCGAAGGCCAGACGACGGAGAGGCAAGCTATCGCCCGAAAGATGATAGCGGCTGAGGTGGACATTCGGCAAATCTCCCTCTTCACCGGTTTGTCCGAGTCCGAAATCAAAGAGTTGTTCGACTAATGGTATTACAACGACAAAGATTGCATAAAACCATGCTGAGAAAGTCTGTTATTGAAACGATAATCCACATCGTTCGGTAACAGACTTCTTTTTTTAAAATAGGTACTAGCCAACTTGTTTGGCAGGATTCACATCGTAAATTACTTCACGTAATGAATTGTTTCCACATCGTTGTGGCGGTTGGTGAAGAGTGCGAGTACCATCTACGCTCAGGTTTCAGCATGAGGCCGTTCTTGTGATTGATTGAAAACCATGTTTTTTCTCAAAAACATTTGTGGTACCGATAAATTCACTATATTTGCAACATCTACACTTGACATGACTACCTAAAAGGTGACGTTTAGAGGGTAGATATACATATTGAAAAGGCGTTTTTGTACGCTTTGGTTTTGACGTTCAGAGAACTTCGCAACTTCAAGGATTCTCAAAAGCAAAGCAACGGAGACGCTTCATGGGTGTATAGTATGCCAACATTTCAGACTGAGTCCGCATCGTTGTGGATTTGTTTGAGCGTGTCGGTCTTACATACTTGCACAGCGTGGGGCTTTCTGTTGCTCGTTTCGAGGATCCGGGCAATGCGAAGGCCTTCTGAACGTGGAACGAGTGACAAATCGGCTCCACGTTTTTTTTGTATGTATGGAAAAGAATTTATAATTTGCCTGTTTGGAGTCGCGGACTTACTTTTTTTTGTTACATTATGGCACAAGATTTAAACTGTGGTTTCCACACTTACACCGTGACTTTTATTTATCGGCAAAAGTCATACGAGTGTTCTTTCCTGTCTACAGCAGAGTTGACTGTTGATTCCGACCCTTTAGTGGCCTGGGGGATTGCAGATGATGCAATCAAGGAGCGCATGAGTCAAATTCCGAACAAGCAACAAGGAGTATATCCTCATTCTATTGTTATAAAAGGGGATTTTGGCACGCTAACTATAAAGGATTGATTTTCGGAATGCTTTAACCTTTAAAGAAAGTATATAGATGACAATAGAAGAACTCGAAATGTACAAAAATCTTATGGGAAAATGTATCTGTATTACCACAAGAGAAAATGATAAAATATGTGGTAAGTGGATAAAAAACCAAGTAAATAGTGGGACGGGAGAATTGAGAATGATTCTGAATATCTCCGATAAGACCGTGGGACTTCCCATAAAAAACATTCAAAAGATAGAAGCAAGTTTAGTATGAGTAAGAATATTCAGTCTAGAAGAGAATTCTTCAAGAATGCGGCAAGAGCTATGCTGCCTATCTTGGGGTATATGCTAATTCCCCAAGGCCTCCAATCAATGACTAAAACATCTTCGACAGAACCTTTAATGGGTTGTGGCGGAGTGTGCAAATGGGGATGTGAAAACACCTGTACGAAACTCTGTACTAATGGTTGTAGAGTGAAGTGTGAAGGGACTTGTTTTGGCAATTGTGACTATGGATGTGCAAATACATGTTTCGTAAAATGCAACAAGCAATGTTCAGAAGACTGTAGTGGAGGCTATTACAGATCTTGCCATTCAAATTGCGTTACCGAATGCCAAGTGGCTTGCGCATTTTATTGTGATAAGTCATGTGGTGGTCGTTGTTCACGTAATTGTTCACAAATTTGTTCGGAATCTTGTCATTCTAGCTGCAAAGGAGGGTTAAGTCTTTTTTAAGTAACGTAAATTATGATTTTAGATTCGGAAAGTAGACAATGGCAAGATGGTCGAGCAAAGAACATTACGTTCATCGTTACCAAGGACTGTCAACTGGCTTGCAAGTATTGTTACCTCGTAGGGAAGAACTCGAAGGAGCGAATGTCCTGGGAGGTGGCAAAGGCTGCCATAGACTATATCCTCGATCATGAAGAGGAGATGAAAGAGGAGAGTGTGATATGGGACTTCATTGGCGGAGAACCTTTTCTGGAGATAGACCTTATCGACAAGATTTGCGATTACCTGAAGACGGAGATGTTCCGCAGAGACCATCACTGGTTCAACTCCTTCCGTTTCTCGTTCTCTACCAATGGGATTAACTACAACTCCGAGAAGGTACAGCAGTTCATACAAAAGAACCGCGAACACCTTTCTATCGGCATTACGATTGATGGAACGAAGCAGAAGCATGACCTCAACCGTATTTGGAAAACCAAAGAGATGGAACGAGGTATCATGCCGAATCCGGAAGAAGAAAAAGGCTCATACGAAGATGTGGTGAAGAACATCCCACTGTGGTTGGAACAATTCCCTGGCGCAGGAACGAAAGTGACCATTAGTAGTACCGACATCCCTTATATAAAGGACAGCGTGCTACATCTTTATAGTCTCGGTATACACGAGGTGAACATTAACTGCGTATTTGAGGACGTTTGGAAAGAAGGTGACGAAAAACTCTTCGAGGATCAATTGGTGCAGTTGGCCGATGTCATCATCGATGGTAGCTACTACGAAGAATACTCGTGCTCATTCTTCTCTGAGCACATCGGCAAACCTATGGATTGTAAGTTGCAGAATGGTAACTGGTGCGGTGCTGGCATGATGCTCGCTGTGGACGCAGAGGGAAACTTCTATCCTTGTACACGATTTGCTCAGTATTCGTTGCGCAGTAAGAAGGCATGGATAATCGGTGATATTCATAGTGGCATCGACAAAAACAAGTTACGCCCGTTCCTCACACTCGATCGTTGTACACAGTCCACGCAGGAGTGTATCGACTGCGAAGTGGCTGAGGGCTGTGCTTGGTGTCAAGGCGAGAACTACGATGCTGCGGATACGCCTACTATCTATCAGCGTTCCACCGCCATCTGTAAGATGCACAAAGCACACGTGCGCGCCAATAATTACTATTGGAACAAACTCTACCGTAAAGAGGAGAAAGGAGGTGAAGCATGATACAATATTTAGTCATTCTGCTTGATGATACTTCAGTATCATTCTGTCACTATAACAATCGAAAAACGAAGAAACGTCCGATTCCGTTGGAGACGCTGAAGGCAGGTATTCTGTTTGCAATGAAGGAGAATCTCAACATTCAATTTGTTTATCCGCCCTATGCGCTTCCAAAAGAATATCAGGAGACGATAGAAAGTATCGACCACATCAAAATACAACTGAATAGCTATAAATCAAGGGCCGCTGATGTGATTGTGTTTAACAACATCAACGAGGCGACTGATTACATTGGTTTCGTAGTGGCTGCCTCGTACGTTCTGAGAGTAGACAAGCAAACGCTTTTCGCACAGGCGGATAATCTTTTCTCTTTATTACGTAAAGTGGGACGACTAATATATAGAGTACGACTGAATATTGTCATCACTGATATTGAGTCGTTCACGGAAGAAGACTTCAAGGCCTACGCTGCCATGCTACAGCCTTTGGGGAACGAGATGGAAAGGATTCTCTTGACGGGAAAGACGATACAGCTGAACCTGCTGACTGATCGCATGATGCTCGACAAAATGAACAATTGTGGAGCAGGCGACACTAGTATTACGTTGGCACCCGATGGGAAGTTCTATGTATGCCCTGCTTTCTATCAGCAAGCGGATGGTTTCGACATCGGTAACCTTGTGGAAGGTCTCGATGTCAAGAATTCACAACTCTACAGATTGGATCATGCTCCTCTCTGTCGTAACTGTGATGCTTATCAGTGCAAACGTTGCATTTGGCTGAACTGGAAAACAACTTTAGAAATAAATACCCCAAGCCATGAGC
>CAVFNZ010000041.1:0-18588 GCA_963624095.1 Clostridium sp. CAG:217 | reverse complement strand
TCATCCTGCATGCATGACGCTATCGCGGATAGGACAATAAGCGCATAGCCAATAGCTCTTGTTCTGTTTGTCATTTTACTAATATTTTAAGATGGTTATTATGTTCTTGATTTCCACCAGGGTTGTTTCTCTCTTGGGTAGATAAACGGGCGTTCTTCTTTTTCCTCGGTTTGGTCACGAAATAGCATTAGATAATTACTTGGAACGTTATAAAGCGGAGATTCTTTCCACACCCTATGAGAAGTGCAGTTATTGTCAATTAAGTACTTTGTTCGGCATAGAGATTCTTCCAACATCTTCTCATCACCACTCCCATATGAGTATAAGATGATTCCAACTAATATCACTATGTAATAAACCTTTCCCATTTGTATTATTGTTTCTCTAAGAATTCTTTTGCGTATTGCTTATAACGAAGAAGTGTTCCGTTCTCAATCTTAGGGTTGGCCGATAAGATGTGAATTGCCTCTTTATCCGCATTTTCTTTAACTCCATTTTGTTCATACAGAATCAATAAACGAAAATGCGGCTCTACCAGACTTGGTAATAGACGTGAAGCTTCCTTGTAGCATCTTTCCGCTTGCCCCACATCTCCTATTTGTAGGCAACATTCCCCTAAATCTAAATATTTGTCAGTAGATGGATAAAGCAGAATTGCTTGCTTTAGAATCGGGATGCAACGTTCGTAGTCTTCTGCTAAAAACAGGGCCCTTGCATATCGATAAACAAATTTACGCACATGCTTAATTCGGGGATAGTTTTTATTTATCTCCTTTACTGAATAGTCATTACTTCCACAAAAATAAGCATTCAAGGCCCTCTCGGCCTGATGACGGGGAATGAAAGTAATGGTTGAACAAATCAGTAGGCCAATCCCTGCCACCAATAATATAGTCCGTGAGAGAAGCGGTCTATTACTATTGATTTGTTTAGACGGCGCTAAACAGCCTACTACAACACAAAGTATGGCTGACATGGAGAAATCATCCGCAGGGTAAGAAAAGCAGGAAAAGATAATCCACGCCAAGAGAATCGGGAAGAGTATCGTTCCTTTTCTCTTGCGCACAAGGACGCTAATAAGCGTACAGGCAATCAGGAAACCCATTAGACCGGTCTCGCAGAACAGACGCAATGGCTCACTGAATGCATAACGATTGTTGGTTGTGAACTGAGAAAAGTCTTTGTTTGGATTGAGGCTGACGTAGTTTGCTTGACTTTCCATGTAGTGTTCCGAAAACGTTCCCCAACCACTACCGACAAAAGGATTCTCTTGTATCATCTCTATAGCTACAGACCATATTTTCAAACGTCCTTGTGCAGATGTTGGTTTGTATATATAGAGCGAGCCAATGAAAAATATAATTACAAAAGTGGAGACTATACAAGTTTTATATAAACGTTTCCATGGATGATGATTTAAATAGAATAAAAGACACGCCAACATGGAACTGAACCATGCAGCACGGGAATTGGAAAGAAGAAGAACAGCGGCTTGTAAAAAAATCAGACTCCACCCCCAGTATTTAAACGCCCCCTTCGGGTGGTATGTGGTCAAATATATCCATGTTGCGGTAAATCCACAGGCTACGCAGCCTCCTAAAAGGGCAGGATTAGGGTAACTGCCGGTTGCCGCGAACAAAGAATTTCTTGATGGAAGACAATGAAAGATTTGCAATACTGCGATAACAGATTGTAGGCAACTGAAAACTCCTATCAGAATAAGTATGGCTTTAGAAGAGGATGTATTTGAAGAAATCAATCGCAACGTCATATAGAACAGCAGATATAGACAGAATTCGGAGAGCGTTCCGTATTTGCACGCCGCAAAGAATCCGCTAGCGAATAAAATAAGAACTCCGGCATCAAACCATGAAAAAGAGAAAGAGCGTTTACCTGTCAGCGGAAGGCAAAACAGAAAGCCGAGTAAACAGAGAACGTAAATAGAAAGATAATCCGGAAAAAAACCACCCCAGTCGTTTAGTGATTGGATTATTACAATAAACCCAATCAAACCAATGCAGATATAGCTTCTGTTGTATCTTGCAGCCTTTATGTAGTTTCTATATGTACCCACAAATGCTCTTTAAGGTTGACAATGCACAAATATAAGAACTATCTCCTTTAACTGCAAATATTTGTAAGAGAAATAGGGTTTTGGGCGAGGGGGCGCTGTGATTGCACTTCTATCTTGAATCTATCCTTCTTTTTTTTGACGAGCGCACCATAAGTTTTAACGAGGTACTACCTCGTGAATTTATGAGGTTAACCTCTCGGCCCTATGAGGTTAACCTCTCGGGCTTGTGAGGTTAACCTCATTTTTTAGAGCAGCCGAAGGCCCGATAAACTGCATCCCAGCATAATATTTCAAGCAAGCTTGATTTTTTGTATTCGGTTTGCACTATCTTTAGATAAGATAGGCTGCATCTCAACATAATATTTCAAGCAAGCTTGATATTCTGTATTCGATTTGCACTATCTTTGGATGCAAAAACAGACGCTATGAAATACAAGCTGGTTGCCTATCGGAAAAGTGAAGACATCCCTCCCCGACCGGAGAAGGAGATTTTTCATTCGACCGCGCTCTTCAAGGTGTATGAACGAACGTCGGGATACCACCCCATCCTCATCGAGGTGTCCGACGGAGACATCCCCTTGGCGCGCCTGCTGGCGGTCGTGCGCAAAAGCGTCCGTTTGTTTCCGCCCTCCATCATCAAACGTTGCGAAGTCTACGGCTTTGGAGAATACTTTTTGGAAAAAGGGAGGGACGAGGGCGACGCCGGGACGGAAGGACACGCCGACACAAACGGAGGCACACCGGCAACGAGGACACCATATAGCAAAGACGAGATTTTCGACCAAATGATCACGTTCCTCACCGGCCATCTCCTGAAGAAATGTTTCCTGATAGAATTCCGGAACCTGGACAACGCCCTGTTCGCCTATAACAGCTTCCGCAAGAACGGCTATTTCCCCGTCAACTGGCTGCGCATCCACAACTCGCTCCACAGCAAGCCGCCCTATGAACGGCTCAGCGGTTCGCGCAGGCGACAGATAGCGTCGGCGCTGAAAAGCGGCGCGACCATGAAGACCGCCACGACCGAGGAAGAAGTGCGCGCCTTGGGCAGACTGCTCAAGCGCAACTACGCGTCAAAGATACGGAAACACTTCCCCGGCCTCGGCTTCTTCCCACAGTTGCTGAGACAGGAGACGGACAAGGAGATGGGGAAAATCTTCGTGGTGAAATACAAGGACCGCATCATCGGCGGCTCCGTCTGCCTCTATTCCAACGAGAACGCCTACCTGCTCTTCTCAGGAGGGCTACGCAAGAGTTACCCCAAGCAATACCCGGGCGTTCTGGCCGTGTGGGCCGCCCTCACCTACGCCTACGAACACGGGTACAAACACATGGAATTCATGGATGTGGGTCTCCCCTTCAAGCGTCATGGCTATCGGGACTTCCTCCTCCGCTTTGGCGGTGCCCAATACAGCACCCGCCGCTGGTTCCGCTTCCGCTGGTCGTGGCTCAACAAGCTGCTGACATACCTTTATATATAAGGGGTTGTCCATTCGGTCAGCCGTTGTGGTTGTCAGAGATGCTTATCCAAAAATTCCAGCAGTCGCTCCTGCACCTTCGGCCCACAATAATGCGGCATGTCCCATATCTCGGTTTCGAGCTTGTCATCCGCATGCTGGTCTTTCCACACTTTCCGCATCGCGGAGAAAGCTTTGTTTACTGAGATGGGAGGAAACAGCTTGTCTTTTGAACCGTTGACAAAAAGCATCGGCTTGGGACAAGCTATGGAGGCGATATGTGGATAGTCCAGATAACGTCGGATGCCGGGGATAATGTAGCACCATTCTTCATGAAGAGTCAGGCCGTGTACCGGGTTCACCTGGTACTCGGCGGTATGCATCCAACAAATGGATACGCCGACCTTCACCTTATCGGTCAACGACGCAAGCATCCAGGAGCGGTATCCTCCCATGGAAAATCCCATACAACCGATACGGCTTGAGTCGACCTCGGGAAGAGTAGCGAGGAAATCCACGGAATAGACATCATCGAAGCTCATCCAGGAACTGATGTTCCGACCCAACATCATGAAGTCGCCTGCAATGTATTTATACTTATCCCACGACGTGCCGCCTTTCACGCCCCGGTCGCCCCAGAAAGGCGCGTCAATGGCGAAGACGACATACCCTTTCGAAGCGAGATAGTCACCGACATACTGGCCGTCATAGCATTTCACTGCCCAAGCGTCGGCATCCGCCACGACAGAATCTGCGACCGCAAAGGGGCGAATCATCTTTTCCTTGCCTATGGAGAAATGTCCTCCATGGTCGTGCAACAGCACCACTGTCGGGAAAGGGCCATCCCCGTCAGGGATGAGTTCATAAGCCTCAACGCGCGAATAGGCATCCAGGTTAAACACCAGTTTCCGGGCACTATAGCCCTTACGTTTCTCCTCGGCCACCACTTTCACATTGTATTCAGCGGCCGGCTTGGGAGGAATGAGCATCTCTTCACGGAGTTTGTTACGGGCGGCCGTGCGCCACAAATCAAACTCGCGGATATCACTGTTACCCCATGCCAAGGGATAATCCAACTCCTTTTGCAACTCATCAAGGCAAACCGGATGTTCACCATCGAACATATACCGCGCCACCTCTTCCTGTGCTTTGGCAGAGAAGAGAAGCATGCAAAAAGAAACCAATAGCAGAACTCTGTTTCTCATCTTCGCTTTTTTATTCTATTACGCTTAGAGAACCATTTTCACTGACGCTCTGTATGGTATATTTCTTGTCCGACCCAGCCTTTTCGTATTGGCAACGTTTCGTATTCACTGTTGACAAAAAGAAAGGGAGAGGTTATTTGCGTGACTAATAATGCCGACAATGGTAACAATAAGCAAGGGGAAACGGGACGGACAGAGGAAGTTTACCCATTATTAACACCCCTTGGACGCAAATAATTGAAGAAATATTTCTCCATTCTGTCCAAAATACGTTCCTTTGTATTCAATTTCAAACAACCGGTTAATTTAACCATCTAAATAAAACATAGAACTATGAAGATTTCGCACATTGAGCATCTGGGCATTGCCGTGAAAAGCATCGAAGAGGCGTTGCCTTATTATGAGGAGGTCTTGGGACTGAAGTGTTACAACATCGAGGTAGTGGAAGACCAAAAGGTAAGGACAGCCTTCCTGAAAGTCGGCGACACGAAGCTGGAACTGCTGGAGCCGACAAGTCCGGATAGTACAATCGCAAAATTTATCGAGAACAAGGGCGCGGGTGTACACCATGTAGCCTTCGCTATCGAGGACGGTGTAGCCAACGCTTTGGCTCACGCCGAGTCGAAAGGCATCCGTCTGATTGACAAGGCTCCGCGCAAAGGGGCTGAGGGACTGAACATCGCCTTCCTTCACCCGAAATCGACATTGGGCGTACTGACAGAACTTTGTGAACATTAATTATAAAGAGAATTAATTGTTATGAGCAATCAAGTAGAAAAAATCAAAGAGCTGGTGGAGCTTCGCACACAGGCTCGCTTAGGAGGTGGTGAGAAAGCCATCGAAAAGCAACACGCAAAAGGGAAATACACGGCCCGCGAACGCATCACTATGCTTTTGGACAAAGGAAGTTTTGAAGAACTTGATATGTTCGTCAGACACCGCTGTACCAACTTCGGACAGGAGAAGAAATCCTTCCCCGGTGATGGTGTGGTAACAGGCTACGGTACGATTGACGGACGGTTGGTATATGTCTTTGCACAGGACTTCACCGTGTTCGGCGGTTCCCTGTCCGAGACAATGGCACTGAAAATCTGTAAGGTAATGGATTTGGCCATGAAGATGGGCGCTCCTTGCATCGGACTGAACGACTCCGGTGGCGCGCGTATCCAGGAAGGCATCAACGCCTTGGCCGGATATGCCGAGATATTCCAGCGCAACATCCTCGCTTCGGGTGTCATTCCGCAGATTTCAGGAATCTTCGGTCCTTGCGCGGGTGGCGCGGTTTACTCACCGGCGTTGACCGACTTCACGCTGATGATGGAAGGCACTTCCTACATGTTCCTTACCGGACCGAAGGTGGTGAAAACCGTTACCGGCGAGGATGTTAGCCAGGAAGACTTGGGTGGCGCAAGCGTACACTCAACCAAATCGGGCGTTTGCCACTTCACCGCACAGACCGAGGAAGAGGGCTTGGCGTTAATCCGCAAGCTGCTCAGCTACATGCCGCAAAACAACATGGAAGAGGCTCCGTACGTTGAATGCACAGACCCCATCGACCGCAAGGAAGACCTGTTGAACGAGATTATCCCCGACAACCCCAACAAGGCTTACGACATGTACAAGGTAATCGGTGCCATTGTGGACAACGGTGAATTCCTGGAGATTCAGAAGAACTACGCTACCAATATCATCATCGGTTTCGCACGGTTCAACGGACAGTCCGTAGGTATCGTCGCCAACCAGCCGTCGAGATACGCCGGCGTGTTGGACTGCAACGCATCCCGCAAGGGCGCACGTTTCGTCCGTTTCTGCGACGCGTTCAACATCCCTATCGTTTCGTTGGTTGACGTTCCGGGATTCCTTCCGGGAACAGGCCAGGAGTACAACGCCGTCATCCTGCACGGCGCCAAGTTGCTCTACGCCTATGGAGAGGCTACCGTACCCAAGGTAACGGTAACGTTGCGCAAGTCCTACGGAGGTTCGCACATCGTGATGAGCTGCAAGCAGCTGCGCGGCGACATGAACTACGCATGGCCGTCAGCCGAAATCGCCGTGATGGGCGGTGCCGGTGCCGTGGAGGTTCTCTATGCGAAGGAAGCCAAAGAGGCGGAAGACCCGAAGGCGTTCATGGCGGAGAAGGAGACGGAATACACCAAGCTGTTCGCCAACCCGTACAATGCGGCCAAGTATGGCTACATCGATGATGTCATCGAACCGCGCAACACGCGTTTCCGCATCATCCGCGCTTTGGCTCAGCTGCAGACAAAGAAAGTGACGAACCCTGCCAAGAAACACGGCAACATTCCTCTCTAACGGAAGAGTGTTACTTCAAAGGATTTCATCAACAAGAAAAGATTTTTCACAATGAAAGACAAAGAACAAACAAAGAAGGCCCAATGCGAATGCGGAGACGTCTACGCGGCTATCGCCATGGCTCTGTACGAGACATTGGGCGGAGTGCATGACGTGGAGGAACAGGTGCTCACCATCCGTCGCGCCCACACCGCATGGAGCGGCAAGTGGCATGTACTGCGCGCGTTGCCTCAAAGGAAATAAGTTAAACCACTAAAAATCGATTGAGAAAGATGAAAGAATTCAACTATAAAATCAACGGTAAAGATTACAAGGTAAACGTTGGTGAGATAGAAGGCAACATCGCCAACGTCGAAGTGAACGGTGTAGCCTACAAGGTAGAACTGGAGAAGAAAGAGGAAGAGAAGCCGGTCATCAAACCGGTAGTTCGTCCCGCGGCAGCTCCGCAAGCCGCAGCAGCGGAGGCTAAGCCGGCTGCCAGCGCAGCGGCTCCCGCCAAAGGCAAAGGCGTGAAAGCTCCCCTGCCGGGCGTTATCATCGACGTGAAGGTAAACGTCGGCGACACGGTAACCAAAGGCCAGACGGTAGTCGTGCTGGAGGCCATGAAGATGGAGAACACCATCAATGCCGACCGCGACGGACAGATAACGGCCGTCAACGTGAAGGTAGGCGACTCCGTAATGGAGGGCACAGACCTCGTCGTGATTGGATAAGCCGTCTACGGACAGTATACAGAGAGAGGGATACCCGATGGGGTATCCCTCTCTCTGTATACTCCTTTTGTCTTTTACTTTGTGAGTCTGTTGTTCGCGTCGGGGAAAGCCACTTTCGGAACGAACTTCTTCGCCTCTTCAAAATCCATATAGGCATAGGACATGATGATGACAACGTCATCCACCTGCACCTTACGGGCGGCCGCTCCGTTCAGGCAGACACACCCGGAGCCCCGTTCGCCCTTGATGACATACGTCTCGAAACGCTCTCCGTTATTGTTGTCCGCGATATACACTTTCTCACCGGCGATCAAATCAACCGCATCCATCAAGTCCTCGTCGATGGTGATGCTGCCCATGTAATTGAGGTTGGCCTCCGTTACGCGGGCGCAATGCAGCTTCGATTTCATTACTTCTACCACCATTGGTCTTTTAAGCTTTTATTCTTTGTATTTGATGTTATCAATCAAACGGACCTCACCGCAGAACACGGTGATGCAACCCACGATGTACGCCGAGTCGTCCCAGTTGGCCACAGGCTGCAGCGTGTTGCCGTCAACAATCTGGTAATACTCCAACCGCAAACCGGGTGCCGCGGCAATGCTGTCCTCCACGTACCGTTTTGTCTCCGCCAAGGTGTGGTCAGCTGCGTAGGCACGGCTGTTGAACAACGTCTTGGAAATGTTCAGCGCATTGGCGCGTTCGTCAGCCGAGAGCCGGGCATTGCGGCTACTCAAGGCCAAGCCATCCTCTTCACGAACGATGGGACAACCCACCACAGTCAGTTTGTAACCGAGCTGACGCACCATCTCACGGATTATGGCCAGCTGTTGGAAATCTTTCTCCCCGAAGTAGGCACAATCAGGCTGCACGGCATCGAACAGTTTCGTTACAATCTGCGCCACGCCATTGAAATGTCCGGGGCGGAACGCACCCTCCATCACCGTGTCGAGCGGAGCGAAACTGAACCGGCGCGTATCGGGTTCGGGGTACATCTCCTCCACCGCGGGGGCGAAGACGAACGAAGCCCCCACCTGTTCGAGCAACTTACAGTCCGCTTCCAGGTTACGCGGATACTTGGCCAAGTCATTCTTATCATTAAACTGGGTAGGATTCACAAACACGCTGACGACAGTGACGTCGTTGTCGGCCACACTACGCTTTACCAAGGAAGCATGGCCGGCATGCAAAGCTCCCATCGTAGGTATCAGACCGATTCGTTTGCCCTGCTTGCGGAAGGCATCCAACTCAGCCTGTAGTTCATTAATAGTCTTTACTAATTTCATTTTACAAGTCTTGATTTAAACCCCTTTTCTGAAATCGGTGCAAAATAAGACATTATTTGCCATATAAAGAAGAAATAAACTAAAATAATGCAAAGTATTCGGCTATTTATCGACCGTAGAGAATACACTATCAGTGTATGAATCAAGATATTAAAGCATTCTATCAAAAGATTTTTTGGGCGACGTACATGGAGGTTTCGCAAAAAGTTCGTATCTTTGCGCTACGTTTAAGACTAAGAGATCACACAATGATGGCAAAAAAAGTATTATTTATCACTCAAGAAATAACTCCTTACGTACCGGAAACGGAAATGTCCATATGGGGACGAAAACTCCCTCAGGCCATTCAAGAGAAAGGTAGAGAAATAAGAACTTTTATGCCCAAATGGGGAAATATCAACGAACGGAGAAACCAGTTGCACGAAGTCATCCGGCTCTCAGGAATGAACCTGATAATCAACGATACGGACCATCCGCTTATCATCAAGGTCGCGTCCATCCAGTCAGCAAGGATGCAGGTCTATTTCATCGACAACGACGACTATTTCCAGAAGCGGCAGATGATGGCCGACGAGAACGGGAACGAGTACGAGGACAATGACGAACGGGCCGTGTTCTACGCCCGGGGTGTACTGGAGACGGTGAAGAAATTGCGTTGGACTCCGGACATCGTGCATTGCCACGGATGGATGGCCTCCATGGTTCCGTTCTACATCAAGACGGCTTATCGGGAAGAGCCCTCATTCAGAGACTCAAAGGTAGTGTTCTCTCTCTACGAAGAATGCTTCAAGACACCTATCCGGCAAGACCTGGCTACCCGAATGGCCTTAAAGGGCTTCACCAACGCGGAGAAAGAGCAGCTGAAAGGCATCGACTCGTGCATGGCGTTGGAGAAGATGGCAATCAAATACTCCGACGGCGTAATCGTCAACAGCGAGAGGGCGCCACAGGAACTGATAGACTATACAAAAGAGGTGAAGTTGCCTCTGCTGGACTTCCAACCGGCAGAGACCTACACCGACGCCTGCAGCGACTTCTACGACACGGTGTGGGGAGAATAACAAGGATTAGTTTTTTCAACTCAATATACAAAATGAAAGTAAGCTATTTAGGCTTGATGTTTGCCGCCTTGGCATTCGCGGCCTGCGATGATAACACTTCCACCATCGGACAAGAGACCATGCCGAAAGGCGATGAAGTGGAAGTGACGGTTGACCAATACGACGTAACCACAAAATCCATCTTGGCCGAATCACTGTTGGCGAAGACATCCACGGCCTACCTGGGCAAGTACACAGACCCGTACAGCCAAACGGCCTTCGAGGCGGACTTCTTGGCGCAGTTCAACTGCTTGGAGAATTTCGAGTTCCCGGAGCACATCAAGAGAGAGAGTGACGGCACCGTCAAAGCGAAGCTGACAGAGCTTCGCCTTTATTTTACCTCCTACTTTGGCGACTCGCTGAACGCACAAACCCTGGAGGTTTACCCGCTGTCAAAGAGAATGGACGAGGAGCAGAACTACTACACCGACCTGAACCCGGCCGACTATTACGACACCACGCAGAGTCCGATAGCTACGAAGGTTTACGCGGCAGTGGACAAGACGGTGAAAGACTCGCTGCGGTGGACCAGCTCGTACTATCCCAACGTGCGCATCATCCTGCCGGACGACTATGGCACACAGATGTTGCAGAAATACTACGAGACGGATGAGAGCGGCAACATCACCGGCAAGCAATACTACGCCAACACGGAAGCTTTCATAGAGAACATCTGTAAGGGTTTCTACTTCAGATGTTCGCAGGGCGACGGTACGGTGTTGAATATCGACCAGGCGCACTTGAATGTCTACTTCGATTACTACATCGACAGCTCAACGGGTACGGCGGACTCATTGGTAACGGGTGTGGCGCAGTTCGCCGCCACAAGCGAGGTAATTCAGGCCAATCACTTCAAGACGACCAACTTGGAGAGGCTGATAGCCGACGAGGAGTGTACTTACCTACAGACACCCGCCGGCATCTTCACGGAAGTGACGCTCCCGATTGACGACCTCTCGCTGAACGATACCATCAACTCCGCACAGCTGACCTTGACGAAGTACAACAACTTCAACGACGAGAAGTTCCAGATGGAGACACCACAGACATTGCTGATGATTCCGAAGTCGGAACTGAACACCTACTTCGAGAACAACAAGGTGCCCGACAACAACACGTCGTTCTACACCACATTCTCTGACACTTACAACCGCTACGAGTTCAGCAACATCGCTTACTATGTGAACAAGTTGCGCAGCAAGAAACGCAACGACCCGACAGGATACAACAAGGACGCGGACTGGAACAAGGTCGTGCTGATACCCATCACCATGGTGACGCAGACGGTTAACAGCCAAACGGTCATCGTCAGCGTGCGCCACGACCTGGGGCTGAACTTCGCCAAGCTGAAGGGCAACAAGGACAAGTTGTCGCTGAAGGTAATCTACAGCAGGTTCAAAGACATGAAGTAAAAAGTCACCTATATATAATAAGGTAGCGGGCTGTTTCGGTGATTGACTCACGAAGCAGCCCGTTACTTTGTATAAGGAAGAGTAACGCCTTCTATTTTTGGGTCTACGTTGGTTTACGTTCAACTATCCGAATAATCGCCATCGGGCTTACGGGCTGACTTCAGGAAGAGGGGGTCAACAACAGGTGTAAGAAGCCTCCAGTACCTTGAAGCCCCTCAAGAAGTCAGTGACAGGCATACGTTTCTTGCCGGCCAGCTGGAGTTCCTTGATATCCAGGAAGCCATCCGCTACGGCCACCCGCAAGTAAGTCTTCCCGTCGGATACGACCTGGCCGGCCTTGAACTGATGCGGTTGGAAAAGTTTCTCCGCCACATACACCTTCAATGCTTGACGGTTCCCGTCGGCCTCCCTCACCAGTTCGCACCATGCGGCGGGATAAGGCGAGAGTCCGCGTACAAAATCGTACACCTGCTTCAAGGGTTTGGTCCAGTCGACGCGACAAGTCTCTTTGAAGATTTTCGGGGCAGGACGAAGTTCCGCACCGGCACCCATCAGCTGTTCCTGGGGAACGGGATGCACCTTGCCGAGCAGGATGTTGTCGACCGTCTCCACTACCAACCGGGCACCCAGCACCATCAATTTATCGTGTACGACACCTACGTTGTCGGTATCGGCGATAGGGATGCGCACCTGCTGGATAATCTCACCGGTATCTATCTCATGTTTCAGAAAGAACGTCGTGATACCCGTCTCCGTCTCTCCGTTGATGACCGCCCAATTGATGGGGGCAGCTCCCCGATACTGCGGGAGCAACGAAGCGTGCAGATTGAAGGTTCCCATAGGAGGCATGTTCCATACCACTTCCGGCAACATGCGGAAGGCTACCACAATCTGGAGGTCCGCCTTCAAGCCGCGCAACTCTTCTACGAAAGCCTCATCCTTGAGATTGACGGGTTGCAGCACCTTCAGTCCGTTGGCGACGGCGTATTGCTTTACCGGTGAGGGTTGGAGCACACTGCCGTGGCGACCGACGGACTTGTCCGGCATGGTAACCACCGCCACGATGTTATACCCTCCTTCCACCAAGGCCCGCAGGCTCTCCACCGCGAAGTCCGGCGTACCCATATACACGATGCGTAAATCTTTCTTTTCCATTGTCAAACCTGATTTATTCGGCCGAATAGTCGACCAACACTTGTCTGTACGTATTGAATATCTTTGATTTGGAAACAAAGCCCAAGTACTTGCCGTCATCGTCCACCACCGGGAGATTCCAAGCCCCCGTAGCGTCAAACTTCGACATCACCGCATCCATGGAGTCGTTGATGTTCAGCCGGGCCGGAGCGGATACCATGAACTTGTCTACCGTGAAACGATGATAAAGCTCCTGACGGAACATGATGTTGCGGATATCATCCAGCAGGACGACACCCAACAACGCTCCCTCCTTATTGACAACCGGGAAGACATTGCGCTTGGACTTGGAGACCACCTGCACCATCTTTCCCAAATCCATGTCGGGAGTGACGGTCGTGAAGTTGGTCTCTACCACGCTCTCCGTCTTCATCAGCGTAAGCACGGCCTTGTCCTTGTGGTGGGTGATGAGTTGTCCCTTCTTGGCCAGCCGCATCGAATAGATGCTGTGAGGCTCAAACACGATGATGGTCAGATAGGCGCTGACGGACACAATCATCAACGCGAGGAAGAGGTCGTAGCCTCCGGTCAGTTCCGCAATGAGGAAGATGCCGGTCAACGGCGCGTGCATGACACCCGACATCACCCCCGCCATACCGAGCAAGGCGAAGTTCTTCTCGGGAATGTAGACTCCCAAGTCGAACTGGTTGCAGAAGCGCGCGAAGATGAAGCCGGTGATGCAGCCCAAGAAGAGGCTGGGGGCAAAGATACCGCCGCAACCGCCGCCACCGTTGGTGGCACTCGACGCGAAGACCTTGAACAGGATAATCAGAGCCAGATAGACCAACAGCAGTTGGCCATGGCCGTAGAAGAACGAATTGTCGAGCACCTGGTTCCAATCCTCCAAAGAGGTGCCGTTGAGCAACAGGCCGATGGTGTTGTAACCCTCGCCGTAGAGCGGCGGGAACAGGAAGATGAGCACGCTCAACATCACGCCGCCTATCAGCAGTTTGGTGTATGGGTTGGAATATTTTCGGAACACATCCTCTATCTTGTCCATGGTACGCGTGAAGTAGAGCGACACCAGTCCACAGGCGATACCCATCAGGATGGCGTACGGGATACGCTCCATCACGAAGGGATTGTCCAGATGGAAACGGAACATCGCCTCCGTGCCGGAAGTGATGTAAGAGACGGTGGCCGCCGTCACGCAGGTGACCAGCAGAGGCAACAGCGACGACATGGTCATGTCAATCATCAGCACCTCCAGGGTAAACACCAAGCCGGCGATGGGGGCCTTGAAGATGCCTGCCACGGCACCGGCCGCACCGCAACCGACCAACAGCATCAGCGTCTTCGGTTCCATCTTGAACGCCTGTCCCAAGTTGCTGCCGATGGCGGAACCGGTAAGCACGATAGGTGCCTCCGCCCCTACCGAACCGCCAAAGCCGATGGTGATGGCACTCGCCAACACGGACGACCAGACGTTATGTTTCTTGATGCGGCATTGTTTACGGGAGATGGCGTAGAGAATCTTGGTGACACCGTGGCTGATGTCATCCCTCACGATGTTGCGGACAAACAAGCCCGTGAGGAAGATACCCACTACGGGGTAAATCATGTAGAGCCAGTTGGCCCCCGTCACGTCAAAGTTGTCCGTCAAGAAGAACTCTATCCAATGGATGATGTACTTCAGCACCAAAGCCGCCAAGGCGGTGAGGATACCCACCACGAAACTCAGCAGCAGGATGAACTGCTTCTCGCTGACATGCTCGTCACGCCAACGTATGAAACCTTGCAGCCAGTTTAATTTCTCTTCCGTAGCTTCCATTCCGTAACAAACACCACTGCTAAACCATTACTCCCTGATGACTTTCACTGAACAGTCCGACCCCAACTTGATGATTCCCGATGGTTTGGGACGGCTTTTCTCATTCTGCCGATACTGCACGATGTAGTCCACCGCCTGCTTCACTTCATCGGATATCTCGCTGAAGTTGGCCGGCGAGGGTTGACCGCTGATGTTGGCGGAAGTGGAGACAACGGCTTTCTTGAAACGCATGCAGAGCTGCCGGGAGAACTCCTCCTTGGTGATGCGTATGCCCACGCTGCCGTCTTCGGCCAACAGGTTCGGAGCCAGGTTGCGCGCCCCGTCGAAGATTACCGTCAAGGGTTTGGTGCTCAGTTCCATCAAGTCCCATGCCACCAGGGGCACGTCCTTCACATAGGACTCCACCTTGGCCTCGGAATCCACCAGCACCAACATGGCCTTGCTGTCCGACCGTTTCTTTATCTCGTACACGCGTTTCACCGCTTCTTCGTTGGTAGCGTCGCATCCTATTCCCCATATCGTATCGGTGGGATAGAGGATGACACCACCTTGCTGCATCACCTCAATGGCGCGCTTGATATCTTCGTTCATCCGTTCGTTTTGCATCACTGTTCCTCCTGTATGCTTTATTAAAATTCACTGGTAAAGTGGAACTTGATGTGTTTGAAGTCCATCTGAGCCATCTGCAGCACATAGTTGCTGTCGGCCAGGAACACATCGCGTCCGTCACGGTCTTTCGCCATATACTGATACTTACGCTTCTTGAACGCTTCGAGTTCGTCCGCGTCGTCGCTCTCTATCCAACAAGCCTTGTAGAGGCTGATGGGTTCCCAACGGCAAAGCGCGTTGTATTCGTTTTCGAGCCGGTACTGAATGACTTCGAACTGCAGCTGACCCACCGTACCGATAATCTTGCGTCCGTTGAACTGGTTGACGAACAGCTGGGCTACGCCCTCGTCCATCAACTGGTCAATGCCTTTGTTGAGTTGCTTGGTCTTCATCGGGTCGGCGTTCTCGATGTACTTGAACATCTCCGGTGAGAAGCTCGGCAATCCCTTGAAGTGCAGGTTCTCCCCTTCGGTCAGCGTGTCACCTATCTTGAAAGTTCCGTTGTCCGGCAGACCGATGATGTCGCCCGCCCAAGCCTCGTCGACGGTAGTCTTGCGTTGCGCCATGAACTGCGTGGGCGACGAGAAACGCATGGTCTTGCCATGGCGCACATGGTAATAGGGCGTGTTGCGGGTAAACTTGCCGGAACATATCTTGCAGAAGGCCACGCACGATCGATGGTTGGGGTCGATGTTGGCCGTTATCTTGAAGACGAAGCCCGTGAACTTGGGCTCCTGCGGGTCAACGGTACGTTCCAGGGCCGTCACCGGACGCGGACAAGGGGCTATCTCCACAAAGCAGTTGAGCAACTCCTCCACGCCGAAGTTGTTGAGGGCCGAGCCGAAGAACACCGGTGCCAGCTCTCCCTTCAGGTAAGCCTGCACGTCGAACTCGGGATAGACCCCTTCAATCAGTTCCAGCTCATTGCGCAGTTTCTCGGCCAAAGGAGCTCCGATGTGCTTGTCCAGTTCGTCGGTGTGGATGTCCACCGCCACCTTCTCCGTCACCGTCTGTTTGGATGGTTGGAAAAGATTCAGGCTCTGCTCATAGATATTGTAGACACCCTTGAAACGGATGCCGCTCTCGATGGGCCACGTCAAGGGACGCACGCCGATGACGAGTTCCTCTTCCAGTTCATCCAGGAGGTCGAAGGGGTCTTTGGCCTCACGGTCCATCTTGTTGACGAAGATGATGACCGGCGTATTGCGCATGCGGCAAACTTCCATCAGCTTGCGCGTCTGCGCCTCCACGCCCTTGGCACCGTCCACCACGATGATGACACTGTCCACGGCCGTGAGGGTGCGGTAGGTGTCTTCGGCGAAGTCCTGGTGACCCGGAGTGTCGAGGATATTGATTTTGTAGTCGCGATAATCGAACTCCATCACGGAGGTGGTTACGGAGATACCTCTCTGTTTCTCGATGTCCATCCAGTCCGATGTGGCTGTCTTTTTTATCTTGTTCGACTTCACGGCACCGGCCACTTGAATCTGTCCGCCAAACAACAGGAGCTTCTCGGTCAGTGACGTTTTACCCGCATCCGGGTGTGCGATAATCGCAAAAGTCCTTCTTCTTTCTATCTCATTCATATTACTAACTTACTAAAAAAGGAATCCCTTTCACGCAAAGGGGTTTATCTTAAAAAAGTTCTTTGTTCTTGTTCTCTTGCTCCTCCCCGTCGGGAGGATTTACACGGGAGCGGCCTACCGTCACTCCAACAAATCGTCCAGTTCGCCCTTACGATCTTTCTCGTAATAGTTCGCCAGCAGGGAGATGAACTTGCTGATTTCCTCCACGGCTTTCGCAGTGGCTTCCGTCACCTCTTTCTTCTGCAACCGGAGCAACAACACGCCGTAGAGCGCATTGAAGCAAACCTCCAGTTCGGCCACATCGGCCTGGCTGTTCTTCGCCCGCAACTCTACGATGTAAGGCAACACCTTGTAGTAGGCCGCCGCGTAATAGGGCACTTTGGGCGAGTGAAGCAACTGCAGGTGCAGGTCGGTCAGCTTCAGGACAATGTTCTTGTTGATTTGCAGATGTCCCTGTTCCATCACCCCCTCCAGATGCATCATGTCGATCAGGTCCTCATACCACCGGGTAAGTTTCGCCTTGCGCTCGTCATCCAACCGGTAGGGTTCGACGATTGTCTTCTTTATCCTTTCGATGTCCAGGCCGTTGGCGCGCAAGAGGTCTTCCACTTGCCACATATATAATAGGTATTCGGCCACGTTCCGTTCTTTCAACTGTTCCGCTATAAACATATCCAGTCAGTTTTTCAGTAGAGTGAGTTACCCGTGATTGTCCAGAAGAAACCGGCCAGGGAGAGAATGATGACGACCACCCCGATAATGCGGTTGAGCAGCCAGATTCCCCTAAGGTTGAACCGGTTACGAATCTTATTGACAAAGAACGTGATGCAGAACCACCACGAAACGGCTCCCGTAATGATGGCGATGTATCCCAACGTCTGTTCATAGATGGGAATCTCCGGCAACACGAAAGCGAAGCGGGCGAAGAATCCGATGAACAGGAAGATGATGAGCGGGTTGGAGAGGGTCACGAAGAAAGCCGTCACGAAATTGTGGACGAGCGTGCCCTTGCTGGCGGACACGGGACGGATGGATCGGACCGGATTGCTGCGGAACGTGTAGACACCGAACAGCAACAGCATGACACTGCCTATGAGCTGCAGGTAAAAGATGTTGGCCTGAATGAAGTCGAACACGAAGCTCATGCCGTATCCGGTTATCAGGGCATAGATAATATCGCTCAAGGCCGCTCCCAGTCCGGTTACGAAACCATAGGCGCGACCTTTGTTCAATGTCCGTTGTATGCAGAGTACCCCCACAGGCCCGAGCGGTGCGGAAACCACTACACCGATGATGAAGCCCTTCATTAGAAATTCTAACAGTGATACTTGTTCTAACCAATTCATGTTGCAAAGATGCCACTTTTTTTCGGGATAGTATCACGATGGCATCAATTATTTTGCAGTCGCCCCCGTTTTCGGCCTCCGCCGCGCCGCCCGTCCCTCTTTTTTGCCTTCTTTTCTTTTTGGGAGACGTTGGGCATGTTTACTCCACCGCCTCGAAAGAATCAGTCGTTACAAGACAATGGCATGACCAGGCAAAGGCATATAGTCGCATGCCCAGTACCGTTCAGTTGGTACGCCCGTACCGTTCGTTCGGTACTCCAGTTCTGATTGGTCGGTACGCCAGTACTGATTGGTCGGTACAAAAAAGAGTACTGACAGAAGGAGGCGGCGGAAGGTGTCACACTGGCAGTTGCACCTGCTCTCATTGCCGAGGAGTATCTTCCACGACAGATGGAGTTCGTCTGTCAGGTCCATTATTGTGTTCATTGCGCTTGTGGCATCTTTTTCTTTGAAGAACTTGCCAATCCCTGAAAAAATGTTCGTATCTTTGTAGGGCATAGGGCTTAGTATCTTTTTTGTTTG
>CAVFNZ010000040.1:12266-18599 GCA_963624095.1 Clostridium sp. CAG:217 | reverse complement strand
ACCAACGACCCCGAGATTACAAATCACGTGCTCTGGCCAACTGAGCTAAAGAGGCATCGTTTTCATTGCAGCCGATTCGGGCTGTTGGCGAAACGGCTGCAAATTTAGACATTTATTTTTATCCGCAAAAACTTTTGCGGCTTTTTTTATTTTCTACGCAGTTTTTCCTTGTATTTGACCAGCTGCTTGGCTAAAGCCTCCAGTCCGGTATCCACTGCTTCTTCAAATGTGTCGCAAACCTTTTCCGCATACAGCTCGTCGTTCGGAACGAAGACGCGAATCGCGGCTTCCTTGTTTAGGGACGTTTCGGGCTTTACGACTTTCAGTACCACCTCTACCTTTCTTATTTCTTCGCTGTATTTCTCTAATTTTGTGACTTTCTTCTGAATGAAAGCCTGCAACTGTTCTGTCGCGTCAAAATGAATTGATTGAATTCTGATTTCCATAATAATCCTCCTTTGACTTTACGCTCTGGGATGAGCTTGTTTATAAATCTGTTTTAGTTCTTCGAAGGTGGTGTGCGTATAAATTTGCGTCGCGTTCAGGTTGCTGTGACCCAATAGTTCCTTCACGGATTCCAACTCGGCCGAATGGTTCAGCATCGTTGTGGCAAAGGTGTGTCTCAGCACGTGAGGGCTTCGCTTCTTTATAGATGTCACTTTCGAGAGGTTTTTCCTTACTATATTATATACAAGTGACCGTGTCACCGGCTGCCCGTTCGTCTTTACGAAGAATGCGTCCGTGGTCCTTTCCGGTACGACCTCGTCCCTTTTAGCCCGATAGGCGGCCATTGCCTCCTGCAATTCGTCTCCAAAGGGAATCAGCCGTTGTTTGTTTCTCTTTCCTGTCACCTTTATGTTCCACGCTGAGAAGTCGATGTCGACATCGCTCAGCCCAACGAGTTCCGCCAGTCGCATCCCTGTCGAGTAGAACATGTCTATAATCAACTTGTCGCGTTGGCCTTCAAAACCTTCGCCGAAGTCCGTCTTGTCCAGCAGCTCGTCCATTTCGGATTCCCTCAGGAAATAAGGCAGTACCTTTGACCTTTTGGGCCCCGTTATCGCGCTTGCAGGGTCTACTTCGATGTATCCCCTTTGAAGCATGAAATGGAAGAACGAGCGCAGGCTGCTCAGCTTTCGGTTGACCGAACTGGACTTTCTCCCCAAACCATCCTTCCCGGTATCCATCAAGTGCATAATCCACCGACGGATTACGTCGGCATCCACGGATGTCCACTGCAGCTCCGGGTCAGTTTCGGTAAAGAACATCTCGAACTCGCGCAAGTCTGTTCCGTATCCCAGAATGGTGTACTCGGAATAGTTCCGCTCCGTTCGGAGGTATTCAAGAAAGAGATCTACCAACATACCGCGTCACTTTTATTATTCAGCAACGAATGTATGGAAATAAATCAACAACTCAAAGAAAATTGCGAAATAATTATTCCTCGATTAACTGAAGCTTCTGTACGTAGATAGCGCGTTCTTTCTTCAATCTCTTTGTAACTGACGGTTTATCAAACTGTTGTCTGCTTCTCAACTCTTTGATGACACCCGTCTTCTCGAATTTTCTTTTGAACTTCTTCAGCGCTTTCTCGATGTTTTCGCCTTCTTTAACTGGTACGATTATCATTTTTGTTTTTAATTAAATATGTTTGTTAAACAATTTTATTCAGTCGTTTTGGGTTGCAAAATTACACATACTTTCCTAACCGACAAAACTTTCTGACGATTATTCTTTTCTGGTCAGAGAAATGTCTTCCTCCAGTCAGCAAAATATTTTTCCCTGACTGGAGAAAAATGAAGTCCCAAACCACCGTGCTGACTGGTGTCAACGCTTTTGGCGGTTTGGGACTTGTATCTGCCCTTCTTGTAAGGGTGGTTGTTTCTTCTTTTGCTTTTGGGAACGGTCGTTTAGTTGATTGGTACAATCATTCGATGTCCCTTTTCCTTGTCTCCCGCGTCCCAGAGCTCCTTCCCGGAGGGTACGTCCCGAGGGACAGGGACTATGTAATATGTGAATTAGGCTTGTTCGGCCTCTTCTTTTTTGTGAACCTCGTCCAGGATAGCCAATGCTTTCTCCAGCACGGTGGTGTTGTCCAACTGTACGATGCCGCCGTCCGGTCCCGGTTCGATGTGGAATCCCACGCTCTTGCCTTGCTTGAAGTTCTGTCCGCCGAAGAAGTTGCAAACGGTTTCCACTTCCAAGTCCAGTTCGTCGGCAATTCTGCGCATGCTTCCGTCGGGTAACGAATCTTTTATTCTTCTCAGTTCGTTGAATGTAATCGTCTTGTCCATGATAGTATGATGTTATAGGTTAATACATACGGCCTTCCGCTGTGGATTTCCCTGAAAAGGAGACCCTTAGCCTTAGCTCGTTACAAAAGTAACGAATAGTTTGAGATATCCAACCTTTTTTCGTGATAATTTTTCTTTTCCGATAAAAAGTTCTTTCCCTACTATTGAGTTCTTTCCCTACTATTGAGTTCTTTCCCTACTATCGAGGTCTTTCCCTATAATGTTCTTTCCCCTACTACCGAAGCGGCCTTGCCTTCCGCAGTGTACGGAGAGCAAGGCCGCTGACTGTTATCAATCGTTGTAAGCTGGCGTTCGGTTATTCCATTACGAAGACAATCTTCGAGGGCGAACTTCCGTTGGAGGAGAAGGTTCTCTTCGCCGTTCCCGTTGAAGAGTAGGACTTGATGGTTCCTTCCTTTCCGTAAGGTGCGTCCAGTACGTACACATCTCCGTTGATGGGGTCAATCTCGATGCCGTTGACGCTGGAGAAACCGCTCACGTCGATGAAGTTTGTCGTCTTGCCTGTTGTTAGGTCATAAACGTATGACTTCGGCTGATGGTCAGCGTCCAGGTTAGAGTAATAATATTCACCGTAGGTGGCGTAGATGGCGTTCTTGTAGTTGCCGAAGGAGGCGTTGGCGATGAATGAAGCGTTACCCAGGTTGGTTACCGAGAAGGTCGCCGGGTCGATGCGCTGCAACGTGCCATAGATATAGTCTTCAGGGGCAACGTACTTGCTGCCGGCATAGTTGCCGTTGGACACTACATAGACATTTCCGTCCGAACCGGTCTTGCACTGTGTGTAGGGGTTGAGCGTTACTTCGATGTCGCGCACCTTTGTCATGGTGGCGAGGTCTACGACAGCCACGGTCTTTCCGGAACCATAACCGGAGATGTTGACAAACAGACGGTTGCCCGCAACGGTCAATGCCTCGGGGTGGTCACCGACTTCTACCTTGCTTTTTACGGACTGGCTCAGCGTATCAATCTGGTAGACATTGCCGTCGTAGCAGGTGGCGAACACACATCCGTTGGCAGCTGCCAAGTAACGTGATTCTTTCTCCGTGTCGATTTCGTACAGTTTCTTGCACTTGAGGTCCATTACGACAACCTTTTTGTCGTTGCTCACGGCGCAGTAGAGTTTGCTGCCGTACTTGATGAGGTCTTGTCCAAGGTCGCCCAACGCGTCGCCGTTGTTGGCTGAGGCGTACATGTCCGAACCGACATTGCCGTTGGCATCCATGTAGCAGATTTTCGCGTCCTTTGCGCCCCAACTACCCGTGTTCAAGATGTAGGCACCTACGGTTTTGGTCGGTTCCTTCACTTTGTTGTCGTCATCGTCGTCGCTACAAGCACCGAACAGAATCAGTGCGGCGGCAAACAACCAGTACTTGTTAAAAAACTTGTTCATTTTTCTTTACTGTTTTTTGCATGTTAATAAATAGAACCGTTACTGTGCTCTTCGGTCGTCGGCGCATAGTCATAGCGCCGTCCCAACCGTCAGCGGTTCACGTTTCGATTAATTTCTTCGTTTACTGTTGCGGGATGCCGTTCCTTTCCTCGAGGATTCGACACCATGACTTCTTGTTTTGCAGGTCTTCTGGCTCGTTCCTGCTTGTCTGCTACCTTCCCACCGACACGGGGTCGATAGTGGTGTGTGGATGTTGCGGACAGCTTTCGCGGAACATACAGCAGCGGGACTGCTCGGGATTCTCACCCGATTCCCTTTTCATTCCGACCCATCCGGATGACGTGTCGGAAACAAAACGCTGCAAAGGTGGAGTAATTCACGCATATAAACAAATATTCCTTGTCTTTTAACATTCCCCGGTCACAGTTATGTAATCCATGGAACGTGAACCTTGCAGAGACTCGATTATTCTGTTGTTTGACAATTGTCGTAAAGGTTGCTGACAATTGTCGTAAAGGTTTCTGACAATTGTCATCCACGTTGCTGACAATTGTCATTCATGTTGTTGACAATTGTCACACAACTAACTACCTGTGTCTCTTGCACCTATACGATGCCTTTCTACAGCGATGTGAACAGGGTGAAAACACCTGCCGCGGCCAGGATAAACAAGCCGTAACGGACGATGTTGCCGAGTGTGATGGCAAACATGGTAATCCACACGTTGGCGTGCATCAGTCCCAGGATGATGTTGATGGCGTTGCCTATGATGGGAAGGAATGAGAAGAAGCCCATCCAGGCGCCGCGGCCATGCATGAAACGCTCGGCCTTTTGCATGTTCTCCGGTTTCACTTTCATGTATTTCTCAATCCACTCCATCCGTCCGAGATGTCCCATGTAGTAGCAGGTCATGCTACCCAACGTGTTGCCGGCTGATGAGGAGATGATAAGCATGACGGGGTCGAGCCCTGCCTTGTAGAGGGCTATCAGCACCGCCTCGCTGGCGAAGGGGAGTATGGAACCGCCGAGGAAGGCACCGATGAACATGCCTATGTGGCCGTATGCAATCAGGAATTGGATAAGTCCGTCCATAGTTTTAATCCGAAGAGAGCTATAAAGAGCAACGAGCAGAGAATGAAAAAGAGGTTACACCACTTGGTGTGGGTCAGCGTGAAAAGGTGCGCCGCCAAGATGCCGCTGACGATGAAGAGCAGCGGGAACAGGGCGTTGTAGTCGCTTGGCTGGGCGATGATGAGAACCGAAATGCACAATTGCAGCAGGAGGAGAAAGCCCAGATGGTAGCGTGTCCGTATCTTGTCGTAGAAATTCCCTTGCATGCAGTTGATGCCGCTGACGATGGTTATCAGCCATATAAAAGCCAAAGAGAGTTCGTCCGTCAAACTGAGTACCGAGTAGTCCGGCATCTCGGGTATCAACTTCTCCCACAGCCTGACGAAGAGGTCTAATCTGTCCGTGCAAAAAGCGTATGTGAACAGTACCCAATAGGGTGTCAGCAGCCCAAGTATACTTGCCACGAAGGTACGGGGCGTGAGGGCCATATAGTGCATAAGCGCTCCGAGGAACAATGGCGTGAAGAACAGAACGGGAGGGAAAAACAGACTGCCCAATGCCATGAAAAAGAAGCAGAGGTAGGCGTAACCCATAGACTCGTTGTTCTGGTAGGTGTGAAAAAGGTTCTGTAAACTCAGCAGCATGCAGGGAGCCAGTACGCTGGTGATGTCCAACGTCTGTGGGGAGAGCAGTCCGGCAAACAGCAGGAACAGGGAGACGTGGAAGGAGGTGTGTGTGCGAATGAGCGCAAAGGTGTTGTTGAGCAGTACCAACTGCAGGGCGGCGAGGCACAGCAAGGCAAAGCCGATGATGTCGCGGAGCAATGTTCCCCTGAGGGCTTCCGTCAGCCTGAGCCAGATGTTGCTGCTGCTGGTGGCCTCGGTGATGGACGAAAAACCGCCTATCAGCCAATACGCTGACACGATGACAATGACAACCGTAAGGGTCGCCTTTCCGGTTGCCACTTTCTCCTGTATGTATCTCTTTCCGCTCATTCGCTGTGTTTACAAGTCAAAACCGATGTCGCGCCGGAAGTATTTCTTCTCGAACTCTATCAGGTTGGCTCCTGCAAACGACTTGGCCAATGCCTCTTCCTTGTTGGCCCCGTAGGAGCTGACGGCTATTACGCGTCCGCCGTTGGTCACCACCTGTCCGTCCTTCAGCGCGGTGCCGGCATGGAACACGATGCTTTCGGTAATCTTGTCCGTCCCGCTGATGGCGTATCCCTTTTGGTACGCTTCGGGATAACCGCCTGAAACCAGCATCACGCATACGGCCGTACGGGGATCCACCTCCAACGTCTTCCGGTCGAGCGTTCCCGTGGCCACTCCCTCGAAGAGGTCCACCAAGTCGCTCTTGATGCGCAGCATCACGCTCTCCGTTTCGGGGTCGCCCATGCGCACGTTGTATTCGATGACCATCGGTTCGCCCTTCACGTTGATGAGGCCGAAGAAGATGAAACCTTTGTAGTCGATCTGTTCCTGTGCCAGACCTTCAACGGTAGGACGGATGATGCGGTCTTCCACCTTCTTCATCCAGGTAGCGTCGGCGAACGGG
>CAVFNZ010000040.1:0-12256 GCA_963624095.1 Clostridium sp. CAG:217 | reverse complement strand
GTCCTTTGTCGCCCTCACCGATGCGCTTGTAGTCTTTCGCTTCGGGCAATATCTTGTAGTGCTTGCCGTCAGTCAGCACGAACACCGAGCACTCGATGCCGCTGAGAAACTCCTCGATGACCACGGTGGCGGAAGCGTTGCCGAACATGCCGCCGAGCATCTCCTTCAACTCCTTCTTCGCCTCTTCCAGGGTCGGCAGAATCAACACGCCCTTGCCGGCGCACAACCCGTCGGCCTTCAGCACATAGGGTGCCTGCAGTGTCTCCAGGAAGGCGATGCCCTCGTCGAGATTGTCGGCGGTGACGCTCTTGTATCCCGCCGTGGGGATATGGTGGCGTTGCATGAATCCCTTGGCGAACTCCTTGCTGCCTTCGAGTACGGCTCCGGCCTTGGAGGGACCGATGACGGGGATGCTACGGAGTGCGGCGTCGTTCTTGAAGTAGTCGTAGACACCCCTTACCAACGGTTCTTCCGGTCCCACGACCACCATGTCTATCTCCTTGTCGAGGACGAACTGTTTCAGTGCGTCGAAGTTCTCCTTCATGGGGATATCCACGTTGGTGCCGACCTCTGCTGTTCCCGCATTGCCGGGGGCGATGTAAAGTTTCTTCACTTTCGGACTTTGGGCGATTTTCCAGGCCAACGCGTGTTCGCGTCCGCCCGACCCTAATAGTATGATATTCATTGTTACGCTTGTTTTAGTGTTAAAGGTTATTCTTTGTCTTCTCTCGGGCTTACTTCAGGAAATCCTCGAAGTAGCGGGTGATGTGCTCGTGCAGATGGACGCGGTCCTTACCCATCATGTTGTGCCCGTGTCCCGGGTAGATGAACAGGTCGGGGTGTGTCCCCTTGTCGATGCACGCGCGGATGAACGAGAGGGTGTGCTGCGGCACACAGGTGGGGTCGTTGCCTCCGTAGATGATTTCGAGGCGACCCTTTAGGTTGCCCGCCTTCTCGTTGAGGTTCGACTCCTTGTATCCCTCGGGGTTGGCCTGCGGAGTGTCCATGTAGCGTTCGCCGTACATCACCTCGTAGTATTTCCAGTCGATGACCGGTCCGCCGGCTACGCCCACCTTGAACACGTCGGGATAGGTGAGCATGAGGTTTGTCGTCATGAATCCGCCAAAGCTCCATCCGTGTACGCCCAAGCGGTTGGCATCCACGTATGGGAGTGACTTCAGCAGTTCCACGCCCTTCATCTGGTCTTTCATCTCTTCGGTACCCAAGTGGCGGAACGTGCAGTTCTCGAACGCCAGTCCGCGGTTCATGCTTCCGCGGTTGTCTACCGTCAGCATCACATAGCCTTGTTGGGCCATGTAGACATCCCAACCCCGTGCCGCGTAGCGATAGGTGGCACTGAGCATCTGGGCGTGCGGGCCGCCGTAGACATAGATGATGGCGGGGTATTTCTTGTTGGGGTCGAAGTCAGTGGGTTTCAGCAACCGGTAGTAGAGATCCGTTACCCCGTCGGCCGCCTTGATGGTCCCTGTCTCTATCTGGGGCAGGTCGTACCCTTTCCAGGGATCGTCTGCCGTGAAGATGTTGACGGACTTGTTGTTGGCTACATTCAGCAGGTCGATGTTGCGCGGAACGTTCGGGGTGGTGTACCGGTCGATAAGGTACTGTCCCGAAGCGGAGAGTTGTACGGCGTGTACGCCCTCGCTGTTGCCCAAGGCACGGCGTTTGCCGTTGCCGACATTCACCGCGTAGATATTGGTCTGCATCGGCGAGATTTCCGTAGTGGCTATGATTACCTCTTTCTTCTTGGCGTTGAACCCGATGATTTCCTGTACCACCCAGTCGCCCGAGGTCAACTGGCGTGTTGCTATGTGCTCGCGGTAGCCGCTCCCGAAGTCGTTGCGCTGTTCCGTGGCGTTCGTTCCCTTGGCCGTATCCATCAGGTAGAGGTGGTTGTATCCGTCTCGCTGGCTTTGGAAGATGAACTTCGTACTGTCCCAAGGCAAGAAAGTCAGCGGATGCATGGGTTCCACGTACTTGGGGTGGCTCTCTTCGTAGAGCACGGCCTCCCGTTCGCCTGTCGCGGCATCGTAGCGCACCAGCTGCATCTCGTTTTGGTCGCGCACGGACTCTATCATGTATACTTTCGTCTGCTCCGGATTCCAGCTGATGTTGGAGAAATAGCGGTCTGTCGGGTCGCCTGCCTGCAGGTAGACGGTCTGTCCGCTCTCCGCGTCGTACACGCCGACGGTTACCTTGTGGCTCGTCATGCCGGCCATCGGGTATTTGTCCGGAACCAATGAGGCGATGCGCGTGCTGATGTCCACCTGCGGATAGTCCGTCACCATGCTTTGGTCCATGCGGTAGAATGCCAACCGGGTGCCCTTTGGCCCCCAGAAGATGCCGCCCTCAATGCCGAACTCGTTGCGGTGTACGGCTTGTCCATAGACGATGCCGCTCTCGGGCGCATCATCGGCTCCGGCCACGCAGACGGGTACCGCATAGGGAGCGTCCGTGTTTTGCATGCCGCTCACGTACAGTTTGTTGTCAATGGTAAAGGCCAGCCGCTTCCCCTCTTTGCAGAACGTGATGTTCGCGGCTTTCTCCAGCAAGGGCAGTACCCCCACGACCTTTTTCGCCTCGAAATCCATACATATATAATAATGTATAGCGGGAATGAGCATGACGGGTTGCTCCGCATAGGGGAAGCTGCAATTGTAGAAATGGTGCAGGGCAGGGGCTTTCTCTCCTTTCGGGAGGGTGGTTGCGCCGAGCACCTTGTTCACCTCATCCAGTGTAATCAATGTTCGTTCCTTCCCGCTTTTCGGGTCGATGGCTTTCACTTCGTCCACGTCCGGCTTGATGCACACATCGCCCCACCACTGCACGCCCGGCAGGTTCTTGATGGAGCAGTTGTAGTAGTTGCTGGCTCCCGGAATCAGGTCGTCCAGCGTGAAATGTTTCTTCTCTTGTGCCGTGGTTACCATAGCTGCCAGCGTAAACAAGACAAACAACAGGTTACTCTTCGTTCTCATGATGATGGTCTCCTCTATTTATGGGTCGTCTGGAGAAAGAGCGTTCTCCCTCCCTGCGGCCGAATGTACGTTTATGGTCTCTGTCTCCAAAGCGGCTGCCGCGCCGTTCGCCTCTGTCGGTTCGCCTGTCACCGCCCTCTCTGTCGAACCTTGGTTTCCGTCTGTCACCGAAAGCAGACCTTCCATTCTCTTCGTCCTTGTCGAAACGGGAGTTCCGTCTACCACCGAAGGGAGACCGTCTGTCCTCTCCTTCCTTGCTGAAACGGGAATTCCGTCTGTCACCGAAAGCGGGCCGACCGTTCTCTTCGTCCTTGCCGAAGCGAGGTTTCCGTCTGTCGCCGAAGGAGGACCGTCTGTCTCCATCCTCCCTACGTCTGCTTACCCGGGATTTGTAGGGCAGTTCCTCCCGTCTGGCCTTGAACTCTTCGGGACTGCTTTGGCGGAACTCTTTGTATTTGCCATCGAAGATTTGGTACTTGCGGAACTGGCACTCCAGCGACCCGTTGAACAACGCTATCTTCTCCGAGGGTTTCAACCCTATCTGCTCGAAGCATTCGTCGCGGTAGCTCAGTATCCAGGCATCGTTGCCGACGAAGGCGTGCTTCAGTCGTTCGCCAATCATCTGATAGAGCCCGAGCAGGTCGTTGGTGGAGATGCGCTCGCCGTACGGCGGATTGGTGATGATGATGGCTTTCTCTGCCGGAGCCTCAAACTGTTGGAAAGCCTGCACCTTCAGCGTGATCTCTTTCGACAGGCCGGCCGCCTTCACGTTGCGCATGGCGATGGCGTTGGCTTTCGGATTGTTGTCGTAGCCATAGATTTTATGGTCGAACTCCCGTTCCTGGGAGTCGTCGTTGTAGATGGAGTCGAACAGCTCCTGGTCGAAGTCCGTCCACTTCTCGAAGGCGAACTCCTTGCGGAAGATGCCCGGGGCGATGTTGCGCGCTATCAGGGCCGCCTCGATGGGTATGGTACCCGATCCGCACATCGGGTCTATCAGGTCGCACTCACCGCGCCACCCCGTCAGCAGTATCATGCCGGCGGCCAACACCTCGTTGAGCGGAGCTTCCACGGCTTCCTGCCGATAGCCTCTGCGGTGCAGGGATTCGCCCGAGCTGTCGAGCGACAGGGTGCACTTGTTTTGTGCGATATGGATGTTCAGGTTCAGGTCCGGATTGTTCAGGCGCACCGAAGGGCGTTCGCCGGACTTCTCGTTGAAGTAGTCCGCGATGGCGTCTTTCACCCGGTAGGCCACGAACTTCGAGTGGCGGAACTCCTCGGAGTAAACTACTGCGTCCACCGCAAAAGTCTTCTTCGTGTCGAGATATTTCTCCCATTCAATGGTTTTCACGGCTTCGTACACCTCGTCCGCGGTGTTGGCCGTAAAGTGTTTGATGGGTTTCAGGATGCGGATGGCCGTGCGCAGACAGAAGTTGGCTTTGTACATCAACTTCTTGTCGCCCGTGAAAGAGACCATGCGGATGCCTATCTCGACGTTGTTGGCTCCCAAGGCGGTCAGTTCCTCCGCCAACACTCCTTCCAGTCCCTGAAAGGTCTTGGCTATTAACTCAAATTCTTCCATATCGTTTACAGATTCGTTTTTTTCAGTAAAATGTCGGTTGCCTATTTGCGTTGCACGATGCGTGCGCCGGCGGGCACGTCCTCCGTAACCCAGATGTTGCCTCCGATGGTAGCCCCCTTGCCGATGGTGATGCGTCCCAGGATGGTGGCGTTGGAGTAGACGATGACATCGTCTTCCAGTATCGGATGGCGTGCGATGCCCTTGATGGGATTTCCGTTCTCGTCGAGCGGGAAACTCTTGGCGCCGAGTGTCACACCCTGATAGAGCTTCACGTTGTTGCCGATGATGGCGGTGGCGCCTATCACCACACCCGTACCGTGGTCGATGGTGAAGTGATGACCGATGACGGCTCCCGGATGAATGTCGATGCCCGTTTCGGAATGGGCCATCTCCGTGATGATGCGCGGTATGAGCGGCACACCCAGCAGCAACAGCTCGTGCGCCATGCGGTAGTTGCTCAATGCCTTGATGATGGGGTAGCAGCTGATTACCTCACCGAAGTCGGTCGCGGCGGGGTCTCCGTTGTACGCCGCCTCCACGTCGGTGGCCAGAATGCTTCGCAGTTCGGGCAAACGGCTGATGAACCGGGCCGCCAGTCTGACGGCCTCTTCGCGTATGGCCTGTTGTCGGCTCTCGTCTTCCTCTTCCTCGTTACGTCCAAAGCAGAGACCTGCCTGTATCTGCTCGCTGAGCAGGTTGAACAACTCCTCCGTGGCCACGCCGATGTGATACTTCAGCGTGCGGCTGTTGACCGTAGAGTTGCCGTAGTATCCCGGGAACAGGATGGAACGGGACAGCTCGATGGCCTCCTGCAACACTTTTGCGGAGGGGAGCGGATCACCGTCTTTATGTTGGTGAAACAATCCTTGGTACGATGAGGCTTCCGAAAGCGTATCCACCGTTTGGTTCAGAATGTGCGTGAAGTTTATAGGACTCATGCTTTTTACGCAGGCTATATTTTTCTGCAAAGAAACGGAAAAAATGTAGGTTAATCAAGAAAACGGGCGGTTATTCCCCTTAAGATTGCTATTTTTGCCGCTCGTAGATACTAATACAAACCTAAGACGGCGGCTCGTTGCCGGACAATGTTCCCTGTGCGGAAAGCCGGATATTGATAATGAATCATATGCGTGATGCTCCCGAGCTGCCGTTTGTGAAAGATAATATACGTATGAAACATAAGCTGCTTCGTTCCGCCTTTCCGTTGTTGGGCGGTATCTCCTTGGGATTTTGCATCCCGCTGTTCCAGTCCGCCCTTGAACCCGGACCCGATAACTCACCGAAGTCGGAACTTCCTTATTGCACCGTTTCGCCTTCCGTGCCTGCCGAAGTCGCCTTTGCCGGTGAGTCGGTAGACCTGACGCGCGCAGACATGCGCGAGCGCATGGACCGTGAACTCACTTCGTTCACATACATGCATTCCACCACCATGCTGGTCATCAAGCGGGCCAACCGCTATTTCCCGCAAGTGGAGCCTATCTTGCGGGAAGAGGGTGTGCCCGATGACTTCAAATACTTGATGGCCATAGAGAGCAGTCTCGACCCTCTGGCCCGCTCGCCGGTGAAGGCATGTGGGCTGTGGCAGTTCATGGAGAGCACCGGCAAGCTGTACGGGTTGGAGATAAACGCCAACGTGGACGAACGTTACCACCTGGAGAAAGCGACGCGTGCCGCGTGCCGTTACCTGAAAGACGCGTACGCCAAATACCACGATTGGCTCACCGTGGCCGCCAGCTACAATGCGGGGCAGGGAAGGATTACGCATGAGTTGAACCGCCAGCGGGTGGAGAAAGCCACCGATTTGTGGCTCAATCAGGAGACCTCACGCTATATGTTCCGCATCCTGGCGATGAAAGAGATATTCAATGACCCCGTCCGCTATGGCTTTGCCCTGAAGCGCGAGCAACTCTATCCGCTGATTCCTTGCAAGCAGGTGCGCGTAACCTCCGCCATCGCCGATTTGTCGGCCTACGCCCGTCGGCATGGCCTGACCGTGGCTCAGCTGAAGGAGGCCAACCCTTGGCTGCGCGGATATGCGCTTCACGACAAGGGAGCCAAAGAGTACCTGTTGGACATTCCCGACGCGGCCGCCCTGCGTTATGACCCCAAGGAGACAAAGGCGCACAACGGCCGGTGGGTCATCGATTAGGGGACTATCCGAAGCAGACCCCCATCTTGCGACCCTCCACAATCAGTTCGTGGTCGGCGGGGACTAACTTCAGCCTGCCGTTCGCCTCTTCCAACGAGATGGAGGTGATGCCGTTCCCTTGCAGGGAGACCATGCGGCCAAACTCTCCCGAGGCAATCAGGTCCGCCGCATGACCGCCCATACGGGTGGCTAAGTTGCGGTCGAACGGGGTGGGCGAGCCTCCGCGCTGGATGTATCCAAGCACCATCTCGCGCGTCTCGAATCCCGTTGCCTGCTCTATCTGTCTCGCGATGTATTCCCCGGCCCGCTGTCTCACGGGTGTCTTGAGGGGAATTCCCTCCGCCACCACCACGATGCTGTAGGGCTTGTTGCGCCTCCCCCGTCCGATGATGGTATCGTAGACGGGTTGCATCTCGTAGGCCAGCTCGGGAATCAGAATCACGTCACCGCCGCCTGCCATGCCGCTGTAAAGCGCAATCCATCCGGCCTTGTGTCCCATCACCTCTATCACCATGACCCGTTTGTGGGCACTGGCGGTGGAGTGGAGGCGGTCGATGGCGTCCGTGGCGATGCTGACGGCGGTGTCGAACCCGAAGGATTGGTCGGTGCCCCACACGTCGTTGTCAATGGTTTTGGGGATGGAGACCACGTTGATGCCCATGGCCGCCATCTTGGCCGCAGTCTTCAGCGTGCCGTTGCCGCCTATGCATACGATGCAGTCCAGTCCGCGCGCCTTGATGTTCTCCGCCATGAGTGTAGGCTTGTCGATGGCGGCGTGTTCGTTGTCGCTCTTCTTGAAGGGCTTCTCGCGTGAGGTGCCCAGGATGGTGCCTCCGAGGTTGAGCAGCCCGGACATGGACTGTTCGGTAAGCTGTTCCATGTCGTTCCCTATCAGTCCCAGGAAGCCGTCGTGGATTCCGTAGACTTCCATGCCGTAGTGGTTGATGGCGGTCTTGCACACACCCCGTATGGTGGCGTTGATGCCGGGACAGTCGCCACCCGATGTTAAGATACCTATTTTCATGCCGTTAGTCCATTTCCTTATATGCGTTAAAACTTTCGGGTAAAGATAGGTGTTTTCAAATCTTTACGCTACTTTTGCCGCTGAAAAAGAACGTCAGAGAGTTATTTTTTTATGATAGATACTACGCATGTGATAGGCAAGCTGTTCGTTTCTCGTCAGAAAGCCATCGATTCATATTCCATAAAACCCGCGGAACTCCAACATCAAGTGCTCCGCCACCTTGTTGGCAAGGCTGCCGCCACCGAGTGGGGGTTGACCCACGATTACGCTCACATAAGGGACTACGATGATTTTCGGAACCGCGTGCCGGTGCAGACCTACGAGGAGGTGAAATCCTATGTGGAGCGTATGCGCCACGGTGAGAAGGACGTGTTGTGGCCCGGCAAGGTGAAGTGGTACGCCAAGTCATCGGGCACGACCAACGACAAGAGCAAGTTCATCCCCGTCAGTCCGGACGGCCTCCGGCGTATCCACTATGCGGGAGGCATGGATTGCGTGGCCGCCTATTTGCGCAACAATCCGCAGAGCCGTTTCTTCTCGGGCAAAGGACTTATCCTGGGTGGCAGCCACGCCCCCAACTACAACGTGAAGGACTCCTTGGTGGGCGACCTCTCGGCCATCCTCATCGAGAACATCAGCCCGTTGGTCAACCTGATACGCGTCCCCGACAAGAAAATCGCCTTGCTGAGCGACTTCGAAGTGAAGATGGACAAGATTGCCCGCAGCACCATAAAGGCCAATGTCACCAACATATCCGGTGTGCCTTCGTGGATGCTGGCCGTGCTGAAGCGGGTGCTGGAGATAACCGGCAAGACCGGACTGGAAGAGGTGTGGCCCAACCTGGAGGTCTTCTTCCACGGCGGCATCAGCTTCGCCCCTTACCGAGAACTCTACAAACAGCTCATACGCAGTGACAGGATGCACTACATGGAGACCTACAACGCCAGTGAAGGCTTCTTTGGCGTGCAGACCGACCCCACCACCTCGTCCATGACGCTGATGATAGACTACGATGTCTACTACGAATTCATGCCCATGGAGAGTTTCGGCAGTCCCAACCCGACGGTGGTGCCTCTCGAAGACGTGGAGCTGAACAAGAACTACGCGATGCTTATCAGTACCTCGTGCGGATTGTGGCGCTACCTGATTGGCGACACGGTGATGTTCACCAACAAAACCCCTTATCAGTTTGTCATCACTGGACGTACTAAACACTTCATCAACGCCTTTGGCGAGGAGCTGATTGTGGACAATGCCGAGAAGGGACTGCTGAAGGCTTGTGCCGAGACGGGTGCCCGGATTCTCGAATACACCGCGGCTCCCGTCTTCATGGATGCCGACGCGAAATGTCGTCACCAGTGGCTCATCGAGTTCGAACAACTGCCCGATTCGATGGAACGCTTCGCCAAGACATTGGACACCGCGTTGCAGGAAATCAACTCCGACTACGAGGCCAAACGCAGCAAGAACGTCACGTTGCAACCATTGGAAGTGATTACCGCCCGTCCCGGCCTGTTCAACGAATGGCTGAAGGCAAAGGGTAAACTGGGCGGTCAGCATAAGGTGCCGCGCCTGAGCAACACACGCGAATATATCGACGAACTATTGTCGCTGAACCAATAAACGAATGAACAAGAAACGCTCCATACGCAACAAATGGATGGGAGGCGCGTCGGCCGCGCTTTTCGTTGTCCTCTATTCGTGCGCCAGCATCGGGTCGCCCGATGGCGGCATGTACGACGAGACACCGCCCGTGGTGGTGAGGACAACACCGGAAATCAACGCGCTGAACAATAAGTTGAAGAAGATTTCCATAGAGTTCGATGAATACATAAAGCTGGAGAACGCCAGCGAAAAGGTGGTCATCTCGCCGGCTCAGCTGGAACAGCCCGAAGTGAAGGCCAACGGCAAGAAAGTGGAGGTGCGGCTGATGGACTCGCTGAAGGCCAATACGACCTACACCATCGACTTTGGCGACGCGATTGTGGACAACAACGAAGGAAATCCGTTCGGCGATTACACCTTCGCCTTCTCTACGGGTGACGTGATTGACTCCATGCAGATTTCCGGCACGGTGCTGGACGCTTCCAACCTGGAACCCGTCAAGGGAATGTTGGTGGGACTCCACTCCAACCTTGAGGATTCCGCTTTCGTGAAGATTCCCATCGAGCGCGTGGGACGTACCGACAGCAGGGGACGTTTCTCCATCCGGGGTGTCGCTCCCGGAACTTACCGCATATACGGACTTTCGGACATCAACCAGAACTTCGTCTTCGACCAGAAGACGGAGATGATTGCCTTCTCGGACGAACTGATAGTGCCGGCTTCCGCTCCCGACGTACGCAACGATACCGTTTGGCGCGACTCGCTCACCATCGACACCATCCGGCAAGTGCACTATACCCACTTCACGCCGGACAACATCGTGCTGCGCGCGTTCAAGGAGACACCCACTACGCAGTATATGGTCAAGAACGAACGACTGGTCCCCACCAAGTTCTCGTTCTACTTCTCCGCTCAGGCGGATACCTTGCCTACGGTGGAGGGGCTCAACTTCGACGCGGCGGACGCTTTTGTGTTGGAACACTCCGTCCACAACGATACCATCCATTATTGGATAAAGGATTCCATGGTCTACAACATCGACACGCTGGCGATGAAGGTCTCTTACCTCTTCACCGATACGCTGGGACAACTCGTCCCACGCACCGACACGCTCGAATTGTCGCCCAAGACCACCCGCGAACGCTTGCAGAAGGCCGCTGACGATAAGTTGGCCGAGTGGAAGAAACAGCTGAAGAAGCGGTTGAAAAGAAACCCCGATGATCCGGACACGATACCGCCTATCGAGTTCCTGAAAGCGAAGGTGGACGCTCCGTCCAAGTTCGACATCTTCAAGAATGTGCGCATCGGCTTCGAAGAACCCTTGGCTTTCTTCAATATCGATGCCATTCACTTGGAGCAAAAGGTAGACACGCTGTGGAACGCCATCCCCTTTGAGGTGGAGATGGACTCCTTGAACCAGCGTGACTATACCCTCTACGCCGAGTGGCGACCCGAACAGGAATATAAGCTGACCATCGATTCGTTGGCGTTTACCGGGCTCTACGGGAAGTTCTACCAAGGCAGTCAGCATGCTTTCAAGGTACGCTCGCTCGACGAGTACAGTGCCTTGTTCGTCCACATACCCCATGCCGACACGTGCCTCGTGGTGCAGGTGATTGACTCCAAAGAGGCCGTGGTGCGCCAGGCTTCCGTAAAGGATGGCCGTGCGGACTTCTTCTTCCTGGAGCCGGGCATGTACTATATGCGTCTCTTCTACGACCGCAACGGCAACGGCATCTGGGATACGGGTCTCTATGAAGCGAAGCGGCAGGCTGAGGAGGTGTACTACTATCCGGGAAAATTGGAGCTGAAGGCCATGTGGGAGGTGGAGCAGGATTGGGACTTGAATGCTGTGCCCGTGTTGCAGCAGAAACCCAAGGAACTTGTCAAGCAAAAGGCGGACAAGCAGAAACAGACCGCCAAGAGCCGTAACGAAGAACGCCTAAAAGAGAAGAGCAAGTGATGAAGACGATAGGGTTGATTGTATGCATGTGCCTGTGTGGACTGCTCTCTTACGCCCAGTGTGGCGTGGACAACAAAGCCATGCAGGCGGGAGAGGCACTCACCTATGACTTGCGTTTCAACTGGAAATTCGTGTGGGTGAAGGCCGGCACGGCTTCCATGAAGACCGTCAGCACGACCTATCACGGGAAGCCGGCCCTGCGCACTCACTTACAGACCAAAGGAAACAAGCGGGCGGACTTCTTCTTCGTCATGCGTGACACGCTGGAGTCGACCATGTCGCCCGACCTTGTGCCTTACCATTTCCGCAAGGGTGCGGAAGAGGGCAAGAAATATACCCTGGACGAGGTGAACTTTTCGTATGAGAATGGGCAGACGCTCGTCAGACAGAGCCGCAAGAGACCAGGGAAACAACCCCGATACTCGGAGACTACGGAAAACCGATGTGTCTACGACATGCTCAGCCTGTTGGCCCGCGCCCGTTCCCTCTCGGCGGAGGGCATGAAGGTGGGTCACAAGCTTGTCTTCCCGATGGCCACGGGCACTAAGGTGGAAGACCAGACCCTTATCTACAGAGGTGTCAAACGATTTACGACCGATGACGGCGTGACCTATCGCTGCCTCGTGTTCTCGCTCGTGGAATATAAAAAGAAGAAAGAGAAGGAGGTCATTACCTTCTATGTGACCGACGACGACAATCACCTCCCCGTACGCCTCGACCTTTACCTCAACTTCGGTAGTGCCAAGGCGTTCCTTACCCGCGTGGAAGGTAACCGACACCCGCTTACCTCCATCGAAAAGAGAGACTGACAGCCAGCCGTAGGGGCATTCTTGCATTGATTGCATTGATTTTTAGCCTCCGACTGAAATATTTTCCTTGAAAAAGGTTGCAGGTCGGAAATAATGGTTATCTTTGCAGCCGCTAACTAAAAGTATATAAC